>CAJXBM010000099.1:0-2496 GCA_913051185.1 uncultured Chloroflexota bacterium | reverse complement strand
ATCTACCATCATCATGTCTAGTGCAAGTCGTGCGTTGACATTTACCTGAAGATTATTTTCAGCTTGCTCAAGTGCCGTAAGTGCCCTGAGTGCAATTTGCGAGGTGAGTTTTGAATCCAACGTGTGGTGGAAAATAGAATGTTCTATAGAGACAACATTAGTAGCTATCTGGAGTGCTTCACGCCACCAGGCCTTCCAAATATTTAGTGTTTCAAGCACCACTTCGCGTTCGTTCCGCCAAGCTTTACCGAGTCTTTCACTATATTCCATCCGGTCTTGACTTCCGGCACGAGCAAGCCTTTCTATATCTTCTAGTATTGAGTTAAGGGTTATTTCATAGGCCGGATCAGTTAGTTGGGTGTATGCACGTCCATAGCGTCCCTTGGCAATTGTTGCGTATTTTTCGGCAGATCGAATGTCCTCAGTCAAATTGGACTTTACAATCGCGTCCGCTAACAAATCTTTGGACATTGCCGGTATTTTGACTAATTGGCAACGTGATCTTATGGTGAGCCTAAGATTGTCTGGATTAGCTGAAAGTAAGAGTACTGTGGTATTGGGTGGTGGTTCTTCAAGGTGCTTAAGTAAAGCTGAAACAGCTTGTTCATCACCACGACTCAGGTCATCTACCGAATCAATAATAAATATTTTGTGACTTCCGTTGAATGATTTTGTATTCATATCGATGTTCATTTTTCGAATTTGACAGACACCAATAGATTTGGCTGCGTGCGGGCTGCATGAACCGTCACAGTCGCCACCGATTCGCACCCACTGCACATCGCCAAACGGATTCGGATTGGGTTCGTCACTTTCTAATGCTCGCTTACTGCCCTTTTCAATTGCGTCATAAATTGAGTAGGCAGCGTTCAGTTTGCCTTCTGGCGAAAAGATGGCCTGAGCAAATTGGGTTGCGAGTGTTCTCTTACCAACAGCTTGAGGTCCAGTGATGAGATAGCTTCGGCTGAAATTATTATTTTCGATATCTCGCTGTAAGAGCGCCACTGCTTCCTCAGCTCCATACATAGCCCAATTAGTTGTTTCCCTCTCAGACTCAATACTAGTTTGACTCTCAAACAACAAGGTTCAACTCCTACCTACTGTCAGTCGATGATATTAGCGGACCGAGTTGATTTGTGACATCTAGGTTTGTGAGGTCATCATAGGTTTCTCTTCGCCGTATCACGTAAGCTTTGCCGTCTTCGACCATAATAACGGCCGGTTTGAGAGAGAGATTGTAGTTAGACTCCATTGCCAACTGATATGCACCAGCGGCGGGAATAGCAATCAGTTCATCTCTTTTGAGGACGGGCAATTTGACGTCTCGTGCGAGAACATCTCCTGATTCACAGAATTTTCCTGCAATAGTTACTGTCTCTTCGGCTGGATCGAATGGTCGCTCTGCAGCCATTACCTCATACTGTGAGCCATAGATGGCAGGACGGATATTATCAGACATACCACCGTCAACCGCGACATAAGTGCGAATACCAGGTATTTCTTTTCTCGACCCAATCGAGTAGAGAGCGACTCCAGCTCTAGCTACGAGAGATCTACCGGGTTCAATGATTAGTCGTGGAGGAGGAAATGACAGCTGATCAGCCTGCTCTGCAAGCGTGTCGCAAATTGCATCGGCATATGCCGAGGGTTCAGGTGGATCGTCCGAGTTTGTATACGCGACCGCGAAGCCTCCTCCTGGAGAAAAATCAGATATGAGGATGCCTATGTCTAGAAGCTGTCGTACTAATTGTGCACCTACTTTTACGCCAGCTATGTATGGTTCCATTCCGAATATGGGACTTCCGAGGTGCATATGGATTCCCCGAAAATCTAAATGCTTTGCCTCACTAATTTGTATGCAAGCCTCATATGCCTCGTTATTTTCAATTGCCACGCCGAACTTAGAATCCACAAGTCCGGTAGTAGTGGCCGCATGAGTATGCGCATCAACACTGGGTGAAATTCGGAGCATTACTTTTGGAATTATTCCCATTTCTTCAGAAATCGACTCAAGCAAGTCTATTTCATCGACACTATTTATAACGATCTGACCTAATTTATTTTTTAAGGCTTCTCGCAACTCATTCGCTGTTTTGTTATTCCCGTGGAATGCAGATTGAGAGACATCAACGCCTGCTTTTTGTAAAACAGCCATTTCACCTCCAGACACGACATCGAAAGAAAGTCCTTCACCTGCTAGGAATTGAGCCATCGGAACATTGATCCATGCTTTTGACGCATAATGAACTTCCACTCCATATGGCCACTTTGCATTGAAGGCCTTTATATACTCCGATGCTTGATTTCTTAGTGTTTTTGCGTCGTATATGTAGAGTGGGGTACCAAATTCATTTGCAAGATCTCTTGTTGAGCAATCGCCGATAGTCAAAGCGCCCTCGTTTGATGTCGAGCTACTAATAGGCAATATTTTTTTGAGTGGCAGATCGTGATCGGTAGTCATAAAACCTCAATTTGTTAATCAACTATAAAAGGGTG
>CAJXBM010000098.1:0-2987 GCA_913051185.1 uncultured Chloroflexota bacterium | reverse complement strand
CCATGCGAGTTGTTGAATCTGAAATCCTTCACTGTAATGCTGGCTGGCGTGATTTTAGCTTTCTTAAACTGAAAACTGATGAGGGCATAATAGGTATTTCAGAATTTAACGAATGCTACGGAAGTCCTGGGTTGTCAGGTGTCATAACACGTTTAATTGATCGAATAAAAGACATGGATGCGATGGGACACGAGCGTATTCATCAATATCTTTATGCAGTAACACGGCAAGCGCCTGGCGGAGTTAATCAACAGGCAATAGCAGCGATTGAAAATGCGCTTCTGGATATAAAAGGCCAAGCTCTTAACGTGCCTGTGTATGAACTTCTTGGAGGCGCAATAAGACAGGAAATACCTGCCTACTGGAGTCATTGCGGTACGTACCTTATAAATCCTGAGATTGCTGAATTATGTGGTGTCGAACCACTACAAACTATCGACGACATAACCAAACTTGGACGACGCGTTCGTGAAGCCGGCTTCACGGGTCTTAAAACTAATATGATCGTGTTCGATAAAGACGGGAAAATTGGACGTCACGGGCCAGGTTTTGCGAGTGCCCCAGGTTGGCCAGACTTAAATCCTCCTTCCGGTTTAGTACACGAGTTAAGAAATCAGCTTATGGCGATGGCCGACGGTGCCGGACCTGATGTCGGAATCCGACTTGATCTGAATTTTAATTTCAAACCTGAGGGATACCGGCAAGTTACAACCGGATTAGATGACCTCGATTTGTCTTGGATCGAAATAGATTTATACGATCCTGCAGCCCTAGCATCTATTAGGGAACGCGTTGCTACCCCCATAGCATCCTGTGAATCTCTGTTTGGCTTGAGAGAGTTCAAACCATTCTTTGAAAGAGAATCAGTTGATGTAGCCATTATCGATATTCCGTGGAATGGGGCATGGTTGGGCCACAAAATAGCTGCTATGGCTGAGGCTTATGAAATCAACTGCGCACCGCATAATTTTTACGGACACTTGTCCAGCTTAATGAGCGCTCATTTTTGTGCAGCGTTACCAAATTTCCGTGTAATGGAGATAGATATTGATGATGTTCCGTGGAAAGATGATATTTTGACATGGAAACCTGATATCCAGGCAAGTTGCCTCCAAATTCCGCCTGGTCCTGGTTGGGGTGCACAGTTAAACGAAGATGTGATCGCCGATCATCCACCACAATTCGTGCTCGGACAATAGCAAGCGGCATTATCGGAAGAAGGTCACAATGAATCGATATGATTCGCCCGAGCCAAACTGGCCGGCTAAATTATCACCACCACCAGGTAGTCCCAATGTACTACTGGTAATGCTTGATGACGTCGGGTTTTCTGATTTCGGCTGTTACGGTTCGGAAATTGACACACCCACTATTGATGAACTTGCCAATCGAGGTGTTCGATACAGTGGCTTTCATACAACAGCGATGTGCTCGACTACAAGGGCAGCACTTCTCACCGGACAAAATCATCATGCGGTTGGAGTTGGGTGCCTCGCAAATTTCGATAGCGGATTTCCGGGATACAGAGGAAAAATTTCACATGATGCGCCAACAATAGCCGAGACGCTTAAAACACAGGGCTATAGAAATTACATGGTTGGCAAGTGGCATGTAACTCCACTTACAGAAACTGGTCCCACGGGACCGTTCGATGGGTGGCCGCTTGGCCGCGGTTTCGATCGATTCTATGGATTTATGGATGCGGAAACCGATCAATATTCGCCTGAACTTGTGATGGATAACAGTCACATCGAGGCTCCAGGAACATTTGAATCCGGGTATCACTTAACTGAAGATCTGTTCGCACATGCAACACGAAATATTCAAGACCACATTGCTGCTCTGCCAATGACTCCTTGGTTCATGATGATCACTCCCGGTGCATGCCACGCACCTCATCAGGCCCCAAAAGCTCTAATTGATAAATATGAATCGATATTTGCAAAGGGATGGGATGTCACCCGCGAAGATCGGCTCGCTCGCCAAATCAATCTAGGGATTACTCCCGAAGGAACACAGCTTCCTGCGAGAAATGACCGTGTGCAACGATGGTCAGATCACAGCGCTGACGAACAGCGAATTTTCAGCCGTCTGGCTGGAGCCTACGCAGGAATGCTTGAGCATACCGATACTCACCTTGGTGGACTCATCAATTTTTTAAATGAGGCAAGCATTCTTGAAAACACACTGATTTTGGTGCTCTCCGATAACGGAGCGAGTCAAGAAGGTGGCCCAAACGGATTTTTGAATGCGATGGGACCCTTTAACGGTAGAAGAGAGTCCATGGAAGAGAAACTTATAAAAATTGAAGAGATCGGTGGACCCAACTCACACAGTAATTTTCCCTGGGGTTGGGCTATGGCCTCCAATACACCGCTAAAACGGTACAAGCAAAATACGCATGGAGGTGGCATACGAGACCCGTTAGTGATCTCATGGCCAAAGAAAATCAGTTCGACCAACGAAGGCGGGGTAAGGCATCAATTTTGTCATGTAAGTGATCTAGCGCCCACTATTTTCGAACTCATTGGTCTCGACACTGAATTAGTTAGTAATTCAGATACAACTGGTGTTAGTTTTGCCGAAACTATAAATAATCCAGAGGCGGTCACAGGAAAAACCACGCAATATTTTGAAATGTTCGGCCACCGCGGAATAATTCATGAAAATTGGAAAGCTGTTGCCTACCACGAGCCCGGAACCGCTTTCGAGAAGGATATTTGGGAACTCTACGATCTCAATAACGATTTTAATGAACTCTCAGATTTATCAGATATCGAGGCTATACGTTTAGAAAGCCTAAAAGATTTATGGTGGATTGAAGCTGAATCCAACCAAGTTCTTCCACTAGATGATCGATTCGGACCACGATTTGCTGAGAACGCAGAACGTCATCGGGGAGGACGTACAAACTATTCGTTCTGGCCGGGAATGGGTCATCTTCCCAGCGATGTTGCACCCGATCTTCGCAGTCGAAGTTATACCAT
>CAJXBM010000097.1:0-2992 GCA_913051185.1 uncultured Chloroflexota bacterium | reverse complement strand
AACTCATTGTTTTGAGATCCGGTGAATCATTCCCCGAGGATGTCACAGAACAGTTATGGGGAGCGATTGGTGCGGTATTTGAATCGTGGGAAACACCACGTGCAGTCAGTTATCGGTCTATGAATGGATACTCTTCTGACTGGGGTACGGCTGTTAATGTTCAGGCGATGGTATTTGGGAATTTTGGGAATGATTCGGGGACTGGTGTTTTATTTACGAGAAATCCTTCGACAGGCGAAAACCGGCTATTTGGTGAGTATCTGATTAATGCTCAGGGTGAGGATGTCGTGGCAGGTATTCGCACACCGCAACCTCTTTTACTGGAACCAGGAACGAGTTCGACTGGAAATTCTCTCGAGGAATTAATGCCGGAAGTTTTCACTGAATTGGCAAAAGCATGTGACTTGTTAGAGACGTCGTTTCACGATATGCAGGATATTGAATTCACAATGCAGCAGGGTAAATTATGGATTCTTCAAGCCAGATCAGGTAAGCGATCTGGCGCAGCTATGGTTAAAATTTGTGCTGATCTAGTCGAAGAGGGCATATTATCCCAAAGTGATGCGCTCCAACGATTGGATCCAAACCAGCTTAACGAAATGCTTCACCCTGTTTTCCAACAACCTATAGAGCATGAAGTGATCGCAAGCGGTCTTGCGGCCGCTCCTGGCGCTGCTGTAGGGGTAGTGGTTTTTAGCCCCACAGATGTAGCCAGATTAGTTTCGGAAGGCAGCGATGTCATTCTCGTTCGAGACGAAACTAGTCCAGAAGATATCGATGGAATGAATCTTGCGAAAGGGATCCTAACTGCTCGCGGCGGCATGACGTCTCATGCGGCGGTAGTTGCCCGCGGGATGGGTTTACCTTGTGTTACGGGCTGTAATGATCTTCGAATTGACTATAAAAATTCCAGATTTTCAATTGAAGGCACAGACGGGACGCTTGTTGTCAAAGAGGGCGACGTTATTTCTATTGATGGTGGTACTGGTGAGGTGATTCTAGGAGCTGCCCCCTTGATGGAGGCCGTGCCTCCAGCTGAGTATGACAAGATTATGACCTGGGTGGATGCTAGTAGATCTCTAAAAATTAGGGCAAATGCAGACACCCCAGATGATGCCAGAAAGGCTCGTGAGTTTGGGGCCGAGGGGATTGGTTTATGTAGAACTGAGCATATGTTTTTTGGGTCAGACAGAATTCATTCGGTTCGTAAAATGATATTGGCCGGAGATAATGTTGAAAGAATTAATGCCTTGGAAGAGCTACTTCCTCATCAGCGAGAGGATTTCACCGGCATATTGAGGGCAATGTCCGGCTTTCCTGTGACAATCAGACTACTAGATCCACCTCTTCATGAGTTTCTTCCTCAGTCCCGCTCAGAGATCGAACATCTTGCTGTCGCCTTAAATATTTCAGTGACTGAATTGACGAGTAGAGTACATGCACTCGAAGAGGTCAATCCAATGCTTGGGCATAGGGGTGTTCGGTTGGCTGTTACATATCCAGAAATATACGAGATGCAGACGAGGGCGATTATTGAAGCTGCCTGTGATCTTACGTCTCGGGGCATCGGTGTTGAGCCGGAAATAATGATCCCTTTGGTAGGGCTTGGCTCTGAGCTCGAGCAACTGCGAGCTTTGGTGCAAGAAACTGCGAGTACTGTGTTGCAAGAGCGAGGGTGCGCGATTGATTTTTTGGTTGGAACAATGATTGAGGTTCCCCGGGCTTGCGTCGTAGCAGGCGAAATCTCAGAACACGCCGACTTTTTTTCCTTTGGTACGAATGATTTGACACAGACTACGTTTGGTTTCTCGCGAGATGATGTAGGAAAATTCCTGCCAGACTACTTGGAAAAAGGTATTTTGGTGAGCGACCCTTTCGTTCAAATTGATCGAGCTGGTGTTGGTGGACTTATCGTCCAAGCTGTTGAGGCTGGCCGGAAACAAAAACCGGATCTCAAGATGGGAATCTGTGGTGAACATGGTGGAGACCCGTCCTCAATATATTTCTGCCACAGCATTGGTTTGGATTATGTGTCAGCATCTCCATACCGTGTTCCCATAGCAAGATTGGCAGCAGCTCAGGCTGCAATCGACTTTTCGATCTAGTTTGGAATGAGGTAGTGATATGGCAATATACGAATATCAGTGCGAAGCCTGTTCGAAGAAGTTTGATTTGATGCGGAAGGTTGCTGAGCGAGATTCGGAAGCCATCTGTCCCTTGTGTAATAAACTCGGGCAGCGCGTTGTATGGCAGCGTGTATCTGTGCTACAAGATGCTCCGCCTAATGCAGCTTTGGGCGATGGCGAACCTGAGGATTTTTTAGGCGAAGATTATAGCCTTGATGATTTAGATGACTTTGACGGAGTTGACTTCTAGAGGCTTAATGAGTTTGTAATCACGAGTTGAGTGAGAACGCTTCGGCAAATAGTTCCCATGCTCGCTGGAATACCTGATCTGGAGTGTCTCCGTGTCCTCCATCGAACCAGATATTTGTGTGAGGTTTGGAGAATGATTCTTGTAGCCGATGGGCAGCAGCTGATCCCACTAGGACGTCGTTGTTGGCATTCGCACAAAGAGTGGCACGGCCGTTCGTTAGACCAGCGAATCTGGCCGGATCAGTCAAGTGAAATGTAATAACTTCATCCATCGTGAGATGCTTCCAGTCCTCTTCGTCAGTATGGAATCTCGCATAAGTGCCAGATCCTCCGACAAAAAAAGCGCCAACTTTCACTCGAGGATCAAGCCCCATGAATGGCACCCCGACCCGAGTTCCCATAGATATTCCAAGGTATCCGATGTAATTCGGGTCAATATCATCTCTTTGATTTAGATAGTCAACCGTCCTCATCAAATCTTGAACAGCTTGTATCCTTTGGTCACGGGTCCTGAATAGAAGGTCTGGTCTCTGTGGCCTTAATCGGCCACGATCATCTGGAAGCTCTCGAGATCCAAAGCCATATGCGTCAACTGCGATAATCGTAAGACCCATTGA
>CAJXBM010000096.1:0-3024 GCA_913051185.1 uncultured Chloroflexota bacterium | reverse complement strand
ATCCTCTAACTCTAATAGGCGCTTCGATAAAAGCAGTTAATAGTGATAATTTATTACCCCTTAGTGTTTCGCCTAGTTCTGATATGAGAGAAGATGCGGTCATTGAGACAGGTGTGGCATCGGCTCAGGTAAAAAGCGCTGTATTGTTGTGTGCACTTTCTGCAGGTGTAGGTGTAACGGTCAAAGAACCCTTGTTATCACGCGATCATACAGAAAGACTCTTAACCGCAATGGGAGCCGAGTTCGTATATCCAGCGGAGCTGTCCGGGCACAGCGTGAAGCTTCTTAAAAGAGAAAAGGAACTTGCAGCGATTGATATTACGGTCCCCGGCGACATTTCGACGGCCGCGCCATGGATTATCGCAGCTACATTGCACGACGACGCTGAACTTGTACTTCAAGGTGTGGGAATCAATCCAACTCGGACAGGAATCCTGGACATTATGAAGATGATGGGTGCAAATATAACAATTGTTTCTGAAAAAAATGTGGGTGGTGAGCCGGTCGCGGACTTGTTAGTCAAGAGTTCTAGTTTACGTGGGGTAATCGTCGAAGGTGAACTGATACCGCGATCAATTGATGAACTAACATTAGTTGCTTTAGCTGGCTCAAGAGCTTCGGGTCAGACATTGATTAGAGATGCTGCGGAGCTAAGCAAGAAGGAAACAGATCGTATTGGACGCACTGTCGATATTTTGCAAGGATTTGGGGTTGATATTGTCGGAACGAATGATGGATTCGTGATCACAGGTGATACTGAATTGACATCTTCTATCTCGGATTCGTATGGGGATCATCGTATGGCAATGTTGGCGGCAGTGGCGGGCATCTTGGCTGAAGGGCAATCCTATGTGACTAATGCAAGCGCAGTGAATATTTCTTACCCGGCATTTTGGTCTGAGTTCGAGCGAGTATGTGGCGGCAATACGATTTAGGATACTTGATAACACTATGTCTAATTTACTAATCTTGACTGGACCATCTGGTGTCGGCAAGGATTCGCTGGTGGATATGCTTATTGACTCTGACTATCCAATTCTGAGGCCTCCAACTATGACGACTCGTGTACCAAGACCCGGTGAGATAGAGGGAATTCATCATTTTTTTGTCACTCCTGATGAGTTTCAAGAACATGTAGATAATCAGGACCTTTTAGAAAATGCTTACGTTTATGGAAATAGATACGGGGTTCCGCGGCAAAGTGTAGATGCAGCCCTTCAAGCTGGAAATGATGTCGTTATTCGAGTTGATGTGCAAGGAGCCTTATCACTATCCAAGATTTTCGAGAAAGCTTGTTTTGTCAGTTTAGAGACCGAATCATTAGATATATTGAGAGACCGATTAAAAGGGAGAGCGACGGAATCCGTTGAAGTTATTGAGACAAGAATTGCCGTGGCTGAAGAAGAAATTCGGACGGCCAGAGAATTCTGTCATGTGTTAGTGAACCACGAAGATGATTTGGCACGGACAGTCAGGGAACTGGTTCAGTTACTACGGCATCATTCGGATAAATTGAAATCAAATTGACGCTTCTCTATTATGCGGATAGGCTTTACTCAAGAACTGACGACTTACTAGCTTAAATAGGGGTATTTGGGATGATTCAAGCATATACATTTTTGTGCGCTTCATCCCGCAATTGGCTTTGCTCCTGAGCCCTATAAATATCGGTATTTTAAGATTGTCAAACCTATTTCTAGTTGTTTATCTTATGGGCCGCGAGGTGACAGATGAATATGCATAGAGATAATTCTTCCCACATTAATCTTTATTTTCCAACACTAGACGATGTGCTCGAACTTTCTGATCCATATACGGTCGTACCAATTTTCCGAGAAGTGCGAGCCGATTTGGAAACTCCGGTTTCAGCCTATCTAAAAGTTGCACAAGATCGTGAGTACGCGTTCCTCTTAGAATCAGTGGAGGGCGGTGAACGCCATGGTAGATATTCGTTTATTGGAACAGATCCGTACAAGGTAGTGTCATCGGAAATCAATTCGGGCGATCCACTTATAGCAATTCAAGATGAGTTGGCCGAGTGGCGGGCAGCACCCGTTGATGACTTACCAAAATTTCATGGTGGAGCAGTTGGTTATTTGGCGTACGAATGTGTTACCCATTTTGAACCACGTGTGGAATCAAATAAACCTTTCGTAATTACAATGCCAGATTCAAAGGTTATGTTCATCAAAAATCTTTTGGTGTTTGATCATGTGCGGAACACAATTAAGGTTGTATCCCATGTGCGACTCGAAGGCGATCGGCGATCTAATTACGATCAGGCGATAGGCGAAATAGATGAACTGATAGAGAATTTAACGATGCCGCTTGGCAATCTTCCATATAGCCCGACTTCTGAGATTGTAGAGTCGCCAGTTGAGCAGAATTGGTCAAAAGACGAATATATCGATGCGGTTGAGCAGGCTAAAAAATACATTGTTGATGGCGATGTTATTCAAGTAGTACTTTCAATGCGGTTGTCGAGGAATACAGGTGTTCCGCCTTTCGAAGTATATAGAAGCTTGCGTGCGATTAATCCATCGCCTTATTTATTTTTTTTACGATTTAAAGAAACGTATTTGGTTGGGTCATCCCCTGAACTGCTAGTGAATATTGAAGATGGGCTAGTCGAAGTGCACCCGATAGCAGGTACGAGGCCTCGAGGCTCTTCCAAGGCTGAGGACATAGCACTTGCAGAAGAACTTAGTAATGATCCTAAAGAACTTGCAGAACATGTGATGCTTTTAGATCTCGGTAGAAATGACGTTGGTCGAGTAGCGACGCCGGGGTCTGTGCAGGTTACTCAGCAGTTTGATGTCGAATATTATTCACATGTAATGCATCTAGTATCACATGTG
This sequence comes from uncultured Chloroflexota bacterium, assembly GCA_913051185.1. GTDB lineage: Bacteria > Chloroflexota > Dehalococcoidia > UBA2979 > UBA2979 > UBA2979. The sequence goes on along the minus strand of CAJXBM010000096.1, from coordinate 166 downwards.
ACTGGTCAACTTCAGGATGAGATCACGGCGTACGATGCTTTGCGGTCGGCTTTTCCAGCTGGAACGGTTTCGGGAGCCCCGAAGGTGCGGGCGATGGAAATCATTAACGAATTAGAACCTGACCGTAGAGGTTCTTATTCGGGCGCGGTTGGTTTTTTTGATATGT
>CAJXBM010000095.1:0-3112 GCA_913051185.1 uncultured Chloroflexota bacterium | reverse complement strand
TTATTAATAGCATCATCAGATAATCCTGATTCCCAGAAAACAACGTCACTTCGCTGATCAATAACGACGATTCTATATGTAACTTCATTAGCTGGAAGAGACATTTCTCCTATACTCGATGAACTCGAAGTCGAAGAAAGCACCTCAAAAACTTCTGGTAACCGCGGTCCAAAAATAAATAGAGCCACAAAGGCTGTATTTATGAGCGACACGAATATACCCGCAAGAAACCATCGAGCCGAACTATCCACAGTCATCTCCCAAAGAGTATTGACTGCATTGTATAACGTGCGAGTCTCCAGCGTACCTGTGCTGTGAATAGGCTTCAAAAATCATCGAGGATTAGTCTCGCAAGCTTGATTTACAGCTGTCTTTACACAAAACTTTATGGTCACAACATGCTAGACTGACATATGAGTTGGGGGACTCATTCATTCAGCAGAAAAATGAGGTCTAGATATCGTAACTTCCAAACAATCAACCCCCGGTAAATCTAAATCATCCTCAAAAAACAAAGGTAAGGGCTCCGAATACGGAGCTAAAGATATTCGAATTCTCGAAGGTCTCGAGGCTGTACGGATGCGTCCGGGGATGTATATCGGAAGCACCGGGCAAACCGGCCTTCATCATCTGGTTTACGAAATCGTGGACAATGCGATTGATGAGGCGCTGGCAGGTGAATGTGATCAAATCGAGGTAAAGATCGAAGCAGATGGACATATATGTGTGTCCGATAATGGAAGAGGAATACCTGTAGAAAAACATCCCAGTACGGGGCTCTCAACGGTGGAAACTGTTCTAACAACTCTCCATGCAGGGGGTAAATTTGAACCGGACGAAAATGCCGATACCGATGACCTCGAGTCCGGTGATGGGGCTTATCGATTTTCAGGAGGCCTTCACGGTGTTGGGGCCTCAGTAGTAAATGCCCTATCCGAAGAGCTTGAAGTAGAAGTGCAGCGTAACGGAACAGTGCACTATCAAAAATATGAACGCGGTGTAGCGGTTACGAAGCTCACGAAAAGCAAAAAGGCTAAACTTTCAGGATTCTCGGATGTGGGTACTACGATTCGATTTCTTCCTGATCCGGAAATTTTCACGCCTACCCCTGCATATGTCGATGATGATGACGTGGAGGATCAAGGTCATAATGAGTCTTCGCAAGGCATGGACTTCGCGACTCTGGCTGGTAGATTTCGAGAAATGGCCTATCTGACAGGTCGAATAAGAATTGGACTCACCGACTATCGAGAAAATACTCAGGAGCGATCTTTTTACTTTGACTCCGGTATTAAGGCTTTTGTTCAGAAAATGACCTCTGGTCGTCAGGTTTTACACCCAGAGCCAATTGTCATTAGGAAAAAAGATAAAGTTGAATGTGAAGTCGCTCTGCAATATACAGACAGTCATCATGAGTCAATCCATTCGTTCGTTAATGTAATTCGAACGATCGATGGCGGCTCACATGTGGCTGGATTTCGCTCCGTACTCACAAAAGTTTTAAACAATTATGCGAAATCTGCGAAAATGATCAAAGACGGTGATGGCAATCTCACGGGTGAAGATGTTCGAGAAGGTTTAACCGCAGTCATACACGTATATCACCCAAATCCACAATTCGAAGGTCAAACAAAAGGAAAGCTTGGAAATCCAGAAGTCAAGGGATTAGTGGAGTCGGCAATCAGTGATTCACTCAAGGCATACCTGGAACAAAATCCTGGATACGCGAGAAAAATAGTTGAAAAAGGACAGCGTGCTGCGCAGGCTAGAGAGGCTGCAAGACGCGCACGTGATCTCGTTCAACGAAAAGGGCTGCTAGAAGGATCTACTCTTCCGGGTAAACTCTCAGATTGCTCAAGCAAGGATCCAGCTGAATCTGAAATCTATATCGTTGAAGGTATCTCCGCCGGAGGAACGACCAAAAGTGCACGCGATAGGCACACTCAGGCGGTCTTACCCTTACGGGGCAAAGTTCTAAATGTCGAAAAAGCTCGATTAGATAAAATGTTGAAAAGTGAACAGATTCATAATCTCATCACAGCTCTAGGTACGAATTTCGGCACAGAATTTACAGTCGAAAAATTACGCTACCACAAAGTAGTCATCATGACAGATGCTGATGTTGATGGTGCTCACATCAGAACGCTGCTTCTAACGTTCTTCTTTCGACACATGCCTGAATTAATCGAACATGGCTACCTATATATAGCTCAGCCACCGCTGTATTTAGCCAGCCACGGCCGCACAAAGGCCTGGCTTTGGTCGAACATTGAACGAGACGCCTATGTCGCAAAGTTAGATAACGTAAAGGTCAATCTGCAGCGCTACAAGGGTCTCGGCGAGATGAATGCTGAGCAGCTATGGGATACGACCTTGAATCCAGAAACAAGATCACTTAGTCAGGTGCAAATTCAAGATGCCGAAATCGCAAATATTGTATTTGAGGAGCTCATGGGCACAGAAGTGCCACCAAGAAAAGCATTTATTATGAGCAACGCTTCAGAAGCTACTCTCGATATCTAGATTAGAGCTAATTTTCTTCCAACCCTATGAGTGACTCCAGCCCAACCACTAAGTGATTAAGCCTTAATGCTTCTCTAATCGCTAAACTAACACCCGGCAGGAAAGAGTCACGGCCAATTGAATCGTGACGCAACGTCAAGGTCTGACTTGCGTCTCCAAAAATAACCTCGTGGGATGCCACAAATCCCGGCAATCTCACTGAGTGAATTCCGACGCCTCCTAGATTACCATCGCGAGTGCCATCTACATGTGTAAGTTCGGGCTTATTGAAAATGAAGTCAGAACCCCTACCCGCATGCATGGCCTCAGCGAGAGCGATAGCAGTTCCAGAGGGCGCATCCACTTTACCTTCGTGGTGAAGTTCTATGACCTCTGCACGCTCAAAAAAACGTGAAGCTATTTTCGCCAAGTGAGATAAGATAACCGCCCCCACTGCAAAGTTTGCTGCATAAACTGAGCCTAAGTTATTAGCAGTACAATAAGCCGATAAACGCTCAATCGTTATTTCGTCTACGCCCGACGTACCAATCACAGGCCTTACACCATATTCCATACATGCATCAACTAGTGACGGAGTAAATTCAGCATT
>CAJXBM010000094.1:0-3190 GCA_913051185.1 uncultured Chloroflexota bacterium | reverse complement strand
GAGGGTGGTCGAACAGTTGGTGCAGGGGCAGTAACTTCAATTATTGAATAGGTAGCTCAAGGAGTTCTTTGGATGGCAAAAGGTGATCGAGAGCATATAACGTTAGCTTGTGACGAATGTAGCGATCGAAACTATACAACTATGAAAAGTAAGCGGAATGATCCGGATCGAATCAGTTTGCGTAAGTATTGTCCGAAATGCCGGCAACATGTTGTCCACCAACAGACTCGTTAATGAACTATGGGAAGAAGAGCTCGTAGAGAGCAAGCAAAGGCAGATCGAAGAACCCAGAGTCGTGGAACAACTCCGCCTCGAGGTGGTTTAGGTGCTAGTACATCAGCACCAGCTGCTGAGAATCAACGAAGTGGAAGCTGGTGGAAACCTCAGTGGATTATGGATATATATAGCGAGTTGCGGCGAGTAACATGGCCGTCGCGCTTGGAAGTCGGAAATTTAACGGTAGTTGTAGTTTTAGTTTCGATTGCATTAGGTTTGGTACTGGGCGGATTTGATTTATTTTTTAGTTGGATAGTGGAGCAAACACTGTTCCGTTAGTTTAGATGAGTAGAGATTTTTGGGTGAGTGCGCGTTAGAGAGTAAAAGTTATGGTTACTGAATCATTTGTTAGTGAAGAGTCAGATTCTACTGGGTCAGATGGTGTGATATCTGGCGGTAATTGGTTTATCGTTCAGACATATTCCGGTCACGAGGCAAACGTTAAACAGCATATTCAACAGGCAATTCAAACACTAGATCTCGGAGACAGGATTTTTGATGTGTTTATTCCTACGGTCGAGGAAATTCAAATTAAGGCGGGCCAGCGAAAGACTGTGACGCATAAGAAATTTCCGGGTTACGTGTTCGTCAGAATGTTGTTGGATGATGATACGTGGCGCGCGGTAAAGAATGTTCCGAGTGTTTCTGGATTTGCCGCATCTAATTCTGAGACTGGAAGGCCACTTCCAATGCCTGATGAGGAAGTTGATCAGTTAATCAAAGAGGATGAGCTAGGTCAGGCTACTTTCAATATAGGATTTGAAGTGGGTGAGTCGGTTTTGGTAATTGATGGTCCATTTTCTGACATGCTTGGTGAAGTGGATTCGATAGACATTGATCGTGGCCGCGTTCGGGTAATGGTGTCGATGTTTGGACGAGAGACACCAGTAGATCTTGATTTCCTACAAGTAGAAAAGCAATAGAAGGAATAAGGTAATGGCCAAAAAAATAAGGGCAGTTTTAACGATGCACATACAGGCTGGGAAAGCTAATCCAGCCCCTCCGGTGGGGACTGCACTCGGTCCGCACGGCGTTGACATCCCAGGTTTTTGTAATCAATACAATGAGCAAACCAAGGGACAAGAAGGTAATACTATACCGGCTAAGGTCACGGTATATGAGGATAGAACTTTGACCTTTACTATAACTACGCCTCCGACATCAGAATTAATCCTTAAACAAATTGGTTTGGCTAAGGGTTCATCCTCCGCCCTCTTGGAAAAAGTTGGCAAGATTTCTCGTGATCAATTGAAGTCGGTTGCAGAAATTAAAATGCCTGACTTAAACACAACTGATATTGATCAGGCAATTCTCGTGGTATCAGGAACAGCTCGTTCAATGGGAATCGAAATATCGGATTAGGTTCTAGCAGAATGCACGGATACGTAAGGTGATTCAATATGACAAAAACAAGTAAACGGACCAAAGCAATAAGTGAACTTATTGATCCGGAGAATGATTACTCGGTTGGTGAAGCCGTTGGATTGGTTAAGCAATCTTCGACAGCTAAATTTGATGAGACAGTTGAACTGCACGTTAGAACAGCCTTAGATGGTCAGAATCAAGATCAACAACTTCGTGGTTCAATCAGCCTCCCTCATGGAACTGGTAGGGAAGTCAGAGTTGCGGTCTTTGCAGAGGGTGAGGCGGCAACTCTCGCTCGTGAGGCTGGTGCTGATTACGTGGGTGGCGATGAATTGGTGGCGTCTGTTCGAGACGGTATGTTGGATTTCAACGTGGCAATTGCACAACGTGAGTTAATGGGGAAGGTCGGATCTCTCGGCCGAGTACTTGGTCCAAGAGGCTTGATGCCTAACCCTAGGACTAACACAGTCCTGTCTGGTGAAGATATACCCAAGGCGATTGAAGAAGTCAAGGCTGGTAGGATTGATTTTCGCCTAGATCGAAATAATGGGGTGCATGCGGTAATTGGCAAGGCGTCTTTTGACGAAATTGCATTAGAAGAGAATTTACGAGCGTTGATTTCAGAGATGGAAAGAAACAGACCAAGCGGCGCTAAGGGCGAACTTATTCGAGGGGCGAGTATCTCGTCGACGATGGGACGTGGAGTGAGATTGGATCTTCAAGATCTTAAGGATGTGGTGTAGATAAGGTTAAAGCTGTGGACTGTAGTCACAAATACAGATAGTGTTCACAGTCTGCTTGTAGAGAATAGTTAGGTAAGACCAGAGACCAATGGTTCATGATTGAGTAATTCGGAAATAGATTTTGTTTCCGGACCATTGCAGGTGAAGATTTCAGAATGATAATTCCTTAAGGAATTGTTGTTTACGGTTTCATCTCCTGCCAATCGTTGTAAGGAGTTGAATTGTGCCCACAGAACGTAAAGTCCAGCAAGTGGCTGACCTCGTGGATCGAATTAGTAGAGCAGAAGTTGCAATCGCGACATCCTTTTCAAGTGAAAGTGTTTCCAATCAGACAGCCCTTCGGCAGGCAATGTCTAATTCGTCGGTCGAGGTCAAAGTTATAAAAAATACTCTTTTAAGGCGAGCCGCAGCTGAGGCTGGTAAACCCCTATACAGCGAGCTTGCTGATGGGCCAACGGCGATAGCATTTGCGTATGACGAACCGATTACCGCTATTAAGGCGTTAGTTGCTTATTTAGATACTTTACAAGACACAAATTTTGCGGTCCGTAATGGAATATATGAAGATCAGGTTATTGATGCGGCATATATTGAAACACTAGCCACACTACCGTCGAAAGAAGAATTATTAGCACGCTTGGCAGGAAATCTCACGGGCAAAATTTCAGAGTTTGCTTCTTTGTTAACGGCGACCCAAAGAGATTTTATGGGTCTTATCGAGGCTCGAGCGAGTCAATTGGCATTGAGTGGTGAAGACGTAGCAGCCGAAGACGTAGCAGCCGAAGACGTAGCAGCCGAAGACGTAG
>CAJXBM010000093.1:0-3239 GCA_913051185.1 uncultured Chloroflexota bacterium | reverse complement strand
CGAGTACCTTGGGGATTGATTTTTCAACGAGATATTCGATTCAGTATTATTTTGCAACTGGACCGACTGGACGAAGCTTGATTTTTTACGTAAATCAGCCTAATTCACTTCTGTTAACTTTTGGAGACAGATACGCGATCGAGGCTACTTTGCTTGTCGCCCCGAGCTTACGGAAATCCTATCTTGCCACAGCGAGTCCGGAACATTTTGAAAGTATTAGCAAGAGCCATCATATTTCTGCTGTATTGAAAATGAATCGAATGCTCACGACTAAATCTTCTTTTAAGCCCGTAGCTGCGAAGTTGGACTCAGACTACTATCTTTGTCGATTAAGACCAGAGGACATTGAGGAAATTAATTCCTTGTATAGATCTGGGCCTGGTTTGAATCAATATCCAGCTCGCGTGGTGAACGAGGGCGTCTATTGGGGCGTGAGAAAATCAGGGGTGTTGGCTGCAATAGCAGGCACACATGTTATCTCTGAGAAAGAGGAAGTCGCAGTGGTCGGTAATGTCTACACCCATCCAGGCGCACGGGGTTTAGGACTTGCTCAGGTGACAACGTCAGCAGTCACCTCCAGTCTCCTAGCTATTGGTTGCAATGAGGTGGTTTTGACAGTTGATCCTGAGAATATACCTGCAGTGAGTGCATATAAGAGATTAGGCTTTAACCTGAAGTCTGAGGTAATTGAGGGCAGACTCAGTACCAGGCGATTTTACCAAGTTAGGAAACTTTTTAGGAAAGCAAAGCGAAACGGGAGTGACGACTTCTTGGTCACGATTTAGATAAGACGCTAGGCCTTTGCGCGGAGATTTTCAGATTGAGGTGGTTTAATGGGTGAGCAACAGCAGGACGGCGACATAGCAAACGCTGATTTGGCAAAGGAAGGCGTCGTTCGGATTGAATGGGCAGAGCGCGAGATGCCGGTACTCCGAGGGATTCGCGAGCGATTTAGTGCAAACAAACCGTTGGCAGGTGTAAAAATACTTGCATGTCTTCATGTTACTACTGAGACTGCTAATTTGATTTTGACCCTCAAGGACGGCGGAGCAGAGATACGACTTTGTGCCTCGAACCCACTATCAACTCAGGATGATGTCGCTGCTGCCATGCTTCATGCCTATGATGTCCCGACCTGGGCTATTAGTGGCGAGAGTACCGAAACCTACTCTCGTCATCTCAACGAGGCAATCGCATTCGGACCTAATATTACTGTTGATGATGGAGCTGATTTAGTGGCGCTGCTTCATACAGATAGAAGAGATTTACTCACAAATATTATTGGTGGGACTGAAGAAACTACAACAGGTATCACTCGGGATAAGGCGTTGGAAAACGAGGGTAATCTTGAATTCCCGATTATTGGCGTGAATGATGCCAGTACTAAACATTTTTTTGATAACCGCTATGGCACCGGACAGTCGACTCTAGACGGTGTTATCCGTGCAACTAATATTTTGATTGCGGGTAAAACAGTTGTAGTCTGTGGATACGGTTGGTGCGGAAAAGGTGTGGCCATGCGGGCTCAAGGTTTGGGCGCAAACGTAATCGTTACAGAAGTTCAGTCAGTTCCAGCCTTAGAAGCAGTTATGGATGGCTATAGAGTGATGCCAATAGAGGCTGCAGCCGCACTTGGCGATATTTTTCTAACGGTGACAGGCAATAGGGACGTCATCACACCTGATGCATTTGTTCATATGAAGGACGGAGCGATTTTAGCGAATTCGGGACATTTCGATGTTGAAGTTGATGTAAAATCGCTCAGAGGTATGGCTGAATCAGTACGAGATCTTCGACCGTTTGTTCAAGAATATGTCATGCCAGATGGGCGTGGACTTGTGGTTTTGGCGGAAGGTCGGGCGGTCAATTTAGGTGCTGCTGAAGGACATCCGGCTTCGGTAATGGATATGTCTTTTGCTAATCAGGCACTGGCAGTGGAATATCTTGTTAATCAGCATCAGTCGCTTGAGAATCTGATATATCCTGTACCTAGTGAAATTGACAATGAAATAGCGATGCTGAAGTTAACTTCTATGGGAGTTTCAATTGATCGTTTGAGCGCACAACAGGAAGAATATTTGTCATCATGGCAGGCAGGTACTGAATGAGTTTTACTCTTTTCTCCAGTGAATCAGTAACAGAGGGACACCCAGATAAATTATGCGATCAAATATCGGATTCTATTTTAGACGCATTATTGGTGCAGGATGCAGACTCACGTGTTGCATGTGAAACTGCGACCACCACTGGGACTGTGTGGGTATTTGGGGAAGTGCATACAGCGGGATATGTTGATATCGAGAAGATAGTGCGTAAAACAATATCGGAGATCGGTTATTCAGGTCCTGCATTCGGTTTTGATGCCCAGTCCTGCGGAGTTTTGAATTCGATTGCGGAACAATCTCCAGATATAGCTCAAGGAGTGGATCGGTCTAAAGAGATTGATCCATACGAGCGAGTTGGTGCTGGTGATCAAGGTATGGTATTTGGATTTGCGTGTGACGAGACTGAGCTAGAGCTCAGAGATAATGGAGCATCTATAGCATCAGGTCAATTTATGCCCGCCCCTCTAGCGCTCGCGCACAAACTCACAAGGCAGTTAGCCAATGTTAGGAAGGCAAACGTCCTCCCGTGGCTAGGACCAGACGGTAAGAGTCAAGTGACAGTGGCATATGAGAATGGAGTGCCGAGTTATTTGGATACTATACTGATATCTGCTCAGCATTTGCCTGATATAAGCCTGTCTGATTTACGAGAAGCCGTGATAGAAGAAGTTATCAAACCTGTCTGTCCAACAGAGCTCCAGACGGATGAGACTAAATTTCTAATTAATCCAACCGGACGATTTGTCATGGGTGGTCCGATGGCTGACGCTGGTTTGACAGGACGCAAAATTATTGTCGACACTTATGGTGGTGCGGCAAGACATGGGGGTGGTGCGTTTAGTGGCAAAGATCCATCCAAGGTTGATCGATCGGCCGCATACGCAGCCAGACATGTAGCAAAGAACTTTGTTGCGGCTGGGTTGGCCAGGCGACTTGAGTTACAAATTTCATATGCGATCGGCATTGCCCGACCTGTTTCGGTCATGGTGGATTCTTTTGGGACAGGTACTATGAGTGATTCTGAGTTGGCGGACGTTGTGCAGCTCCATTTCGACCTCAGACCAGCAGCGATAATTGAACGTTTTGATTTGAGGCGCCCTATATACAAGCAAACGGCTAGTTATGGGCATTTTG
>CAJXBM010000092.1:0-3347 GCA_913051185.1 uncultured Chloroflexota bacterium | reverse complement strand
ACGGATATTGAGGAGTCTCTTAAATTTTATGAAAGATTGGGACTTCGACCCTTGTATATCGAGCCAAACCGAGACGATCCAGAGTCCATAGTGGCTATGTTATATGCGGGTGGCGGGGATACTTTTGTTCAGTTAGTGGGTCCTCGTGAGAGTAATGCCGTAAATATTGCTGCGGCGTCACCTGGAGTGGGTTCAATGCAGTACCTCTCCTTTAATATTTCGCTCGATCAAATGAATAATATGTGGGATGAGATGTCACGTGCAGGTGTTCAGGGTTCCGAGCAAATCACAAGGGGCTATGAGAGGATAGTGTTTTTGGAAGATCCAAACGGAGTGTTAATAACTCTGACTGCCTGGGGAGTCGAACCACCCAGTGGTGTGCCCCGCGCGTTGATTTTGCAAAGAGCTGCCTCTATCCGAGAAACTGAAGGTGCTGCGTATATTGAAGATCAGCATGTTCGTAGCGCTATTGAATCGGTGATGGCTGATCTCGAAAAAGAACGATGATGGTCGAGCGCTGTTAACTCGGGCAGAGTACTTAAGATGCCTCACTAATTTTATTAAAAAGTTTCTTGCGGGTAATTTGATCTATTCGATGTCTTCTGAGACCGAAGTTTGCTAAACTTCAGAAGTTCAAATTGGAATTGACCTTACGGGTGACGCGATGTTAATTTTCGAATGCCTTAAACGACGTAAAGGTAACATTATTGATGGAATCTGAGACCGCACTATATATTAATTATTTGCCAGTTATGCTGGGCGGGGTAGTAGGATTTATTCTGGTATTCACCGCGCTGATAGGGGCCCGTCTGCTCGCACCGTTTTCTAAGGAAAATCAAAAGTTGACTACTTATGAGTGCGGGATGTTGCCCATTCGTCGGGCTTCCACGAACATAGGGATGCGCTTTTATTTGTACGCTATTTTGTTTATAGTTTTTGATGTCGAGGCAATATTTATATTTCCTTGGGCTATGTCATTTCTTAATATCGGTGTATTCGCTTATTGGTTGATGGTGCTGTTCATAGGTGTATTAGCGCTATCTCTAGGGTATGCCTGGAAGAAAGGAGCTTTACAATGGCGATAACTCCGGCCGATCCTGCAGCGGTTCCAGCTGAATCTCCGGTGACCGCACCGGAGATTATTCCGGTTCTGCCTGCCTTACCCACTGAACATCCAAGCGAAGCACCACTATTGGCGCCGACGCAGTACGTACCGGGCAAAGCTTTATATAAGCAAATTCTGCCGGGTATAATTCAAGCGCCTTTGGATCTCCTTTTAGGCGCATCGCGTAAGTCGTCTCTTTGGCCAATGACTTTTGGTCTAGCTTGCTGTGCGATTGAGATGATTGCCACTTATATGGCTCATTATGATTTGGATAGATTTGGTATTGTGCCTTGGCCTTCACCTCGACAGTCGGATGTGATGATTGTTGCAGGAACTGTGACCAAGAAAATGGCTCCTTCAGTCAAGCTTCTCTACGAACAGATGCCGGGCCCCAAGTGGGTTATTTCAATGGGCGCCTGTGCTACCAATGGTGGTCCTTACACACGATATGATCGTGTGTTGCAGGGCGTGGATAAAGTTGTTCCGGTTGATGTTTATGTCCCAGGCTGCCCACCGCGCCCAGAGGCATTGATTGACTCATTCATAGCTCTACAGGAGCTCATAATGGAAGAACGGAAAGTACAAGGTAAATGACAACCGAGCCTACTGAGGAGCAATTCACAAATCAGATTGGTGACCACGCCGAGATTTGGTCGATCGTGGACAACGCCTTGTTAGGGATTGGCGTAACTCGAGAAACTGGTTTCATGGACGTGATAGTTAGTGTTGAGACTGATGAGATAGTTGAGGCATCGAGGGCGTTACGCGACGATGAAGATGCTAATTTTGATTACCTCAGATCTCTCACTGCGGTTGACAACATGGCCGATGGAATGGAAGTTGTTTACCATCTTTATTCAATTTCGAAGAAACACAATGTTACGGTGAAAGTATTCCTTTCAAACGAATCTTTGAGACTACCTACTGTCACGGGCATCTGGCCGGCCGCTAATTGGTTGGAGCGCGAAGTCGCGGAAATGTTTGGTATTAAGTTTTCTGGTCATCCGGATCCTAGGAACTTGTTAATGCCTGAGGAAATTGATGACACTTTCCCTCTAAGAAAAGATCACCCGTTGGCTGAAATTGAGGTCTTACAGGGCGAAGGTATGGGCTATTCAGGAGAGGAACTCTAAGTGGTCGAAGTTTTGTCACAAACATCCGATCGATCGGCAGAATTCGAGACGCAAGATCTCCTACTGAATGTCGGTCCTCAGCATCCATCCACACACGGAGTATTTAGAATGGTGATGACCGTCGATGGAGAAGTTGTGCGTGATGTGATCCCTTATATCGGTTATTTGCACAGAGGAGCCGAGAAGCTTTGTGAGACTATGGATTTCCGGCAAGGTATTGGTTTTATGGACCGAACTGAATACTTGGCTGCTTTTAATGCGGAGTTATCGTATGTCATGGCAGTAGAAGCTTTAGCAGATCTAGAAGTTCCGGAGCGGGCTCAATGGATCAGAATGATTTTATCTGAGCTTAATCGCCTGTCCAGTCATTTTATGTTTTTAGGTGCGTTCGGGGTGGATACCGGCGTATTTGGTACTCCTTTTATCTACGCGTGGCGGGAACGAGAAGCATTGATCGATCTTTTTGAAGAAGTCTCGGGCGACAGAATGATGTATGCGTATTTTCGACCAGGTGGAGTAGCCTGGGATGTCCCAATTAATTTTGTGGACAGAGTAAAAGAAGTTTTGAAATCATCAGAACAGGGAATTGACGATTTCGACTCGTTGTTATCCGAGAATGAGATTTTTCTCGCCAGGACACAAGGGGTTGGTGCAATATCTGCTGAGCGTGCGATTGCTCTCGGGATGAGTGGACCTTCACTGCGGGCATCGGGCGTTGATATGGATATCAGGCGCGATGAACCATATCTCAAATATGATGAACTTGAGTGGGATGTGATAACTGGCGATCACGGCGACGTATTTGACCGTTATTACTGCCGAGTTTTGGAAATGCGTGAGTCTATCAAGATAATATCTCAATGCTTAGATCGCTTAGCGCCTGGTCCGATACTGCCGGAAAAAATGCCACGGATGCTTCGAACTCCTCCTGGCGAGGTATATCTTCGAACTGAGGCTCCACGAGGTGAGTACGGGGTTTATATGGTTAGTAGGGGGGGTAATCGTCCCTACAGATGTAAAGTTAGGTCTTCGTGTCTTTCTAACCTTCAGGCCCTTCATGAACTCACTGTTGGTGAGTATGTAGCGGATGCAATTATTATTCTTGGTTC
>CAJXBM010000091.1:0-3574 GCA_913051185.1 uncultured Chloroflexota bacterium | reverse complement strand
TGCTTGAGGCAGTATTGGTAGGAGTGCTTGAGGCAGTATTGGTAGGAGTGCTTGACGCAGTGCTTGTGGTGTTTGGTTGAGTTCCACTTTTGCTTAAAGTGCCGGTTACCAACGGACTTTCACCGCCAGAGGAACTTTGACAACTAGTGAGGAAAAGTAGGAACGTCAGCATGAGTGCAAATGATTTCATGCTGGTAGTTTAACTACGACATATTTCAGAGTATATGTTTTACAACTTGTTTGAAAAATTAATTACTTTAAAAAACCAAATTTGTAGATAAGATAAGAAAAGAGGCAAGCCCAAAAAAAGTTCTGATGTTATGCCAAAAATTCCACGGTTTCTTATACCATAAGAACACGTCCATAAATTTTTCTGAGTCTAATTTTTCTAATCTGTTATTTAGTGGAACATTTTTAAAACTGGTAATCAGTATGACGCCTAAAAAATAACAAATTGTTGAAAACAGAGTCAAAATAAACATATCTGAATCATTTCTGCTCATGTAAGTTAGAAGTGGCATTGTTATTACAGGACCAATGAATACCAAAAAAAATATTGGATTTAAAATCACTTGATTTATAAATTTCATAGCGCGGTAATATTCTTCCTCACTAAGCCTTGCTAATCCGGGGTTAACTGCGATCGAGAAAATAAGTAAAAGTCCAGCTGTCAGTCCGACTTGTAATATCACTAGGGTATGCAAAATTTCAAAAATCATACGTGGGATTGTTTCATCAATTCTTGTAAGTTGCATCAGTAGGGCGCTTTCAAAAATCGTTCCTAAGCGATATAGTCAACAAATTACAGGTTCTGAGCGAATGGTTAGATAGCTTGGATATATTAGGTATAGAAGGAGGAATGGATGTTATTTCACGTCACACATCGACATAATTGGGAGACTTGCCCGCTTAATTCGGATGACCCGGCGGGACAAGTCGAGGGCATGAAAGCAGTAGCGGAAGGCAACGATCAGGTCACTGTTCATGGCTCATGGATGGATGCACCAGCTCACAAGGGATACATGATTATCGAAGCTGACAACGCCGCAGCAATAATGACGTTATGTATGCCTCTCGTTGCACTTGGAGAGATGGAAGTAGTTCCTGTGAGTGAATTTGGAGAGATCAGTGCCGCTGCATTGGCGGCGATATCTGAGCAATAGCTCGCAATCATCTTCTGAAAACTCAGACTAAAGTTCGATACTTCCAGTAACGAAGGTTCGTGATAGTTTGTTCCTCAGGTTATGTATGAGGAGGATTCTGTGTCCGAAATCACAGAGACGGAACTTGCGACCGCACGAATAGACTGGGGTGACGCGTTGGTCGCGATCTCGATTGCTTTCGATACTGAAGGAATCGAGTCAGCCACTGAGATCGCTAATAGAGCGCTTGATGCTGTCTATGATTATGAGTTTGGCCCTGTGCTTTTCAAACCAACTATGGCCAGTGGAGAACACACCTTCCGTACGACCCGCGAAGGAGCCTTATCTTATTTTGTTGGGCATGACCCAGACTTTCCACAGGACCATGGGTTTGGTCTGCGTAGTTGGCGTGAAGTGACTTCGGAAACAGCTGCAAGTTTCGTGGATGGCCAAGTTGCCATGTGGATGGGTAGTGTCACTTTTTTAGATAAAGATGGTGGTATCACGATTGTGGACAAGAGCTGGGGCTACAGAAAAGATGCAAGTGGTACCCTGCGAATTGTGCTTCATCACTCGTCTCTGCCATATCAGCGAGATTAAATATGACCAACCAAAAAATCGCAGTAATTGGCGCTGGGATTATCGGGGCTTCAGTAGCTTTTCATTTGTCTCAACACGGGGTCGAGGTGTCGGTATTTGATAAAAATATGCCTGGAACGGGAGCAAGCGGCCACTCATTTGCGTGGCTAAACGCTTTTTCAAAACAGCCCAGGCACTACTACGATTTAAATTATCGGTCGATGGACCGGTGGTCTAGGTTTGCCGAACAACTGGACGCTGATATTGGACTTAGATGGGGTGGAAATGTCACTTACTGCTCAGATCCCGATGAGGGCCGAAGATTGGTTTCTGAGTCTGAACGACTTAACTCGTGGGGATATTCATCGAGGCTGATATCATCGGACGAACTCTCCACTTTAGAGCCGAACTTAAAAATTGGGCGATTTCACACTGGCATTTACACCCGTGACGAAGGACATGTCTTACCGGTTAAGGTGGTGGAGGCCTGTATGCATAAAATTCAGGAGGCTGGTGGAAAAGTCTATTTGAATACTTTTGTTGACTCCATTACCCAAAGTGGGGATAAAGTTTTTCTGCGCTTGGATGACCAGGAAATGGAATTTGACCAAATAGTGATAGCTGCGGGAATAGATTCAACTAAATTGGCGAAGACTGCAGGTATAAACTTACCTCAGAGGAGAAGCCCTGGAGTGGTTGCAAAAACCAAACCGCTGCCGGCCTTCATCCATAGTTTGGCCACCATATATCTGCCACCTGTCAGCAAAAAAGAAAAAGAAATACATATCAGACAAGACATTGATGGCGTGGTGATGATCGGTGCTGGCGATCAAGAAAGTGAAGCAGAAGATGATTCGCAAGAATATGCTGATGAGCTTATTCAAAGAGCGGCTTTATATTTTGATCAGCTATCTGGTGTTGAGGCAGTCAGGGTTCCTGTCGGTTTCAGGCCTATGCCGGAGGACGGTCTTCCGGTAATCGGATTTTCACCCGAGCATAATAATATTTATCTGACGCTGATGCACAGTGGTGTCACACTTGCCCCACTAGTCGGGGCTTTGGCAGCATTAGAAATCGTAACGGGAATATCCAACGGTGATTTAGATCCGTATCGCCCAGATAGATTTGTTCTCAAGAGCTAATCGTTCTAGAGAGTAGCTAGAGCAATAACATATCTTTATTATTCTTCAAACCTACCAGGCAGCTCACCTATCTGATGATGCTCGCCTCTAAAATATAGGAACAAATTTGCAGTTGAGAGGGGCCCCAGTGCGAAGCGTACTTGCCACTGTGCTGATGTTATTTTTACTCCTCTCGTGTAGCCAAACCGAAGAGATTGTCGACACGCAAAGTGGTTTGGGAATTATGACGAATCCCTTCCAGTCAATGGAATTCGAATCGTGCCTTGTTGAAAACCTACCAACAGGGATGGCCCGCCTAATTAAGCTCCGCGACGGAGCCGTAGCAAGTCAAGCTGAGATCAATATCCTTACTGAATGCATAAATTCCGCTAAGGTAACTGCTCCTGTCGTTGACGGAGGTACGAATGCGACGCCGAGAAGGGCAAATTGGCAAGGCCCGAACCCTTTTCAAGACGAATATCTTGAGGCCTGCATCCTTGAAAGTCTATCCGGAGGGACGGAGCGGTTGACTGAACTGCGAGAGGGAGTTTGGGTAGAACAAGCTGAATTTGACGTATTGAATAATTGTCTAACGCAACTATCACAGCGTGGATCTGGAGGTGCACTGGGTGGCGGCAAGGTCATTTGGGAGGGAGGCAATCCTTTCCTTAATGAAGAGCTTGAAGCATGTCTCATCGAAAGTCTCCCCGACGGGTTGGAGCGTTTGGTTGA
>CAJXBM010000090.1:0-3887 GCA_913051185.1 uncultured Chloroflexota bacterium | reverse complement strand
AAATGCCTCATGTTCACCTCGCACTTGATCCAGAATGGGCTACAAAGTATTCAGGTGTGCCTCCTGGGGGAGACTACATTGGCCGACTAACGGCTGCTGAGATAGATACAGCGCAGAGGGTCTTATCGGATTTAGTGATTAAATATGATCTACCAAGGAAAGCTCTAGTGGTGCATCAGTTCCTCAGCATCATGCTACCAGATGAAACCTTTGCTGATGTGCCCGAAGTAGATCTGATTATTGATGCTGATGGCTGGGGTACCCCAGCAGCTAAACTAGCGGACTTTTCGCAGTTTTCTCTCGGACCGTCTTCGGAATGGCCAGCGATCAAACTTTTTTTTGACTGGGATAATCCAATACTGAAACCGATTGAATTGATGCAGTTGAGCTTTCCACCTGCATACGTGATATACCAGTAAAGAAAGACTGGATTATGCTGTGGGTCTATGAAATATCATTTGAAGACCTTGGGTTGCGCAAAAAACACCGTGGATTCTTGGCGTATGGAGTCGGCATTGCGCGCGTCTGGTCACATTCCAAGTTTCAATAGGCAGGATGCTGACCTTCTTTTGGTAAATACGTGCGGTTTTATTGACGATGCGTCCGAGGAGTCGTTGAATGCAATACGTGATTTGGACAGTAGTCGTGCGGAAGATCAACAATTGTGGGTTGCAGGTTGTCTCACCCAGATAGCAAGTGATCGGGTAAAAAGAGAGATACCAGGAGTTGACAACACATTTGGTGCTGAAGAATGGGATTCAATCGCGTTGGCGCTTGGTCCTTCAGAGGAAACCTATGACATTCCCGATGCAACGATGCCCGGGGCGGCTGTATCAGCCTATCTAAAAGTATCTGATGGATGTGATCGCCCCTGCACATTTTGTATTATCCCTCAAATAAAAGGCGCGATGCGATCGGGTGACGAGCAAAGGTTGCTTTCGGAAGCTAAGATGCACGCGTACGCTGGTGCTAAGGAATTAGTGTTGATTGCTCAGGATACGACTGCATTTGGAGAAGATACCAACAATAAAGATGGGCTAGCAGATTTTCTAGAGAAGTTATCGGAGGCTGTTCCTGAGGTACCATGGATTCGATTAATGTATGCCTATCCTGGCAAGGTTACACCAAAGCTTGTCGAAACTATGTCAGGATTGCCGAATGTTGTTCCGTACGTTGACATGCCATTACAACATGGTAGTGACGCTACCTTGAGAAGGATGAAACGGCCCTCATTACGCAAGGCAAATCAAAGTCTTGATCTACTAACAAAAGCTATGCCAGACATAGCCTTGCGGACTACGTTTATAGTTGGTTTTCCTGACGAAACGGAGTCTGAGTTTTTAGAATTATTAGAATTTGCAAAAGAGTGGAAGTTCGACCACATTGGGGCATTCAGTTATTCACCTCAGGACGGGACTCCTGCCTTTGAGTACGAGGGGGCTGTCGATTCCGCGGTAGTCGCTGACAGGTATAGTCGGCTTATGGGATTAGCTCAAGACATTTCCGCCTCACGCACAAAAAACTTAGTGGGCGAAAGAGTAGACGTGTTAATCGAAAGTGAGGAGCCAGGGGAAAATACGGACGGCGATCTATTTTCTATTGGCAGATCGTTTAGAGATGCCCCTGAAGTGGACGGTATGGCCTTTGTTAAAGGTGTGTTCAAGCCTGGTGAAATGGTGCCAACTATCGTGAAAGGATCACTTCCTTACGATCTGCTCTGTTACCCCGCTTAATTAAGTGATGCGGTTGCGCTAGTCTAGGTACCGTTCTATACTCATCAGTTGAATCGTTGCGTGGGGCATGACAACTGACAGGCAAATATTTCACTCATATTAGATGAAAGTAAGTTATTAAGTCGACTGCTGGTCGGCTCTGTAATTCCCTCTTGCAGGGTCTTGCAGGTTTCTCTAAACATGAAGATAAGTTGCCAACGTGACGTGTGACTGGAACTAGAGTTTAAAATTAACAATTTTGAACTACAGCAGAAAGGTACCAACTTGACCTCAGACTCTAAAACTTCCACCAGCGATGCGGCGGGTGAGAATCAGGAAATCCGATCACGGAGAATTGTAAGAACAAGAAGGGCCCTACCGAAGCAAGAAAAAATATTTGGATCTAAGCGTGCGGCTGAGAGTTTGCCGGGGCTTATTGAAATGCCTCGTAAGTCGTATGCTCGATTTCTTGGAACAGACTTTACCCGAGCAGTACCTGTACCAGTGGATTTTGACCCCGATGAGGTATCAGGATTGCAAGAACTGCTCGATGAAATGAATCCTATACAGGATGCCGGTCAAAGGGTTAAGTTCTCGATAACTGAACCTTTCTTTGACGATGCTGAGCGGTCGGAGGCTGAGTGCCGTGCGAACGACCTTACTTATCAACGAAGGCTCGGTGCAAAGGCAGTGTTAGAGTTTGCTGACGGTGGGGGTGCAGAACAGCCAGTATGGCTTGGTTTTGTTCCTATGATGACCCCGCACGGCACATTTTTAATCAATGGTGCCGAACGAGTGGTGATTTCTCAACTAGTTCGTTCACCGGGGGTTTATTTTTCAGCTGAAGATGAGGCGGCGTCCGACCAGCCTTTGGCTGCAGCAAAAGTTATTCCGAATAGAGGCGCATGGCTTGAGTTTGAAACATCTGTTCGAAACGGTATAGGTGTAAAAGTAGATCGAAAAAAACGAGTTCCTGTAACAGTCTTATTGAGAGCTATTGATTCGGAAGAACTCTTACCGTTTTCTTCTGAGGACAAAACACGAATAAAGCACTTCGAGGAAAATTTTGAGCGAGCACAGGAACGACTCGCCACTGCTCAGCAGCGTAATAAAGAACTTCGTGGTAAGAGCGACAAGGAAGATATTGGGGAATTGCGAGCAGATGCTCAACTCGAAATGTCAGAGGCGGAGAAGGCTTTGCAGGAGGCATCCGCAAATTTTCATAATCGTCTTGAATTGACATTAGGGACTGACGATCGAATCCAAAGATTGCTAGGCGAGCTCGATGGTGGTTCCGCTACCAATTATCTTGATTTGACTCTTTCGAAGGATAGTTCCACTGATCAGTATTCTGGTTTAGTAGATTTTTATAAGGTGATGCGGCCTGGTGATCCACCTGCGGTTGATACCGCAAAAATTCAGATTGAGGCTATGTTTTTTGACCGACGAGGATACGATCTAGGACGGGTTGGCAGACATAAGTTGAATGAGCGATTGGGGATCGAACGTAGCAGTACTAATCAACGCGAATTAACACGCTTCGACATTCTTGCCATAATCGAGTTGGTCTGGAAGTTAAATCACGGTGATGGTTATGTCGACGATATTGACAATTTGGCTAATCGACGTGTAAGACCAGTTGGTGAATTGGTTGCTAATCAGTTTCGTATTGGTTTACGGAGAATGGAACGAGTTGTACGTGATCGGTTGATGATTGCGGATACTGAAAAGTTACAAGAAATGTCACCGGTTCAATTTGTCAATAGTCGGCCAGTAGAAGCAGCAATGAAGGAATTTTTCGGAGGTGCGCAGCTTTCTCAGTTTATGGATCAAGTCAATCCTCTTTCAGAGATTGCCCACAAGCGTAAATTGTCAGCGTTGGGTCCTGGGGGATTATCGAGGGATAGAGCTAAATTCGACGTACGTGATGTTCACTACAGCCACTATGGAAGAATTTGTCCAATTGAAACTCCGGAGGGGCCAAATATCGGATTGATTGGTGCACTCGCAATGTACGGTGAGATCAATGATTTTGGATTTATCCAGAGTCCTTATTATCGAGTAGTCACTGACATCCCCAAGAACCAGCGACGCAATTTGACCAATAGAATTTTGGCAGTTGATGTTGTCAACGACGCAGGTAAGGTTATCGGTAAAAAAGAAACATTCATTGAT
>CAJXBM010000089.1:0-3994 GCA_913051185.1 uncultured Chloroflexota bacterium | reverse complement strand
GGGTTTGCCCACAGAATTTGCCGCTGGAATTGCGCGAAATACTCAATTGGTTATTAAGGAAGAAACAGGTATTACCAATGTCATTGACCCTTTGGCTGGTTCTTACTATGTCGAAAGTCTGACTAGTGAGCTAATTGACGCTGCGATGGTGTTGATTAATGAAGTGGAAGACATGGGTGGCATGACTAAAGCTGTGGAATCGGGAATGCCAAAATTGCGCATTGAAGAGGCAGCAGCCTTGCGGCAGGCGGCAGTAGATCGGGGCGATGAAGTTATTATTGGGGTTAACAAATATCAGTTATCTGAGGAGCCAGAAGTTGATGTATTAGATATTGATAACACTGCGGTTCGAATATCGCAGATCCAAAGACTTGACGATATTCGTGAATCTCGAGATCCTAATGCTTATCAAAATTCGTTGAATGCACTTACTCAGGCCGCCAAAAGTGGTGAAGGCAATCTACTTGAGTTAGCTGTTAATGCAGCTCGAGCAAGAGCGACTGTTGGTGAGATTAGTGATGCTTTAGAGTCGGTTTGGGGGCGTCATAGAGCACAAACCCGATCGATGAGTGGGGTTTATGGTTCAGCCTATGAAGACGACGAGGAATTTATGAAGATCAAACGGAAAGTAGAAAATTTTGCTGAGCAGCATGGTCGTCGCCCGAGAATGTTAGTGGTCAAGATGGGACAAGATGGTCATGATCGTGGCGCGAGAGTTATCGCAACAGCATTTGCAGATTTAGGATTTGATGTAGATATAGGGCCTATGTTTCAAACACCTGATGAGGCAGCTCGTCAGGCCATCGAAAATGATGTTCACGTAGTAGGTGTGTCATCCCAAGCTGCTGGACACAAAACGTTAGTGCCGCAAATGATCGAATCATTAAAAAGACAGGATGCGAGCGAAATTTTGGTGATCTGTGGGGGAGTGATTCCTCCTAAAGATTACGCGGAGCTGACGAAGCAGGGAGTGTCTGCGATCTTTGGTCCCGGGACTAATATCCCAGAGGCCGCATCAGCGGTCCTAGATCTTATTAAATTGTAAATCGCTCCGAGGGAGAAATTGATGCACGAAATTCTTGAACAGTTAGAAGAGAAAAGACGACTCGCCCGATTGGGCGGTGGTCAAAAACGAATTGATACTCAGCACGCAAAAGGTAAGTTAACTGCGCGCGAGCGACTTGATCTGCTTCTTGACGAAAATAGTTTTGAAGAGTGGGACATGTTTGTAGAGCATCGTTGTACTGATTTTGATATGGATCAGCAGCACGTACCTGGAGACGGCGTTGTGATCGGCTACGGAACCATTAATGGTCGTTTAGTTTTTGTATTTAGTCAGGATTTTACCGTTTTTGGAGGTGCACTCTCTGAGGCTCATGCGGAAAAGATCTGCAAGGTAATGGATCAAGCAATGAAGGTCGGAGCTCCTATTATTGGGCTTAATGATTCTGGTGGAGCGCGTATTCAAGAGGGTGTTGCATCTCTAGGTGGTTATGCTGAAGTTTTTCAGCGCAACGTAATGGCATCTGGAGTGATCCCTCAAATTTCAATGGTCATGGGTCCCTGTGCAGGTGGTGCTGTTTATTCACCGGCGATTACTGACTTTATCTTTATGGTCCAAGATAGTTCCTACATGTTTGTGACGGGCCCTGATGTGGTTAAAACGGTGACTCATGAAGCCGTGACAGCAGAGGAGCTGGGTGGAGCTTTGACTCATTCGACTAAATCTGGAGTGGCAGACTTAGCGTTTGAGAATGATATTGAGGCGCTTGAAAAAGTACGTCTCTTTTTCAATTATCTTCCTGCTAATAATCAAGAAAAACCACCTGTATGGCCAACGGAGGATTCTGCTGATCGAGTAGAGATGTCGTTAGATACTCTTATTCCAAGTGATCCTAATAAACCCTATGACATGAAAGAAACTATCTTAAAGGTTGCTGATGAGGGAGTTTTCTTTGAGACGCAGGTGAATTATGCCAAGAATATTTTTACAGGTTTTATCAGGATAGATGGCTCTAGTGTTGGAGTAATTGCTAATCAGCCAATGGTGCTGGCTGGGTGCTTAGATATAGATGCGTCAAAAAAAGCAGCAAGATTCATCCGTTTTTGTGATTCTTTTAATATCCCTGTCCTAACCTTTGTTGATGTGCCTGGATTTATGCCCGGCACCAGCCAGGAGTTCGGCGGTATTATTAAACATGGAGCCAAGCTTCTATATGCCTATGCTGAATGCACGGTTCCAAAGGTTACGGTGATTACTCGAAAGGCCTATGGGGGAGCTTATGATGTTATGTCATCAAAACATCTTCGTGGGGATGTGAACTTAGCTTGGCCCTCGGCTGAGATTGCTGTGATGGGTCCAAAGGGCGCGGTCGAGATTATCTTCCGCAAGGATTTGGGTGATAAAGAGAAAATAGCAGCTCGAACTGAAGAATATAAAGAGAAGTTTGCAAATCCATTTAGCGCAAGTAAACGAGGTTATGTTGATGATGTAATCATGCCTCACACTACCCGAAAGCGAGTTGCTAGATCGCTAGCTATGTTACGCAATAAGTCTGTTGAAAATCCTTGGCGTAAGCATGGCAATATTCCTCTTTAAGCTATTCAAGGATTAAATAGAGATACCAATGCTGAAAAAGATTTTAGTGGCCAATCGTGGCGAGATAGCCTGCAGGGTGTTCATCACTGCAAAGAAGATGGGTATTGCTACCGTTGCAGTATACTCAGATGCTGATCGTGATTCTCTGCATGTTCAAATGGCTGATGAAGCGGTCCATATAGGACCGTCCGTGTCCTCAGATAGCTATCTGGCGATCAATAAAATCATACAGGCTTGCCTTGATACTGGTGCTGATGCTGTTCATCCTGGTTATGGTTTCTTGTCTGAAAATGGTCATTTCCGTGATTCCCTGGATGCTGCAGGCATTATTTTTATCGGTCCGAGTAAAGAAGCCATAGAATCAATGGGTGATAAAATTACTTCTAAACGGATCGCGGAGCAAGCAGGTGTTAATACAATTCCGGGTTATACCGACGTGGTTAGAGATGCTGACCATGCCATAGAAATTAGTGCTGAGATCGGTTATCCGGTAATGCTCAAGGCCTCATCTGGTGGTGGAGGTAAGGGAATGCGAGTGGCCAACAATGACGGAGATTGTCGGGAAGGTTTTGAACGAGCAACAAATGAGGCGAAATCGAGTTTTGGTGATGATCGTATTTTTATAGAAAAATATATACAACAACCCAGACACATTGAGATTCAGGTAATGGCGGATAGTCAGGGTAACGTGATTTATCTTGGTGAAAGAGAATGTTCTATCCAACGCCGACATCAAAAAGTTATAGAGGAAGCGCCATCTCCTTTTTTAGATAATGAAACGCGCAAGAAGATGGGCGAGCAGAGTTGTGCTCTTGCTAGGGCCGTTAACTATCAATCAGCTGGCACGGTTGAATTTATTGCTGATGCAGACATGAATTTCTATTTTTTAGAGATGAATACTCGCCTGCAGGTAGAGCATCCCGTAACTGAGTTGGTTACAGGTCAGGATCTTGTAGAACTTATGATTAGGATAGCAGCGGGCGAGAGGCTAATGTTGACTCAGACCGATGTTACCTTGTCTGGCTGGGCGATCGAGGCGCGAGTATATGCCGAAGATCCATTACGTAACTTTCTTCCCTCTACAGGTAGGCTAGTTAAGTACAGGGAGCCTAAGGGAGAGGGGGTTCGAGTGGATAGCGGTGTCTATGAGGGTGGTGAAATATCAATATTCTACGATCCCATGATTGCTAAGTTAATTGCCTATGGCGATGACCGCTCTCAGTCAATTACTCGCATGGTAGATGCTTTAGACAACTACTATATACGCGGGGTTAATCACAACATAAGCTTTCTTAACGCACTAATGGTTCACCCTCGTTTCGTTGACGGAGACCTTACCACTAATTTTATTGCTGATGAATTCCCTGATGGATTTAATACTGATTTAGTTGTTCA
>CAJXBM010000088.1:0-4285 GCA_913051185.1 uncultured Chloroflexota bacterium | reverse complement strand
GGAGGGGTGCCGGAGTGGTTGAACGGAACGGTCTTGAAAACCGTCGCTCGCGGATTCGTGAGCCGTGGGTTCGAATCCCACCCCCTCCGCCACAAGAGCTCTCTAATACCGTTTCCCCAACTTCACAGATTAGTGATCATGACTAGCTTGTTGGTCGTTGGAGACACACATGTCAGAGTGTGGGAAGACGAGATAAATTCAAAACTTCGTACTTTAATTAGCGAAGCAGACATCGCTATTCACTGCGGCGATTGGGTGTCACTAGATGCAGTAGAAGGTTTTAGACATGACGCAAAAAGTCATGCTGTCGTGTCCGGAAATTCTGACCCTCGTGAGCTAAGGGATACCGTTCCATATATAGAGATTTTGGAAATAGAACAAGTTCGAATAGGCATCACGCATCCCGCTTGGGCGGGACCTGAACCATCACTAGACGAACTTCTGCTCGACTTTCCTGTCGAAAAATTTGGAATGCTCGATGTAATTTGCTATGGGCATACTCACGTTCCAGAAATCAGTTCCCACAAAAACATTACTTTTGTAAATGGCGGTCAAGGATATCCATCTCTCTTCGTACCCGGAACATATGCAACTATAGAAATTTCCAAAGCAGGCAATATTGATGCGCAAATTCACGAATTTGCTGAAGCACTGTAACTCTTGGTTTTGATTATTAATTTAGCTGAGGACAATGGAATTCTCGTGAGTTAGACTTAGGAGTCAGTTATTAGCGACGGAGGGGTCGCATAGTGGCCTAGTGCGGGCGCCTGCTAAGCGCTTGTTCGGTTTTTTCCGGACCGTGGGTTCGAATCCCACCCCCTCCGCCATAGAAAATTGAAAAGTGAATTCAAAAACAAAAGGTGACAAAAAATGCCAACTTTCAATATAACCACATTGGGCTGTCAGATGAATCAGGCAGATTCACTTAAGCTCGCAGCTGGCCTAGAAAAACTTGGTTGGCAATCGGTCGAGAAAGACGAATCGGCAGATTTATTTGTTATTAATACCTGTTCGGTTAGGCAACATGCCGAGGACCGAGCGTACTCACAATTAGGAAGACTGCGAAAACAAAAGCTTTCTGGTGAAGGACTTCACATCGCTGTTATGGGTTGCATGGTGGGTCCAAAAACAGAACAACTATCCAAGCGATTTCCCTATGTTGATGCCTGGGCACGACCACAGGAATTTGATCCAATTCTCAGCTTGGCGGAAACAATAAAAGATCCATCTGAAGGTGATTTGGGCTCTCTGTCTGTCCTGCTGGATGGAGGCATGACTAGAACCTACGCCCTACCGGCTGGAATATCCGCGTACATACCGGTGGTGCATGGTTGCGATAAATTCTGTACCTATTGTATTGTTCCTTTGCGACGTGGCCGTGAACGATCCAGACCCGTTGCTGACGTATTAGACGAAATCAATTGGCTAGCCGACCGGGGAATTCGAGAGGTCACCCTATTGGGTCAAACAGTTGAAGCCTACGGTCATGATCTGGCTGAACATCCAAGCCTCGCAACTCTGTTCGAAGCGATTGAAAAAGTCGAAGGCATATCTAGAGTGCGATTTCTCACGTCATACCCGAAAGATATGACTGATGAAATTATTGATTCAGTGGCTCAGTCTGAAAAAGTCTGTGAACACTTTAATATCCCTGTCCAATCAGGCTCTAATTCAATGCTGAAAAGAATGCGACGTGGATACACAGTTGAAGAATTTGTAGAGCGAGTAGAACGAATCCGGCTAAAAATGCCTGATGCCGCTATAGCAACCGATGTAATAGTAGGGTGTCCAGGAGAAACTGATAGTGAATTCCAGGAGACACTAGATCTACTTCGACAAGTACAGTTCGACACCATACACGTAGCGGCTTATTCGCCTAGACCGGGGACTTTCGCCGATCGCAAGATGACTGATGATGTTTCAACTGAAATAAAAAAGCAACGACTGCACCTAGTAGAAGAAATTCATCAAGAATCAAGTCTCAATATCAATCAAAAACTGCTGAACACAGAAGTTGAAATCCTAGTTGAATCGGTCACCAAAACACAAGCGACTGGCCGCACGAAGCATGGAACAATCGTGCATTTTGAATCAAGTGATGATGTAAAAATTGGAAATCTAGAAAAGATCAAAATAAACCAAACAACGGCTTGGTCATTAAAGGGTCATAAAGCAGACAGCCTTTCGCTTTCTGTGGTTTAACGTGTCCGCACTCTCGACAGCTGACCCAAAGCGAATATGGAAATCCACCCCAATAATACCTTCTCCCAAGGATTGTTATCCTGAGTCTTATGAACCAAACAAAATCTGAGCTATCAACTGATGTCGCGGTCATATTGGTAATAATTGGAATTATCGATGGAGCGCCACACGTACTACTCGTCCACAGAACCGCAACACCCGAACAAAATAAATGGGCTCTGCCTGGAGGGAAATGGAATAAGAGTGAATCTCTCGAGTCTAGTGCAGAAAAAAAACTTGTTCAGGAAACTGGAATAGATACTCTGTATCTTGAACAATTATTCACAACAACTGGACTCGACGATGAAAGTACCTCCGCTGCGGTAGCTTATTTCGCCCTGACTGATTTCACAAGAGTTATACTACGCACTGAGGAAGAATGGAAACCAGGCTGGTTTAATGTCAATGAACTGCCTCAACTTGCTTTCAATAATAATCAGGTAATTCGGCAGGCAATTACTCGCATCGCTGCCAAACTTCAGTACTCGAATATCGCGTACAGTCTTCTGCCGGAAGAGTTCACGTTACGCCAACTTCAAGATGTGTATGAGGCACTAGAGGGACAAACCGTGGATCGTAGAAATTTTCGTAAAAAAATGTTGGCAGGTGGACTAATAGAACCTACAGGAAAAACCAGAAGAGACGGAGCCCACCGGCCCGCGCAACTCTATACCTTTCTACAGAGAGAAGCCGTAATTCTTTGACCAGCCTCTATCACCCTGCGCGTGACGCTAGACTACACGCGTGTGGGTGATACGCTCGAGTCTCAAGATAATTGATTCTGCTAACGAGGTGATGATAAATGAAATTACATGAGTACCAAGCTAAGAAACTTTTAGCGAATTATGGAGTATCGGTGCCTGAAGGTAGGGTTGCAGCGACTCCTGAGGAAGCTAAGACAATTGCCACTGAAATTGGTGGGAAAGTTGTAATCAAAGCTCAGGCCCACACTGGGGCTCGCGGGAAAGCTGGCGGAGTTAAAGTCGCTGAAACCCCTACGGAAGCCTTTGAAATTGCTCAGGAAATCATAGGCATGCAACTCGTAACAAAACAAACCGGACCAGCCGGTCTTCCAGTCACGTCCGTACTAGTTGAAGAGGCAATAAGTATAGAAAGAGAACTTTATTTGTCCGTTGCTATTGACGGTTCAATGGCGATGCCTGTGATTATTGCCTCGCAGGAAGGTGGTATGGACATCGAAGAAGTTGCGGAGCAACGACCTGACGCAATACTAAAGCAATACATTGATCCTGCCTGTGGATTTCAAGGCTATCAGGCGAGGGCCTTGGCTTTCGGATTGGGACTATCTGGCGAGCTGAACCGACCTGCTACGGCGCTCATCGAAGCTGTGGCTAAGTCATTCCTAGAAACTGATGGTTCTATCGCTGAAATCAATCCTGTTGTCGTCACAACTGACGGAAGAATTCTAGCGGCAGACGCTAAGTTTTCCATAGATGACTCTGCTCTCTTTCGACAAAAAAATCTTGAAGGACTCAGAGACAGATCGCAGGAAGCTGACAAAGAGCTTGAAGCTCAAGATGCGGGTATTGGTAACTATATTAAGTTAGACGGTAATATTGGCTGCCTGGTAAACGGCGCCGGACTTGCTATGTCCACATTAGATGCAATAAAAATGGCCGGTGGTGACGCAGCCAACTTTCTAGATATAGGGACAGCCAACTCGCCTGAAGCAGTTGTAGCTGCTCTCAAAATTATCGGAACCGACCCTGATGTCAAGGCCGTACTGGTAAATATATTTGGAGGCCTCGCTCGGACAGATATCATCGCCCAAGGAGTGATCGATGCAAAAAATCAGGGTCTAATCCCGCAACCAACTGTAGTTCGCCTGGCAGGCTCCAACGTGAACGAAGGTAACGAATTACTAGATAATTCAGGACTCGATCTGGTTCGTGCAAATGGTTTTGCTGAGGCTGCGACATCAGCTGTCAGCGCAATATCGTAGAAAAATACATTCAGTTAGTGATAATGGGGGATTTATGAGCCTACTTCTAGATGAAAATAGCAAAGTCGTAATACAAGGGTT
>CAJXBM010000087.1:0-4382 GCA_913051185.1 uncultured Chloroflexota bacterium | reverse complement strand
TGATGTTGTCAACGACGCAGGTAAGGTTATCGGTAAAAAAGAAACATTCATTGATGTTGATTTGGCTAAATCATTGGCTGATGCGAAAGATTCGAGCATACTTGTGCGGCCCTTTGTGTCACTAGAACGCGAAATCTTCACAGCAGAAAAGGAGCGTGACAAGCGCATTGCTGAGGCAAGGACCAATATCGATCAGTGGGGTAATATCATCGATGATCGTGTATCTGTCCGATATGGGGGTGAGCACGAGACGGTGAGTCCCGAAGAAGTTGACTATATAGACGTGTCAGCTCAACAAATCGTTTCTATTGCGGCAGCGATGATCCCGTTTTTGGATCATGACTTGACCCACAGGGCATTAATGGGCGCAAATATGCAACGACAGGCGGTTCCTTTAATTCGGCCTGAGGCGCCTTTGGTTGGCACTGGTATCGAAAAAGAGGCGGCGGCAGACTCAGCGCAGGTCATTTGTGCGACAGAGAATGGGGAAGTTGTTTCTGCGACTGCAGATTTTTTGGAAGTTAGGTATGACAGTGGGGAATCTGAGCGTTTTCCATTATTGAAGTTTGTCCGATCGAATCAGGGCACCTGTATAAATCAACGTACGCGCGTACTTGCTGGTGAACGCTTTGAAAAGGGTCAGGCACTCGTGGACTCGTCTAGTACTGATGATGGTAAATTGGCTCTTGGACAATCTGTATTAGTCGCCATAATGCCTTGGGATGGATATAACTATGAGGACGCTGTTGTATTATCTGAGTCCGTTGTCAGGGAAGATAAATTCACGTCAATTCATATCGAGAAGCATGAAGTCGAAGCGCGCGATACCAAGATTGGTCCCGAGGAGATAACTAGAGATATTCCTAATGTGAGCGAAATGGCCCTATCACATCTTGATGATCAGGGAGTTGTTCGAGTGGGTGCCGAAGTTCGCGAGGGAGATATTTTAGTCGGAAAAATTACACCGAAGGGTGAAACCGAACTAACACCTGAAGAGAAACTTTTGCGTGCGATCTTCGGTGAGAAGGCACGTGAGGTCAGGGATACTTCGCTTAGGGTGCCGCATGGCGAGGCCGGTAAAGTTATTGATGTTCGAGTAGTTGAACGCCCCAAGGACGAAGCTAAATCTTCAAAGCGCTCTCGTGACGAAAGTGGTTTTGAATTACAGCCAGAAGTAAATGCATCAGTCAGAGTATGGATTGCTCAAAAGAGACACATCACTGCCGGCGACAAAATGGCAGGGCGCCATGGTAATAAAGGAGTGGTCTCGAAGATTGTGCCAACTGAGGATATGCCGTTCCTGACAGACGGACGTGCGGTAGAAGTAGTCCTGAATCCACTCGGAATGCCATCTAGGTTGAATTTGGGCCAAGTGCTCGAAACTCATCTTGGTTGGGCTGCTTCTACATTGGGTTTTAGAGCAATATCGCCGGTATTTGATGGCGCGAGCCATGAGGAGATAGAAGACATGCTCGCCCGCGCCTATCTGGCTTTAGAGGCTGGAGCAGTTGAGACGACAAACTCTCAGATCGGTGGAGATCTGGAAATAGGAGAGCGAGTTGATATCGATCGTCTTGAGTCATATTTGCGGTCGGCAGGTTTCGATTCTACTGAAGTATTGAGAGGTAGCAATACTCGTGCAGCTAGCCGAGCAGCGTTAGCTTTGTGGCTTGAAGCATTTAAAGATCATGAAGGTATTGCTGAGCTAGATCTATCTGACGTTCGAAAAAAGGAATACGAGGAATTGGAGACTTTGGCTACTACTGTTTCTGAGAGAATTAATGTTGCCTCTCCTTTGTGGGGAAAGCAAACATTGTTTGACGGACGTACAGGAGAGACTTTTGATTCACCAGTGACAGTCGGCTACATGTACATGCTGAAACTTATTCACCTCGTAGATGACAAAATTCATGCTCGGTCGACTGGGCCTTATTCGCTTATTACTCAGCAGCCGTTGGGAGGAAAGGCCCAGTTTGGTGGTCAGAGATTTGGTGAGATGGAGGTGTGGGCATTGGAAGCCTATGGTGCTGCTCACGTTTTGCAGGAGATATTGACGGTTAAGTCGGACGACACAGTTGGTCGTGTAAAAACCTATGAAGCAATCGTTAAAGGTGACGACTCGGTTGAACCGGGCGTGCCAGAATCTTTCAGAGTATTGATGAAAGAGCTTCAAGCTCTTGGGATTCAAGTGGATATTTTAGGTTCAGAGTCTCCAACTGACGAAGAACCTAATGAAGAAGCTGAAGAAGCTGTATCGCGATTAGGTATAAATCTTTCTCGACGTGAAATCGGGGCCTAGGAATATTTTATTTTCCGAATTGAGAATTAGGAGCATGTTTTATGTCTGAAGTAAACGAGTTTAGTTCCATTCGTCTTTCACTTGCGTCACCGACACGAGTGAAGGATTGGTCACACGGCGAAATAACAAGGGCCGAGACTATTAATTATCGAACTTTGAAACCTGAGCGGGACGGGTTATTTTGCGAAAGGATTTTTGGTCCCCAAAAGGATTTTGAGTGTCCCTGTGGAAAGTTTAAGAGTCAACGATATAAGGGGATTGTGTGCGATAAGTGTGGTGTAGAAGTTACACGATCCAAGGTTCGACGTGAAAGAATGGGACACATAGCCCTTGCGGCACCGGTGACTCATATTTGGTTTACAAAAGGCATTCCTTCGCGACTTGCGTTGCTAATGGATATCACACCTAAAATTCTTGAATCGGTGGTTTACTTCGACTCTTACGCTGTTATTTCTGTTGATGAAGAGACTCGTCTTTTAGAACAAGCTCGTTTAGATAAGATGATTGAATCCGAAGTAAATACTTTGTCTGGCGGGGTTGCTCTCAATTTAGCTGAGATGCAGAACGAAAAAGATACTGAAGTTAATGCGATAGAAGCTGAACAGGTAACTGAAATAGCTGAGGTGGAATCTGAATATCAATTAAAAGTGTCTGCGATTGAGGAGGTAGCTAAAAATTACCTCAAGGAATTTAAAAAGCTTATTGGTCAGGATGCGAAGCTTAAGCAGTCCGCTAAATTTGGAAATAGGATTTTTGCGAAGCGTGGAATTGTTGTAGATGAAGTTTTATTAACTTTATTAGAGGACGGTATGGCCTCGGCTTTAGCTCGTGAAGAAGCCAATTATTTGAGACAGCATAAGCGGGTAACTGCTGGTTTTGCTAAGCGACTTCGAGAGGTAGAGCGCCGGTTTCGTGAACCAATTGCAGATCTGACCTCTGAGCAGGGCAAGGTCATGGAAACGATTCGCGATAGGTATAGAGAGCAACTAGATTTTATAGGTGCTGTTCGTGATCCAATCAGTGAGGATAAATTTCAGACGCTATCACCGGCCGATTATGATCGCTTTTCGCTTGAATTTCCTGGGGTATTTACAGTGGCGATGGGGGCTGAGGCTATCGCTGAGCTACTAAAGAAAACGGATCTTGATCAACTCTCGGCCAGACTCAAGAATCAAATAATAAATGATCAAAGCGACTTAAGACGGAAAAAGGCTGTAAAGAGGTTGAGAGTGGTCGATGCTCTTCGACGGTCTGATAATAGGCCTGAGTGGATGATTATCGAAACGTTGCCAGTTTTGCCACCTGATTTGCGACCAATGGTTCAGTTGGAGGGTGGGCGATTTGCGACTAGTGATCTGAATGATCTTTATCGACGTGTTATCAATCGTAATAATCGACTAAAACGACTTTTAAATCTTGGTGCTCCAGAAATAATTATTCGTAATGAAAAGCGGATGTTGCAGGAATCAGTTGATTCACTGATTGACAACGGTAGAAGAGGCCGTGCAGTATCTTCGAGCGGTAACCACAAATTGAAGTCACTATCTGATCTTTTGAAGGGTAAGCAAGGTAGGTTTCGACAAAATCTTTTGGGAAAACGGGTTGATTACTCCGGTCGTTCGGTGATAATTGTTGGTCCAAAACTTAAATTGCATCAGTGTGGCCTTCCAAAGAAAATGGCACTGGAACTTTTCAAACCGTTCGTAATGTTTGAGCTTGTTAAACATGGCCAGGCGCATAATATTAAGAGCGCAAAACGTGCAGTGGAGCAGGCGGATGGTGCAGTCTGGGATGCGTTAGCAAATGTGGTTAAAGATCGTCCAGTGTTACTCAATAGAGCACCTACTCTTCATAGGTTAGGGATTCAGGCATTTGAGCCAGTTTTAGTTGATGGGGCCGCTATTCAGCTTCATCCATCTGTCTGTGGTGCGTTCAATGCAGATTTTGATGGGGATCAGATGGCAGTTCACGTTCCTTTATCTTATGAATCAGTTGCTGAAGCTCGGCAGTTAATGTTGTCGACTAAGAATATACTTAAGCCATCAGATGGTCAGCCTGTCGTGAGTCCCACTTTGGATATAGT
>CAJXBM010000086.1:0-4422 GCA_913051185.1 uncultured Chloroflexota bacterium | reverse complement strand
TTGAACGGGCCTTTGTCAACGTACAAAAGTATGGAAATACATCTTCTGCCTCAATTCCCATTGCTCTTTCGGAAGCTCTAGAAGAAAAACGACTAAAATCCGGCGACACTGTGCTATTTGTCGCGTTTGGCGGAGGGTTAAATTGGGGTGCAATGATTGCTAATTGGGGATAACAAGTTTTTTAGCTGACTGACGAATAGACTATTAATATGACTAATTCATATTCAGAAACAGCGAGCCTCCCACCGCGAGTAGTGATTACAGGTATAGGGGTTGTGACTCCGCTGGGACGATCTCTAGGAACGATCTGGTCAGCTCTTGAAAATAATGAAAGCGGCGTTCGAAATATAAGTCGATTTGACACATCAAAATTCGAATCAAAAATCGCTGGGGAGATCCAAGAATCTGATCAGCTTGATAGTAGATTCCGGCCTGATTATTTCCAGAGCCTGCGTGTTAGCTCTCGATATACCGTGTCAGCCGCTTTGTCAGCAGTTCAGACGGCTGGATTAAGTTTGACACCAGAAAACTCCGGTCAGATTGGGTGCATAATTGCGTCAGCTGAGAGCCAAGATATCACCATCGCTACAGATGAAAAACAAATTGAAATTACGGATGTCCCGCATCCAAGCCAAAATGTTGCCGCTTTTCTTGGAATCACGGGTCCGGTTATACCTCTTGATGGACGATATGTGAGCGGTCTTGAAGCAATAATTGAAGCGTCAGAAATGATCCGACGAAAGGACGCTTACGTCGCAATTGCCGGTGGAACCGATGCCCGAATCGATCCGGCTACCTTCACTGCAAGCGAAAGTCGCAAAGAATTAACCACTCAAAACAATACCGATCCAGCGCTAGCATCTCGTCCATTAGACAAAGATAGAAATGGTAAAGTGCTCTCGGAAGGAAGCGTTGTCTTTGTACTCGAAGCTTTAGAAGTGGCCGTAACACGTGGGGCAAAAATTCTCGGCGAAATCGAAGGTAAATCTCTGACATTCTCTGCCGGTTCTAATGGAAAGCCCGCTGTTGATCCTGTTTATATTGGTCGGTCCATTCAAGGAGCACTCCTTTCTTCTGGACGAATACAATCTGAGATTGATGTTTTAATGCTGGACGCCTGCGGATCACAAGAAGGTGACCTTGCAGAAGCCAGAGCCGTTCATCGAGTATTTGGTGCATCGGTCCGGCACCACATGTATACGCCGGCTCTAAAGTCTCACATTGGTGACATGGGGGCTGCTGCAGCACCCTTTGCACTTGCACTTACAATTGAAGCCATGAGTCGACAACAAATTCCTTCCACCCGAAACATTGAAAATGACGCGACAGATATAGATTTAGACGCAAACACAAAAGGATTCAGATCTGATGCGTTACGGGTGGCCATGATTAATTCAGTCAGCAATAGTAATAACTCAACTGTGACAATCTGTGACCCAACAGCCATGAGGGAAATTCCGTCTGACTTTAATATTCCAGACAACCTTCCTATACCTGAGCTCGATATATAGGGCTGCCGTACAATAAAATAAAATAGCGATGAAATGAGGCGACTGATTTGGAATTGAACTGGTTGGGCAACTCGTCACTCAGGCTTCGAGGAAAAGATGCCTCAATAGTAATTGATCCTTGGACCAAAAAATCACACGGAACAATGGGTCGACCAAAAGCCCACATTATTTTAAATTCTCATCGTAGTGATCCGCTTTGCACTGGCAACGAGCAAGTTGCTTCGGCAGGAGATGGAGAACCCATAATTTTTAACCGACCTGGTGAATTCGAGGTTTCAGGGGTACAAATTGAAGGATATGCGTCAGACGCTATCAGCAGCGAAATCAAACCCGGCGAGGGTGATCAATTAAGCCTTTCTAGCGAGCCGAATCCTGCAGAGAAAACTAGTTGGTTTATTCAAGTTGACGGACTAGCGATCGGAATCCTAAGTGGGCTAACAAATGTATTGAACGGTCCTGGAAAAGATTTATTTGGGGGTTCACAAATAATCCTCTGTCCCACAGATCCTAAGAGGACATTACCCTCAGGAACGATGTCACGAATTATTCGAGATATCAACCCAGCGGTTGTTATTCCTTACGGATATAAAGGGCTCGAGGACGAAAATCTTATGATTTTGGCCAATCTTCTTGGTACCACAATCTCAGAATCTACCAACGGAATCAGCTTAACAACTAGAGACATCGTCAGTGACGGTCCAATCAAACTTTTATTAACTAAGGCCAAAAACTAGCCGGATCACTGTTTGATGATTAGCCCTTCCTGAGAAATGTAAGGATAATTAATCTCTCTATTCTCTTCTGCAACCAGATCTAAAATCTCTAGTGCTTCAAACTCCGATAGGGAAACGACAGTTTCTTGAAATACGTCATCAAGTATTTCTCTCGTTGCAGTCCCATCCAGAGGACCACCAGACTTTAAACCATCATCTTCAGAACCATCGGTCGCACTAGCATCCTTAATAGCTGATTCATCCGATTTAGCTCCGGGTTGACCTGCCATTTTAGCGCCCTTGGTGCCCGAGGAATCACCCGAAGAATCCAATCCAGAATTCGCTTTCTGCTCGTTTGATTCGGACGGACTACTCATTTTGAACTCAGACGTCGAACGTAATTTTAGCAGCGTAATTTCCAAGTTAATTTTTGCGTCGATATCCGTGGGATCTTGAGTTAGGGCTTCACTAAACCACTTGTAAGCCCCATCAAAATCGCCTTTTCGATACGAATGTAGCCCCAGTGAATATCGTATCTTCCCGGCTAATACTCGATCATCTTGAGAAAACTGTAGCGCAGAACTTGACACGGCAAATGCTTCATCATACCTAGCCAATCGATGGAGATTATTTCCCAAATTATATAGAACCGAACCCGTTTTCCAATCAGTTACCTCAGCTGCTTCGTTACTTATTCGCTGATACTCGATCAGTGAAACACTATATTGACCATCTGCATAGTAAGAATTAGCCGCATCTATTTGTTTATCGAATGAAGGGGAGGCGCATGACACATATCCCAATAATGTACCAGTTAGTCCAACCAGAAATATTGAGTTAAACATATTCCGGTATTTATACCAAGCATAAACGGACGGACTAACTAATAAAAAACACATGACTAGTAACGCAGCAGCGATGAAAATACTAGATCTACTTTTTGAGATTTCTTCTAAGCCGTCCTCATAATAGACCCCGCGCACTCGTTGCAATGAAACCGCCAAACCAGGCAGATCCTGAATTTCCCAAAATGAGCCGTCACTCTCCTGCGCTATACGTTCCAACTGAGTAGACTGACTGCTTGCGATAGACCCGTTCGGAAGTTTACCTTCGGAGCCACCTGCTGCGAAGGCCGTATGCACTTTGATATCTATTTCGGAAACGAAACTTGATATCCCACTTACATCATCAAATTCACCATCAGACACTAACAAAATCGACCTGCCATGTGACGCCCTATTTCGATTTAATATCTCTTTGGCCTTCTCTAAACCATTGATAACATTCGATCCGGGCGTCAAAAGAAAACTTTCATCCTGCGCGCGTTGAATCAGCAATGAAAATGCCTTAAAGTCATCCGTCACAGGAGCGCGTTCAAACGCATCTCCCGCAAAAGTCACTAGCCCTACCCGATATCCCCTCAAATGCGGGAGTAATTTTGTAATCGAATCGGAAGCCATCCTTGATCGAGTCGGTTTGACGTCATTCGCAAGCATTGAGTACGAGACATCGACAACAATAACTAACTCAGATGTTGGGGCTGGTGACTTAACAAATTCTGTACCCCACGCTGGCTTCGCAGCAGCAATAACAAGTAACAAAAATGACAGAACTAGGCAAGAATATCGACTAAATAGCAATTTTGAACCATAACTCTTACTAAATTTCATAAATAAAGTATTTCGATTTCTCTTGTAATCGCGGTAAATGATATAAATAAGTAGCGGCAGAAAAGCTGACAGCAGCAACCATTGAGGCGAATCAAAATTCATAATTACAAATACACCCAAATGCTAGTCATCAAGGAAATCTCTTAAAATACGTCGCGGATAGCGTAAAACTTACAAATAGCAGGACCATAGTCACTAGTATAAATGCCGTCTGGTAGTGATTAATCACAATATAATCACGACCGCCAATAGTTGATCTTTCCAAATCAGCAATCGTTGCATATGCTGCGAGCAAATCATCTCTTGTATAAGCATCAAACCCTCTGCCACCCGTCAGCTCAGAAATACGTCGCAGCCCCCCCGAGTCAAAAAATTGATCCTCAGGGGTGAAGGCTATTGTATAGATTCTTGTATCGAGTGCTCTCGATAATTCTGCTGCCTCCAAGGGCGAAATGATGCCGGCATTGTTCTCACCATCAGTCAAAAGAACAATTACTTTTGAAGTCGCAGCAGAATTTCTTAAAATCA
>CAJXBM010000085.1:0-4565 GCA_913051185.1 uncultured Chloroflexota bacterium | reverse complement strand
ATCCTCTAACTCTAATAGGCGCTTCGATAAAAGCAGTTAATAGTGATAATTTATTGCCCCTTAGTGTTTCGCCTAGTTCTGCTATCCGAGAAGCTGCGGTCATTGAGACAGGTGTGGCATCAGCTCAGGTGAAGAGTGCTGTCTTGCTGTGTGCGCTTTCTGCTGGTGTGGGTGTAACGGTGAAAGAACCCTTGTTATCACGTGATCATACAGAAAGACTTTTAACCGCAATGGGAGCCGAGTTTTTATATCCAACAGAGTTGTCAGGACACAGTGTGACACTTCTTAAGAGAGAAAAGGAACTCGAAGCGGTGGATATTACGGTCCCCGGTGATATTTCGACGGCCGCTCCATGGATTGTTGCAGCTACATTGCACGACGATGCCGAACTCGTGCTTGAGGGTGTTGGAATCAATGAAACCCGGACAGGAATCCTAGACATCATGAAGATGATGGGTGCGGATATAACAATTATTTCTGAGAAAAATGTGGGTGGAGAGCCGGTTGCGGACCTGTTAATAAAGAGTTCTAGTTTGAGCGGGGTAATTGTCGAAGGTGAACTGATACCGCGATCAATTGATGAACTGACATTAGTTGCTTTAGCTGGATCAAGAGCTTCGGGTCAGACATTGATTAGAGATGCCGCGGAGCTACGCAAGAAGGAAACGGATCGAATCGGACGTACTGTTGATATCTTGCAAGGATTTGGGGTTGATATTGTTGGAACGAATGATGGATTCGTCATCACAGGTGATACTGAATTAAGACCTTCTGTCTCGGACTCTTATGGGGATCATCGTATGGCAATGTTGGCGGCAGTGGCTGGTATCTTAGCTAGAGGGCAATCTTATGTAACCAATGCAAGCGCAGTTAATATTTCTTACCCAGCATTTTGGTCTGAGTTAGAGCGAGTGTGTGGTGGCGATAAGATTTAGGATGCCTGATAACATATGTCTAATTTACTAATATTGACTGGACCATCAGGTGTGGGCAAGGATTCGCTGGTGGATTCGCTTATTGACACTGACTATCCAATTTTCAGGCCTCCAACTATGACGACTCGCGCACCAAGGCCCGGTGAAATAGAGGGAGTTCATCATTTTTTTGTTACTCCTGATGAGTTTCAAGCACACGTAGATAATCAGGATCTTTTAGAAAATGCTTACGTTTATGGAAATAGATACGGGGTTCCACGTCAAAGTGTAGATGCAGCTCTTCAAGAAGGAAATGACGTCGTTATTCGAGTTGATGTACAAGGAGCCCTATCACTATTAAAAATTTTTAAGGAAGCTTGCTTTGTCAGTTTAGAGACTGAATCATTAGACATATTACGAGATCGATTGAGGGGAAGGGCGACTGAATCCATCGAAGTGATTGAGACAAGAATTGCAGTGGCTGAGGAAGAAATTCGGATGGCCAGAGAGTTTTGTCATGTGTTGGTGAACCACGAGGATGATTTGGAGCGGACGGTTAGGGAACTGGTTCAATTATTGCAGCAGCACTCGGATGATTTAAAATCAAATTGACGCTTCTTTATTATGCGGATAGGCTTTATTCAAGAACTGACGACTTGCTAGTTTAAATAGGGGTATTTGGGATGATTCAAGCATATACATTTTTGTGCGCTTCATCCCGTAATTGGCTTTGCTGCTGAGCCCTGCAGATATCGGCATTTTAATATTATTAAACCCATTTCGAGCTGCTTATCTTATGGGCCGCGAGGTGACAGATGAATATGCCGAAAGATAATTCTTCCCGCGTGAATCTTTATTCTCCAATACTAGATGATGTGCTTGAACTCTCTGATCCATATACGGTCGTGCCCATTTTTCGAGAGGTGCGGGCGGACTTGGAAACTCCGGTTTCAGCCTATCTAAAAGTTGCACAAGATCATGAATATGCGTTTCTCTTAGAGTCCGTGGAGGGCGGTGAGCGTCATGGTAGATATTCTTTCATCGGAACTGATCCGTACAAAGTAGTGTCATCAGAGTCTGATTCGGGCGATCCACTTATAGCAATTCAAAATGAGTTGGCCGAGTGGCGGGCAGCACCAGTTGATGATTTACCGAAGTTTCATGGTGGAGCAGTTGGTTACTTGGCGTATGAATGTGTTACCCATTTTGAACCACGGGTTGAGTCAAATAAGCCTTTCGTCATTACAATGCCAGATTCAAAGGTTATGTTCATTAAAAATCTTTTGGTGTTTGATCATGTACGAAACACGATTAAGGTTGTATCCCATGTTCGACTCGAAGGCGATCGACGGGCTAATTACGATCAGGCGGTAGGTGAAATAGATCAGCTAATAGAGAATTTAACGATGCCACTTGGTAATCTTCCATATAGCCCAACCTCCGAGACTGTAGAGTCGCCAGTTGAGCAGAATTGGTCAAAAAACGAATACATAGATGCGGTCGAGCAGGCGAAAAAATACATTATTGATGGCGATGTTATTCAAGTAGTGCTTTCAATGCGGTTGTCGAGAAATACAGGCGTTCCGCCTTTTGAAGTATATAGGAGCTTGCGTGCTATTAATCCGTCCCCTTATCTATTCTTTTTACGATTTAAAGACACATATTTAGTTGGGTCATCACCTGAATTACTAGTTAATATCGAAGACGGATTAGTTGAAGTGCACCCGATTGCAGGCACGAGGCCTCGGGGTTCGTCTAAAGCTGAGGATATAACACTCGCAGAAGAGCTTAGTAACGATCCCAAAGAACTTGCAGAGCATGTGATGCTTTTAGATCTCGGTAGAAATGATGTTGGTCGAGTAGCGAAGCCAGGATCTGTTCAGGTTACTCAGCAGTTTGATGTTGAATATTACTCACATGTGATGCATCTAGTATCACATGTGACCGGTCAACTTCAGGATGAGATCACGGCGTACGATGCTTTGCGATCAGCTTTTCCAGCTGGAACGGTTTCAGGGGCTCCGAAGGTGCGAGCTATGGAAATTATTAATGAATTAGAACCTGACCGTCGAGGTTCTTATTCTGGCGCTGTTGGTTTTTTTGATATGTCCGGTAATATCGAGACCTGTATTGCAATTCGAACGATTGTGATGCAGGATGGGAAAGCTCATGTGCAGGCTGGAGCTGGAATAGTCTACGACAGTGATCCTGAGCGTGAGTATGAGGAATGTTGGCATAAAGCCGGGGCACTATTGAACGCACTTGATGATGCTGAAAGTAGGCAGAGCGATAGACCTGCACAAGCGCTAGGGTACTAGGCATATGATTTTGGAAGAGCAGTAAATGACTGAGCAGCTTATAGGCTCGATGGCGCTCTTGGTCCGTGACGATCAAAAGGTATTGCTTGTGCAGCATGAGAAAGGCCCATTTGCGGGGGAGTGGACAATGCCATTGGTTCTTGTTCCAGACTCTCTTACTGCCGAGGAATCCCTTGAGCTTTTGTTGGAAGAGAATCTTTCAATAACACCAGGACCTTATGATTTTTACGACACAATATATATGACAGGCCATGAGAATGAGCATGTGATTGTAAATATATTCACGTGTATAGACTGGGTGGGTGAACCTAAAATTGTTTCGGGCGTATACGTTGATGCAGGTTGGTCGTCACCTAACGCAATTCCAGATGGCATCATTTTGAACAACTCGGTGCAGAGGTGGTTATCGGAGGCGAGCGTGGGTCGAACTGATCAGCAAGCAGCATTGATGTCTAAAGAAGACATTTGTGCGCAGCTGACTGAATCGCGAGGTGATTTATTGGCCGCTTTTGATCAAATTCCACCGACGCATCGTTTTGATTCAGCGAATTTGGAAGAGATGAGTGCGTTGGAAATTTTTGCGCTGGCAGTTGAATTCGAAGATTACCTTATTACTGCGGCTACAAGGATGATCACAGAGGATAATTTTCGCTGGGAACCCTTTAGCCTTGGGCAATGGAGACGAACACGCGAGTTACTGGTTGATGCTGAGGCGAGAAACATGGAGAGTTCCGTCCGCAGTTTGCTTTCGAAGGTCGCTATTTCGACTGACTCTTGGATCAATAGACAAGACGAGCAGGCATTGCATTCTTGGGGGACTGATGTGAGCAATCTGCCAGTCAGTGTCTTCGATCAATTAGTGAAGATTATACGAAACTATGAAATTCAAGTCGATCAACTTACTGAATTTAGATCAAAGGTACAAATTGGTGAGCGAGCATCGCGTGGGTAGTAGAACTATGAATGATTCAGGTTGGAATGGGACGATTTATGTTACTACTCATTGATAATTACGATTCCTTCACCTTTAATTTATTTCAGTACTTCACTGAGCTAGGTGAAGAGGTTGAGGTGTTCCGAAACGATCAGTTATCAGTTGCGGAGGCTCTTACACTTGGACCCGATCATCTCGTTATTTCTCCCGGTCCGTGTACACCGGTTGAAGCTGGTATATCGGTAGATCTTATCAGGGCATTTACCGGAATCTCCCCCATTCTTGGGGTTTGTCTCGGCCATCAATCTATTGCTCAAGCATTTGGTGGTGAAGTGGTCCAGGCTGGTGAAATTATGCATGGAAAAGTAAGTAAAATAACGCATGACGGAGAATACATCT
>CAJXBM010000084.1:0-4571 GCA_913051185.1 uncultured Chloroflexota bacterium | reverse complement strand
TCTTGAGTCAATTAAGTTACTACTCGAAGATGACTTAGGTTCAACTGATAAATTTCCAGAATATCTAAAATTAATGGGCGGACCAAATGTGATTGAAAAAGGCGCAGCATTTACGTCAAAAGGCACGTTCGCAGGATTTCTCTCTGCCATGCCAACCGAGAGAGACGGACCAAAGGTAATAATAAGAAGTGTCGATTCCATAACAGATGCGTTTGCCAGTAATAACGTCGTTCCTGTACTCAATGAATCCTACAGACGCGAGTTTACCTATCGGCCGAGCAATCAGGCTAGAGATAAAGATCAGATTTACGTATCTTCGCCAAAATTTGCGACGCTGGCATTGACCAATAAATTCGGACGTGAATTAGCGCAATACGGTGACCAATTCAACAATATATCTGAAATTTTCTACGAATATCTCGTCTCAAAAACAGGGAATCAAATTGAGTTGTCAGAGATTTGGTTATTTGACAATGTCGTCATAGAAGCACTTTCCCAGTCACGTATCTACTCTTCCGACGGCGCATCGTGGCACGGCCAATCGCTGCGGGCTGTTACAGCAAATACTGCAATGGGACTCACTAATGATGATGACTCGAATACTCTACCAAAAGGTAATTGGGAATTGCAAATATTAATTAACGGCACTCTAGTTGCAACAAGTCAATTCACAGTAGATTCGACAGTGAATGAGACTTCTCAGGTAAGCCCACCAGTATCAAATAGGTCAGACCTTAAATTCGAACCTGAAATTACTAACTTTGTTTGGGGAACCACTTCTAATATAGATGGTGAAGTGACAGGCAATATTGAAGCTGGAATCGAAAAAATACTTCTAGGCTTTAATTATCAACACTTCGACGAATCAATGATATTTGGCTGGAAAGTCTACTATGGTCCTGACTTAATCTATTCGTCTCAAGAAATTCCCTGGGTCTTCGAAGAATATGATCGGTTCTGGATTGGCTTTTATCCTAATGAGCCACTATGGCCAGGTTGGTGGGAATTCGAACTCTATCTGAATGGGGAAATAATTAGCCAAATAGGACGGACGGTGGGAACTAACTAAATAAACTCAGATAGAATTAGTTAAAGCAAATAAAGAAACTGAGGTAGTTAAATATGCCAGAAAACGAGAGAACCCTGCACACAATTGCACTTATCGGGGGCACCGGTCCCGAAGGCAAAGGACTTGCTACCCGTTTTGCGATAGCGGGTCATAAAGTGATCATTGGAAGTAGAGACCCTGCGCGCGGAATTGAAGCGGCAGAAGAACTGACCGAAAAACTAAATACTGTACCAGACTCGAATATCACGGGTAACACAAATGAAAACGCTGTTAGTAATGCTGACATAGCAGTTGTTACCGTTCCCTATGGAGGACACGAAGTTACCTTAGAAAGCCTAAAATCACTGCTAGTCGATAAAATTGTGATTGATGCCGTGGTGCCGGTCTATTTTGAAAAAGGTCCGCGACCAATTGAAGTGCCCGCAGGATCAGCCACTGAAGAGGCAGCATTTATTCTGCCCGATTCGAAAGTAGCTGGGGCATTTCATAACCTGTCCGCTGAGGTCTTGCTCGATCCAGATGCAGACCTCGATGCTGACGTACTCGTTACTGGATCGGGAGCGGCAAAGGAAATTGCTCTCCAGCTTGCCTCGGAAATCAAAGGTGCACGAGCTGTTGATTCTGGGCCGTTGAGATATTCCAGATTTGTCGAGGGTATTACTATTTTGCTTATTGGAATTAATTCAAGATACAAAACACACACTGGTGTCACTATTAGTGGTCTGGAGTAAATAAATTGAATCAAATGAACCAAAGTAAATCGAGCACAAATGAGAGTGCTGGAAATCTTAATGTCGACGAAGTCAGGATCATAGCAATACGTGATTTACCCATGGTAGAGGTCGGCGACGACA
Source organism: uncultured Chloroflexota bacterium (assembly GCA_913051185.1). Taxonomy (GTDB): domain Bacteria; phylum Chloroflexota; class Dehalococcoidia; order UBA2979; family UBA2979; genus UBA2979. The sequence goes on along the minus strand of CAJXBM010000084.1, from coordinate 2,648 downwards.
TCGTAGATCAGATCATTAATGCGGCGAGCAACCAAGGCACCCCGTTGCAAAGCAAAGATATCCTCGTAATTACACAGAGAATATTCTCCAAGGCACAGGGATTAGTTGTCCCGCTTGATAACTATCCCCCAAGCTCATTTGCAATCGAATATGCAGAACGAACTGAAAAAGATCCTCGATTGGTCGAGGCGGTACTTCAGGAATCTACGCGCATTATTCGACAGGTGGGAGGCGTCCTCATTACAGAAACAAAACATGGCTTTAAATGCGCAAATGCCGGAGTAGACGGATCGAACGTTGGTGGAGATGACTTAATTTCACTACTGCCGAGGGATCCGGATCAAGATTGTCAGGTAGTTTGTGACATCATCAAGGAAAAACTTGGAGTTGATGTGGCAGTGGTTATGACTGATACATTCGGGCGACCCTGGCGACATGGACAGACTAACGTAGCTATCGGGGTGGCAGGAATGCAACCTATGAGGGATTATGTGGGAGCAAACGATCTTGATGGAAAGGAACTGCGGGTCACAACTATCTGCGTGGCAGATGAAATCGCTGGCTCAGCTGAACTTGTCATGGGCAAGCTAGATGCAGTACCCGCTGCGATAGTGCGAGGTTATCCATTCGAAAAAAACCAAGGTGCTGCCTCTGAAATAGTTCGTGAAACTCCACTCGACTTATTTCCATAGGTAAAATAAAAATGTTATTAGAAGAATTTTACAAATGAGTGACAAACAAAAAGTATCAAATCGAATAAGCGCCCTAGAAATACTAAAATCAGCGTTTGTCGATGCGGCGGATACACGACTACCATTATGGATTCCAATACCAGGCGCACTCATTACCCTTATTTTCGCAAGTTATATCGGCCTGAGTAATGAATCGGAACAGATTAAATCGATACTCACAACTATTGCGTGGCCAGGGTCTGGGATATTTCTAGGTGTTACAGTTACGACGTGGCTAGGTTGGCAACTGGAAATAGATTAGGTTCGACAAATGCTATATGTGCTTGCCGGCGACGACGAATACAATATCCTTTCCGAACTTTCACGGATAAAAACCGACTTGGACATAACCGACGAGTCTCTGCAAAATAATCTCGTCAATATACGACCGGAAAACATCACGCTGGAAGTCATGCGACAACATACCCACACTCTCCCATTTATGGGTGGCAATCTACTGGTTATCGTCGAAGGATTCTTTAGTGCTACTAAAAACAACGAGTTCGATGAGTGGAGTCTATTAGTGGATGAGTTACTTGAACTTCCAATAACAAATCATGTAGTCCTATACGAAGTCATACAATCCGGGAAAAGTCTCTCCGCAAATAAGCTCTATAAGAAAATTAAGGCTCTAACCAAATCATCCGCAGAAGAAGAGCAGGTGATGTTCTTTAAACAATACAATATTCCGAAAACCACGCTCTTCGGCTCAATCGAAAAACAAACCGAGTGGGCTAGAGCGTTTATTAGTGACTACAGTAAATCAAACGACTTTGCCATCGCACATGATGCGGCAATCGAATTAGCGGTGCGCGTCGGCAATGAACCATTAACTTTAATCAGTGAACTTGAAAAACTTTCCACCTACAGCAAAGCGAGCCAGATTACCAAGCAATCAGTGCTGCTACTCACGCCAGCTGAAGCTGATGAAAATCCATTCACAATAATGGACACAATTGTTGAGGGAACACCCCGAAAAGCACTCTACCTCGTAAGACAAATGCTTGAACAAAACGAAGAAAACCCATTTGTATTACAAACTCGTATTACAAATCAAATCCGACGAATGCTCATTGCGTGCGAAGCCATGGAATCTGGAAGTAATAGTAAGGAATCTCAATTAAATTTAAGAGGAGCTTTTCCCGCGATGAAGCCCTTCCCACTTAAAACGCTCACTAAACAATCTCGAAATACGTCTAGCGGGAAATGTAAAGCAGCATTGAGGTTACTTGCTGAACACGACAAATCTACCAAAACCGGAGAAGTTAAAAAAATGGGTCCGCGCGCTCCCGAAATTAACCTAGAGTTACTGGTACTCAAACTCGCAAGACTATTTCAAATATAAATTCCATATCATGAGCCGCTATTCATTGACAACACAAATCTACCCTGCACCTCGACGTCAGCCGCATCTTCGTAGATTGGTGGCATAGTCGAATTTCTAGGTTGCAAACGGATTCGGTCACCTTCTGGATACCAACGTTTCAAGGTTGTTTCTTCACGGCTCTTTATCCATGCGACTACCATCTCACCTGGATCTGCAGCCTGACGAGGTTCGATAACCACAATGTCGCCATCGAAAATTCCATCATCAATCATTGATTCACCTTGCACTCTAAGCGCAAATAATGAACGATCACTTTTTGAACCTAGTTGACTTCTAGAAAATGGTAGTAAATCTTCCGGCTCCGCTTCCTGCGGAGTGACAGGTATCGGAATACCCGCAGCGATTCGTCCAATTAAAGGAATGTAAAGGAGATTATCGGAGGGATTTTCTGTATTAGAAGAATTATCCTTAGTAATCTGAATGCCTCTTGCAACGTCAACACGACGGGAAATAAATCCAAACTTCTCTAAATTTCGCATGTTGTATTGGACAACAGATGTAGAAGAAAGATCACATGCTATCTGTATGTC
>CAJXBM010000083.1:0-4733 GCA_913051185.1 uncultured Chloroflexota bacterium | reverse complement strand
AGCTCTATATTTTGACCAACTATCTGGTGTTGAGGCAATAAGGATTCCAATCGGTTTGAGGCCTATGCCCGAAGACGATCTTCCGGTAATCGGGTTTTCACCTGAACACAACAATATTTATCTGACCCTTATGCACAGTGGGGTCACACTTGCCCCATTAGTGGGCGCTTTAGCAGCATTAGAGATCGTCACGGGAATACCGAACGGTGATTTAGACCCGTATCGTCCCGATAGATTTGCAACACACTGGTTGAATACGTAAATGGCAAATTTATCAACAGCGACATAGTCCTAATCACTCGGCTAAATCACGCAATAGGTCACGATAATTTCGAAGTAGAGGAACGCTTACAATTTAGGCGGGATTATAGAAACTAAATAATAATGTTTGACAGCCTCCGGACATTAGTGGCGCACAGGGAGTAGCAATGAAAGTAAAAATTATCAGTATTCCCGTCTTAAATCAGGATAAAGCTTTGGAGTTTTATACCAAGAAATTAGGCTTCATCGTAAAAAAAGATATTCCAATAGAAAATGAAAACAGATGGCTAACGCTAGTTTCACCTGAGTGGCCTGATGGCCCGGAACTATTGCTAGAGCCCGCGCCGAAGAATTTCTCACCTGCCAGAGTTTATCAAGAAGCTCTGGTGGAAGCTGGAATTCCATATACGCAGCTTGAGGTGGAGAGTGTTGATAGGGAATATGAAAGGCTCACAAAGCTGCAAGTTGATTTTCCGGTGAAACCGACTGAAATAAGATCTGTGAAAATCGCCGTTTTCGATGACACTTGTGGAAATTATGTGCAAATTATTGAAAGTCCGTAAAGGCCGTCTCATTTCCCTAAATGTACTTGTATTAATTCGACCAGCGTGCCGTCAGGATCGATGCAGATTGCGATTTCCGCCCTACCATCCTGTGCAGTCTGTGGCGGACTGATGAACTCTATGCCGATTTTTTTCAGGTTGTCGTAATCAGCCTGCAAATTTGCAGAGGCGAGACATATTCGTACTAGTCCTAAATCAGCGTTGCTCAATGGTATTGATTGAGTCATGTCATCTAACTGCGTCAAATCTAATTTGGGGTAGCCATTGTCCAATTGCATGATGCATGCTCGACCTGAGGTTTGTTCGGGTAATCCCAAAGCTATGCGGCTGCCCTCATCCATTGAGTTTGATTTTGGCTCCACTGTCAGCCCCGTATATGGGATCGATGGTTTGTAAATTTCGAACCCCAGCTTTTCATAAAATTCAATAGAAGAGTCAAGGTCGCTGACATTGATATTAATATGCCCCCATCTCAGCTTTTTCTTGATGCGCTCTTCTTTAGTCATTACGTGATTGTAGCGAATTATGGTCTGGCCTCACCCGTGAAGAAGTTGGTTGGCCGCTAGTCATTAATGTATCCTGAGCGAGATGCCATCAATGAATAAACCACTTTCCCTAAGTTATAGTTTGTGGCAGTCTGCCGGTCACTGGAAATTGCCGATCTCACTTGGGCTCCTGACTATAGGAGTATATGGAGTAGGCTCCTACGGATTTGGTCTGTTGCTTTATGACATAACGAACAGTACCGGATGGTCTGTAAGTAGTATGTCTCTCGCAAATACTCTAGGGTCGATTGGAGGTGCTGCATTCGGTGTCCTAGCTGGCATATCACTTCGTTGGATATCCGCAAAAAAAATGATGTCCGCCGGGCTTCTGATAGGCTTAATTGCCATTTGGGCTGCCAGCCTCAGCTCAACACAATCCAGTTTCATCATCTGTTGGACTGTAGGTGCATCAACATTGCATGCCACACTTTATTACCACATCAGCATGGCATTAGTTGCGCGAAAGCATAAGAATGACAGAGCAAAGGCTTTCATGATTCTGACTTTAGTCGGGGGGTTTTCAAGTCCTATATTTATTCCCCTAGGCGGGCTCATAGCGTCCCTAAACGACTGGCGGTTTACTATGCAAATCATGACTCTAGCGGCAGTACTATTTGCTATACCGGGTCTCTTGGCGGCTCCATCACGGCCGCCAGTAATAGAAAATACTAGGTCTGACGCCATAAATAATTCTAAGGAGTCCAATGGGCGCAAACGTGGCATCGAATTACTGCTCAGGAACAGACAACTCATATTCATCACGTTTGTGTTTTCCCTTAGCGGCCTGGTAATCAATGGAATTCAATTTCACCACGTAGCAGCAATTCAAACATTTGGTTTTAGTCTTGCCACCGCGGTCAGTATCTCTAGTGCGCGTGGGTTCTTGTCTCTTCCTGGACGAGCGGCATTGGCATATATGGAAAATCAGCTAGGTACGAAACGAGCACTGAGCTGTGTTTATACGATGACCTTGATTTCGATATTACCATTTCTATTAGAGCCAACCCTTCCTACCATGTGGGCTTTTGGAATTATCGGGGGACTTGGCTTCGGCACCATACTCCCGCTCCAAGGATTACTCGCATCTGAATCAATAAGTGACTCCAATTTTGAAGCAAGTCTGGCAGCTCAACAAGGCGCCGCATTATTCATTGGCTCGTTCGGTGCACTCACATTTGGTGCACTCTATGACCTGACATCGGACTATCAGATTGTTTTCTTGATCGCAGCCGTCATTCAACTATTTGCAATAGTGCTTCTCCAATTTCATTCAAGGCCCGAGAAATGACCGAAGAGTAGTGGCAAAAGAGGCTATGTCTGTGACGGTCACACACCTGGCGAGACTGTTGAAGTAGGTGATTTTTTTATAATCGGGCCGGAGTAAATTTGTAACCTGAGCTCGAATTCTGGGTAGGTCAGTCACCTCCGGGTAACTTTTACTTTGTGACTTACGTTAACTTTCGTTTGCAGTGTCAGGAGCAACTATGCTTACGCGTATGAAAGCATACCTGGTATTACCCACAGTCCTCTTATTTTTAATTTCGCTTGCCTGCAGTAATGATGACTCTTTTTTTGCGGGACAAACTGAGCAAGCGATGATGTCAGATGCAAAAGTATTAGCGCCTTCGTCCAGTAGAATGATGGATGCCTCAGACGTAGAAACCGACCGCAAAATAATTCGAAGTGCCTATGCTGAGATCACAGTCGATAATGTGGAAGATACATTCCAATCGATCTTGGATCTAGTGGAATCCAAATCAGGTTATATCGAGTCATCATCGATTGGTTCTAATGACCAATATCGACCATTACATAACGGCGTACCGGCAGAATTTATGGCAAACATCACTGCTCGTATACCGAGTACTCATCTAGACGCACTATTGGCTGAAATAGGCGAGATGGCATTAGAACAGCCATATATCATGATGAATTCTCGCGATGTGACGGCTGAGCACACTGACGTCCAAATAATTCTTGAAAATCTAAGAGCTGTTGAAGTCAGATTCAGACTGTTACTTGATGAGACTCGTACGATCACAGAAATTCTTGAGGTCCAAGATCGGCTGAACGAAACAAGATTAGAAATTGATCGGTATACGGGAAGATTAAAATACCTGGAAAGCCAGGTAGAAATGTCTCAACTTGACATCACTATTTACGGAGAAATTGCACAGCAACAAGATTCAATTGGCTCCGTTGTGTCAGGCGCTTGGAATGCATCAATAGAGACAATAAATAAGATTTTCCGAACCGCCCTATCTGTCATCATATTTTCCTGGTGGATCATCTTGGGAATCGGTCCTTTGACATATCTACTCGTTAGAAGAATGAGAAAGAATCAAGAATAGGAAACATTAAGTCAGATGAAACCAATTACTCGTACCAACCGAACGAAGCTCAACAGACTACCCGCGCGTGTAAATTATGATCGTGAAGTGATTCATTCCATAATCGACGAAGCAATCATTTGTCATGTGGCTTTTATAGAAGATGGTTCACCGTTTGTGATACCGACAGCAATTATGCGGCAAGGGGAGAATGTGTACCTACATGGCAATTCCCAAAGTCGGATGCTCCAGCACTTAGGATTAGGCCACGAGGCTTGTATTTCAGTAACGCATGTCGATGGAATGGTGCTGGCGAGATCGGGATTTCACAGTTCAATCAACTATCGGTCTGTTTCCTTATTCGGAAGGGGACACCTTGTAGAGGGAAATGAAAAAATCCAATTACTCGATGATTTTGTGGATTCATTAATTCCCGGCAGAGCCTCTGACGTGAGACCAATGACACCGAACGAGATAAATATCACGTCAGTAGTGGAGTTTCCAATTGACGAGGCCTCAGCAAAAATTTCGGTTGGACCACCGTCTGATGATAAAAAGGATTATGACTTACCAATTTGGGCGGGTGTGATTCCGCTTGAAATTAGCAGCGGTGACCCCATCCCTGATCCTCAGATGAAATTCGCTATCGATACACCCGCCTACGTCTCAAACTACATGAATGGCAACGACTAGTTCAGTGCGGAATTTGGGTCTAGTTCAAAACTACTCTGTATTTTCTTGGTAATGTCCGGTTTTAGTCGACGAAACTTCCGAAGATTGCTCCAGCTATACATTCACCGGTGGTCATGAAGTTGTAATCTCTGTATCCACACCAGCCCGGTTCATGCAGCATTTGCGAATTGGCCAGTAGAGAAATCGATACGTCCAATTCATGGGAGTAATATAGCCAAGAAGTCCTGCCACCGCCTCCGCCCGGATGTGTATAAACCTCAATTTCAGTGCCTCCCTTAAGAGCGACTGCGCCCGACCCCATGTAATATCCGTATTTACTCATTCCAAGGCTGGTCATCCCT
>CAJXBM010000082.1:0-4921 GCA_913051185.1 uncultured Chloroflexota bacterium | reverse complement strand
ATTGAGGCAGAAGATGTATTTCCATACTTTTGTACGTTGACAAAGGCCCGTTCAATCGGCAGCCCAAGTCTCTCCATTAAGGCCTTTATAATACGTTTATTTGCTTGATGAGGGATACAGATGTCGATGTCATCAGCCTTTAAATTAGCCTTTTTTAAGGCATTTTCGACAGCCTCGGCCATTGCTGTAACCGCATATTTAAATACGGATCGACCGTCCATTATTATTTTCGCATCCTGATCTAGCAAGTCTGAGGGTGCTGTGCACGGTCCAGACGCGAATAGCAGTTCTGCCGCACCGCCATCTGATCCAAGTGCTGGTGGAAATATCTGGCCAATCTCATTTTCGCGATTACGCTCAAGAATTACTGCTCCGGCGCCATCGCCAAACAGGACGCATGTGCCTCTATCGGACCAGTCAGTGATACGGCTCAGAACTTCCGAGCCAATTACGAGAATTTTTTCAGCAGAGCGCGCGTGAATGAGTTGCGATGCGGTAGATAGAGCCGTTACAAATCCGTTACACGCTGCATTTATATCAAATGCTCCACAGCTAGCACCTATCGAGTGTTGTATTCGGCTCGCAGTGGATGGAAACATTCCACTTGGCGTGCACGTCGCCGTGATGATTAAATCTAAATCCAGGGCGTTTACACCAGCTTTTTCGAGAGCTCTTGTCGCGGCTTGGGCGCCGAGTGTGGCTGATGAATCCTCATCGTTCGCAATATGTCTTTGCTTTATTCCTGTTCTTTCGATTATCCATTCATCACTGGTGTCAATCATTTCTGAAAGCTCTTGATTTGTAAGTATTTTTTCGGGGACCGCATGGCCGAAGCCCGAAATATGGCAGGAAAACGACATATTACCTCTTAGCTGGCATAGTATTTTTGCTATTCATACGACCCTAGTATAGCTTCCAGATCGATCAGTGTGCGTCGATGCATTTGCTTGATGGCACCTTCACTTTTGCCGAGTTTCTCACCAATTTTTTTATTCGTGAGTCCGTCTACATATTTGAATGTTATTAGCTTTTGTCGATCAGGGCTCAGCGCTGCGACAGCAAGCCAAAGATTTTGAATTTGCTCATTACGTTCCACTAGGTGTTCTGGACTTGGAATATTATTGATAGTTTCTGCGTAATTCTCCAAGGGCTCGAGTGTTTTTGACCGACCCGTATCTCGGTACCAATTCACTAGGCTATTGTGGGCAATCGTCATTATCCACCCACCAAAAGCATCGGATCCTCGACCACGAAAATTAGCTAGTGCTGTGAACGCCCGCAAGAAGACAGTTGATGTTAATTCTTCGGCATCCAGAATTGTCGGAGTTCTTCGAACGAGATACCCGAAAACACGCGGCGCAAATTCTTCGTATAATCTTGAAAAAGCGTCGACAGTTACGTTTTTATCAACTTTTTTATTGGTTTTCATTAGGTGAAGTATAGATGACCTTGCAGCGCGGGAAGTTAAATATCGCTAACCGTTGACCAGAGCTAGTCAGCTGATTTACACTTAATTAGCACTCTCTATCGGAGAGTGCTAATTAAGTGTAAATCTCCCTATATATATGGGAATCTGGTATTAAAATTCACTCATGGGAAATACTTATGAATACGTTAACTGAGCGCAGGGCTGCAATACTCTCGTTGGTTGTCGACGAATATATACGGACTGCTGTACCAGTTTCATCAAAATTTTTGGCCGATATGTCGGAGCTTAGCGTCTCACCAGCCACAGTGCGTAACGAATTTGCGCTTTTAGAGGCAAATGGACTTTTGACTCATCCTCATACTTCTGGCGGAAGGATTCCCACAGAAAACGGATATCGTACGTATGTTGAACAACTGATGTTTGAAGAGCCGATTGTGGAAGAAGAGCGCATCACAGTAGAGCATCAATTGCATCAGGCGGCTGGCAGCGTTGATGAGCTACTGCCTCTTGTCTCAACCATCCTCGCTAGTTGGGTGGGAAATGTGGCCATCATTACCCGAAGAGCTGAGCAGAAGCGCGAATTGCTTCAAGTACAACTCGTGGATATAAGCGGTGATACAACTCTCCTCGTCTGTGTTTTGGACGATGGCACGGTTAAAAAGAAGTTTTTAACTATCTATCCATATTTGAATCAGACACTTCTAAACCAGCATGCAAATGCGCTTAACGAATTACTGGCCGGGCTCACTTCGTTAGAAATAAAAAGTTTAGTTAAATCTTCGACTGATTTTGAGCTTTTGGATTTAATATCTGTGATAGCGGATCTTATAGTCGAAGAAAATATGTCTGAGAACACCTACCTCGATGGAATTGAGGTAGCACTTCAGCAACCTGAATTCAGTGATCAAGAAAGTATGCTAGAGGCTATGGGGTATTTGAGTATCTATAGACTCGAGAGATTGATCAATTCTGTGATGACGGATGGTCGCGATCCAAGTACTCGAATAGTTATTGGCCGAGATGATGACGAAAACATTACAACTGGTTGGAGTATTGTCGCCTCGAAATACGGTCCAGATACGAATACGGGTGTAATCGCAGTTGTCGGTCCAACTAGGATGGCTTATGGCTACGTACTGCCGAGAGTTCGCTATTTGGCTGGTTTGATAACGCAATTGAACAGGGATTTGAGCCGCAAAAATATTTTGGATGGCTCAAATGACTAGTACAGATGAGAATGTTCAGAGCGAAGAATTGGACGCGACAATTGGCAATGAAGCAGATGAGCTGGTTGATTCGCCTCCAGCTCTGGAAACAGAGCTGGAGGATGTGAAAGCACAATTGTTGCGATCGTTGGCTGATTATCAAAATCTCCAGCGAAGAAGTAGTGAAGACTTAGTAAACGCGAGACTTGATGCGCTAAAACCATTTTTAAGTGTTTTGGATGATCTGCAGAGAGCTGTTCATGCAATTGAGGCTGATGCAAATCAATCACCGTGGGTTGAAGGGGTAAGTCTTGCTGTCCAGAAATTCGAGAACGCCCTGTTGAATCGAGGCGTTCGGTCATATGGAGAAGTTGGTGAGATGTTTGACCCTAAATTGCATGAGGCAGTTGGCCTTACCGCAGGTCCGGATGGTCAAATTTTAGAGGTTATAGCTGGTGGGTATGAAGTTGGAGAAAGAGTTATCCGACCAGCTTTAGTAATAGTAGGTGAGGGTCAGACAAAAGAGACTGAGGATGATGATTCGAGTAGGAATTCGTCAACTTCAATATGGAATGAACTATAAATAAAGATTTAACGATTAGGACGATTGGATAGGAGTCAAGATGAGTAGGGTTATCGGTATTGATTTGGGAACCACTAATTCTTGTATAGCAGTGATGGAGGCGGGTGAGGCCCGCGTTATTGAAAATTCTGAGGGTGGTCGAACGACGCCGTCAGTCGTCGCTGAGACGAAGGATGGGGAGCGACTGGTCGGCACGGTCGCGAAGCGACAGGCTGTGACTAATTCTGATAATACTCTCTATTCGGTTAAGCGACTGATGGGTAGGCAGCATGATGATGAAGAAACCACGCGGTTAGAGACGATGGCTTCATTTAAGTTGGTGAAGCGTGATAATGGCGATGCCGCTGTGGCAATGGGAGGTAGTGATTACAGCCCTCCTGAGATAAGTGCGATGATTCTAGGGAAATTAAAAGCTGATGCGGAGGCTTATTTGGGGGAAGATGTCTCGGAAGCGGTTATTACAGTTCCGGCCTACTTCAACGATGCCCAACGTCAGGCAACTCGAGATGCAGGACGAATTGCTGGTCTCGAGGTTCTCAGAATAATTAATGAACCTACCGCAGCATCGCTTGCATATGGTCTCGGTGAGGATGCAACAGATCAGACTATTGCGGTTTACGATCTTGGGGGCGGGACATTTGATATTTCCGTGCTTGAGATTGGTGACGGAGCTTTTGAAGTCAAGGCCACCAACGGGGATACGTTTCTCGGTGGGGATGATTTTGACAACGCTGTGATAGCTGACTTAGTTACTGAATTCAAGAAAGATCAGGGTATTGATCTGTCGGAGGATAAGGCCGCCCTCCAACGTTTAAAGGAGGCAGCGGAGAAAGCAAAGATTGAGTTGTCCTCAGCTCAACAGACTGAAGTCAACCTGCCATTCATCACGGCTGATTCGTCAGGCCCAAAACACTTGGTTCGGTCTATTTCGAGAAGTTATTTCGAGCAGTTGGTTGATGAGCTTGTTGAACGTTCTCTTGGTCCAGTGAAGCAGGCCCTTAAAGACTCAAGTATGAATCCGTCTGATATTGATGAGGTCGTACTCGTGGGCGGACAGACACGAATGCCGCTCGTGCAAAAAAAGATAGAAGCGTTTTTTGGAAAAGAGCCACATCGTGGTGTGAACCCTGATGAGGTTGTTGCAATGGGAGCTGCTATTCAGGCTGGAGTCCTAAAGGGTGACGTGAAGGACATGCTGTTGCTTGATGTGACGCCATTGACTTTAGGGATTGAGACGTTAGGTGGAGTAATGACCCCTCTGATAGAGAGAAATACCACCATACCTACTAGTAAGAGTGAAACTTTTTCTACTGCTGCTGATAATCAGCCTCAGGTGGATGTACACGTCCTCCAAGGTGAGCGGCCGATGGCATCCGATAACAAGACAATGGGACGATTTGCACTGGATGGTATTTTGCCAGCCCCGAGAGGAATTCCTCAAGTCGAAGTAACTTTTGATATTGATGCGAATGGAATTGTAAAGGTGTCCGCGAAAGATAAAGCTACCAACAAAGAGCAACACATAACTATTCAATCGTCTTCTGGTCTTACGGATGATGAAGTGGAAAGGTTGAAGCAGGAGGCTGAAGAGCACGCTGAAGAGGATGCTAAGAAGAAATCAGCTATAGAGTCGCGTAATGCTGCCGATACTCTTTGTTATTCAGCGGAAAAACTTATAGAGGATAATAAGGAACTTGTGACAGA
>CAJXBM010000081.1:0-5133 GCA_913051185.1 uncultured Chloroflexota bacterium | reverse complement strand
GTCTGTGGTCGATGAATGCCTGGAGTGATTCACGAAGCGATAGTGTTTCTGGCCGTCCGGTTACTTCAGCGGCATTTGTGTCTCGTACAATATCTTCAACCCACTCTGAATCGAAAGTTGCTTCGTCTTCAACGAAGTCAATTTCTAACAGTCCGGTATCTTCTGTTGTGACGAGTGCAACCAGATTTACGTGGAATACACTTTGTAGTGCCGAATGTTTCAAAAGCTGACTTCGCACTGCGTGATAGGAAGCATTTCTGCCCAGCTCTATCACGACACGCATACCATTTCGATCACTTTCATCTCGAAGATCGGTTATGCCTTCGATTACTTTGCTTCTAACCTGTTCAGCTATTCGCTCGAGTAGAGCGGCCTTGTTAACTTGATACGGTAATTCAGTCACAATAATTTGCGATCGGCCAGAGCTTGTCTCTTCGAGTGCGATTCGACCGTGCATTACCAACCTGCCTCGCCCAGTCGCATACGCTTGCCTTATCTCTGAACGATCAAAGATAGTTCCTGCGGTAGGGAAATCTGGGCCTGGTAGTCGTTCCATTAGTTCATCTACGGTGGCCGCAGGATTTGTGATTAGATGGTCAATTGCGGTTGTTAACTCATTGAGGTTGTGTGGTGGGATATTTGTCGCCATGCCAACCGCTATTCCGCTCGCCCCGTTGAGAAGTAAATTCGGAAGTCGCGCTGGTAATACTTCAGGTTGCATCAATGAATCGTCAAAGTTGGCCACCATATTCACGGTATTTCGGTCTAGGTCTGAAAGGAGTTCTGAAGAAATAGTCGCTAGTCGAGCCTCTGTGTACCTCATAGCCGCAGGTGGATCACCATCCACAGAGCCAAAGTTTCCCTGACCTGTAATTAGCGGATAACGCATCGAAAACGGCTGTGCCATCCTGACCAACGCTTCGTAAATAGCTGAGTCACCGTGTGGATGGTACTTACCCATCACATCCCCAACCATTCGCGCTGACTTTTTAAAAGGAGAATTTGGATTTATGCCTAGCTCTTGCATAGCAAAAAGTATGCGTCGTTGAACAGGTTTTAGACCATCCCGTGCATCGGGAAGCGCCCTCGCTACGATGACAGACATCGCGTAGTCCAGATATGCGCTGCGCATTTCGCTGACTATTTGAACCGGACGTACGCCGGTACCGTCGGTACTATTGTTATCAGTAGTTGTGACCATAGGACCTCAGTTTTTTATACTGCTCACATGCCTACCCATTTTAGCAGACGAAGCCCTTAATTGTTGGGTAAAATATGGGCTTATGGCTCCAGTTTTGGATCGCCGCCAGCTTGCCCGTTGTCTTGGATGTTTGCTATCAAAGCCTGATAATCTGCAGGTAGCTTGCAGTATTTTGCACCTTTCACAAGAGTGTCTTTATACGCGGGTGAGGGTGGTATGTTGAGGGCCTCTCTCACGGTAACTTGGTAGGTCCGGCATTCAATGCTCCTGCCATCCGTACTTTCTACAGTCACATCAAGCCGGTGATAGCCTTGCGGATTTGCATGTACCCCTTCCTGTCGATCAAGGGCATCTGACTCAGCAATATTTATTTGCCAGATCGCCCCCCACATCGAGCCATTTGGAGTTTCGACGATATCGGCCACACCTCCCTTCCATCTGATCTCACTGGTTTTTGTGAAATTTAGCGTGAAATCAGATAACTTACCGGCTGACAGAAATTGTGCGGAGGGACAGTTTAGATGTAGTCTTTCCGGATCAAGATTTGATCCGTATGCAAAGTATATGAAGGTGTCAATTTTTTTCATTAGTTTACTAACTTTGCTGCCTCAACAAAGGAGTTCCAAATTTTTCTGGCCCCGTCGTCGTACTTCGCATTGTCTGACATTTCGGGTCGTTCTGGATGCCACTGAATTCCCAGAGTCCAATGTGTGTCGGCGATTTCTATGGCTTCTACAACTCCGTCCGGTGCTATTCCAGTACCAAGAATATTCGGTCCCAGTGAATTTGTAGTTATAGCTTGATGATGCCTAGAGTTGACTTGAATCGTATGTTGTCCAGTAATTTGATGTAGTAAACTGTCGCTTTTTATTGAGACATCATGCCAACCACTTTCAATCTCCTGATTTATCGGGTTTCTGCGAGCGCGGTGTGGCTCACGGTCAATTAGATGTTGCAAAAGCGATCCACCACCCCAGACATTAAGTAGCTGGATACCCCTACATATGCATAAGAGAGCTTTTTTATTTTGCAATGCATCAGCAATCAAAGCGGATTCAAAATCATCCCGTCTTACATCCCACTCTGTAACTTTTGGATGTGGCTTCTCATTATATCGACCAGGCTGAACATCGATTCCTGCAGTTAAAACTATTCCGTCATATTCCGGAAGTTTAGTTTGGGTATAATAAGTATCTAGATCATATGGAATGGCAATGCCTCCCGCTTGAGTGACACATGTGGCGTAGTCGTTCCAGTTTTCTGAAGGGATGTGTTCGGCACGCGAAATGAGTATCTGAGGTTTAGTGCTCATTTTGTTTGATTACCTCGTTATATCAATGGCGTTTGGAGTTGAGTGAGTTCTATATATGGTCGGTTTAGGTGCCCAAGACGAATCTTTTTCTTTTCAAGAGTTTAACCTTATACGTCGAATTATTGATCAATTAGGAGTCGCTGCAGCTCAAGATATTGTTGTGCCACCGGGAGATGATGCTGCTGTTTGGGCCGTATCAAGTCCGGGAAATCTAATTGTTGCGAGTGTAGATGCCATGATGGCAGGGGTGCATTGGTTGGAAGGTAGTGAATCGACAATGACGTCCTCAGATGTCGGTTGGCGAGCTGTAGCAGCCTCGGTTTCAGATATTGCTGCTATGGGAGCTACGCCGAAGATGTTGTTAATTTCGTTGACCATCGCTGAACACACGACATCTGTTTTTGTCGATGAACTCGTTCAGGGTATTAGCGATGCCTGTTTGTTTCACGAAGTAAAAGTCGCCGGGGGAGATATAGTTAAGGGCAGTACTAACGGAATTTCGATCACTGTAATAGGTGAAACTGACCATTATTCAGACAACCAGATATTACGGAGGAATTCGGCCAACGTGGGCGACATTGTCGTTGTGACTGGGCGACTTGGTGCGTCGGCTGCGGGTCTTTCGTTACTTAAAAGTGCTGACAAAATTGATCAGTCCGGGGAAATACTTGTGAGGAGGCATCGTCGACCAGACGCACGTGTTGCTTTAGGAAGAAAAGTATTACTTGCTGGTGCTCGGTGCGCTATTGATATATCAGATGGCTTATTACAAGACTTGGGTCACATAGCCAGTGCATCGGAAGTAGATATTGAAATTATGTGTGATGAAGTTCCACTCGAACCGGCAGCCGTAGCTTTGCTTGGTAGGTCCAAGGCTTTAGATTTGGGCTTAGGCGGAGGCGAAGACTTTGAATTGGCTCTGATTTTTAGAGAAGAACTTCTCAAAGACATCGAGCGAGCGAGCGATATAGACATAACGGTTGTCGGTCGAGTTGTGGAGCAGCTGGCCGACGAAGCTATGGTTAGAGCACTTGATTCTCAGGGTGAGATATACAATCCAGCAATTCGCGGTTGGGATCATGGTAGGTAGTAGATGACATTGAAACGGGAGATTGTTTTCAAAACAAAAGGTGTGAAGCAGACACGCTCACTTGGTAAGAAGCTGGGGAAATGGTTTCAGAAAGGTTATGTGGTCCTGCTAAATGGCGATCTAGGTGCGGGTAAGACTGCGTTTACTCAGGGAGTTGGTGAGGCGCTCAAGGTTGACTCGCAAGTCAATAGCCCAACTTTTGTGTTAATGACGGTTCATGAAGGTGTTATTCCTCTTTATCATGCAGATTTGTATCGACTTACTAGTGTTTCTGATGTTGAAGATCTTGATTTAGTGGCTCAATCTAGTGAAGGTGTTCTAGTAATTGAGTGGCCTGAACGCGGTATTGAAGTTTTGCCTGAGGAGCATATATTTGTTGATTTTGAAACCCTTCAAATCAGTGATGAACGTTCAATTACTATCACGGTATCAGGGGAAAAATACGGAGAAATAGCTAAGAAATTAGAAACACATGGATAAAAAACGAGTAATTCTTTCAGTCGATACGTCTACCCCTGTCATTTCTCTTGCTTTGTTGGTCGGTGACCTTCAGTCAAATAACACTGCTGTTATGACTGAGAAATGGCAGGTCGAATCATCAGTAGCTGAAGAGCTACTACTAAATATTGATTTATTTCTTGATAAGTCCAACGTACTTAAGGATGAAATTACGGCGCTTGTTGTGGTAGCTGGTCCGGGTCGATACGCGGCTTTACGGGTTGGTATAGCAACTGTGCAAGGGATTGGGCTCGGTTTGGGTATACCGATTGCACCAATTTCCCGCTTGCTGGCCGACAGCTGGGATGTGTTAGAGCGGAAGAGATCAGCCGATATGGTGACGGTCATCCATGATGCCGGTTCGACCGGCATTGTTTGGGAAAGCTTCAAACGCTCCGGTGACGGTTCTATATCTAGCTTGAACCTGCCACAGATAAATGCACATAGCGATATTGCCCAAATTATTCCTGAGGACGCGGTATTGACGGGCGATTTGA
Source organism: uncultured Chloroflexota bacterium (assembly GCA_913051185.1). Lineage (GTDB taxonomy): Bacteria > Chloroflexota > Dehalococcoidia > UBA2979 > UBA2979 > UBA2979. Next base: position 535 of record CAJXBM010000081.1, on the reverse strand, counting down.
CGGACTCAGTGAATGAATCTTTCTCAGGCGAACGATTGAGTCAAGGGCGTTTTTTTTGCGAAGATGGAGATACGGTGAGAGCTCTCTCAGCGTTGCAGTGTGCTGAATCTGATCGGTCGGCTTACTTGGCAGCGGGATTAGTAGATGCGATATATGTGCGACCGCCTCATATAACCAAGCAAACCGGCGCGTAAGACCCTTGACGGGGATAATGTTAGTCAGGATTTACAACAATTAATTAAAATGTTTGGGGGGGAAGTTATGGAACGTACGCTAATTCTAATTAAGCCTGACGGGATGCAAAGGGGAATATCATTTGAGATTCTCTCGAGATTTGAGAAGCGTGGTCTACGTTTAGCTGGATTACGGTTACTCCAAGTTTCGAGAGAGCTCGCAGAAGATCATTACGGCGAGCACGTTGGAAAACCATTTTTCGAGGGCTTAGTTGCCTACATTACTTCTTCGCCAATTATTGCTGCTGTGTTTGAGGGTACTGATGCTGTTTCAGCAGCGAGAAGCACGATGGGTGGAACTA
>CAJXBM010000080.1:0-5148 GCA_913051185.1 uncultured Chloroflexota bacterium | reverse complement strand
ATGGGTTGATGTCTGCCGATATGGAGGCTGGTCTTACCAATACTATCAATCTAACTATTTTCAGCGGTGGCTTTAAATTTAATGTGATTCCAGGAAGTGCAGAGGCCCTTTTTGATTGTAGGCTGTTGCCAGACATGAATTTAGATGATTGGCGAGCGCAAGTTGAGTCTCAGATTCATGATGATAGGATAGCGTTTTCCTATGCGTTAGATGAAATTCCTAACGAGCCTGAACCAGTAATATCTGAATGGGGTAACGAATTATCGATTGCGATTGAGAGCTCTGTCAAGGATTTTTTTGAGGATGCAGTCGTATCACAAACCACTTCTACTGTTGGTACAGATAATCGATTCTTAAGGACGCTCGGTATACCCTCGTATGGGTTTATACCTTGTCTTCTGTCGCAGGCCGAGTTGGATGGTTTTCATGCGAATGATGAATTTCTGACACAAGACAACTTCAAATTGGGTGTAGAACTCATGTGGAGTGTGGTAGCTAAAGTCGTGTGTTCACAGCAGCCATCGTTTTAAATTAACGGCCATGGGATGCATCTTTCGTAGAACATATCGGGCAAGATACCGGTTTCGATAAGATTTTCCAGTCTGGCTAGCATCGCCGAGACCTCTCTGTCTGAGAGGATTGAGAATACATGATGATCATTACTCGAGTCTTTAATCAGTGTATGGAGGTTTTCTAATTCGCTGCACCAGTCGGGCGGAATCTCTAATCCACTGTAGTCCCATATGACCGTCCGAAGTTTGCGCTCTGTGTGAAAGCTCAAGCCATTGTCGATTCCCCATATATTGTCTTGCTGATCTCGAAGTATATGTCCAGCTTTTCTGTCAGCGTTATTAATAATAATATCCAGAATCGCCAGTCTGAGAAAAGAATAATCTAGCTCCACTAGCGGATTAGTTAGCTTAACTGAATTGCTTTTTTCATAGTTGATTTCACCTGATATACCAAGTGTCTCCTGAAGATAAAAATAATGCTCGTTTGGGTCGTGATTTATAAACAGTTGTATTGAGCCTATTCCATGCGGTCCATCGGGCTTGATAATAGTCGGTGGAATAATATTCCAATTCAGTAATCTTGATAGCTGATAGGCAGCAACTTCACGTTGGTAGAGATTCGGAGGAAAATCCCATAACGGTTGTTCTCCTTGTGCAGGCTTGTACACAACTAAGCCTTCTTGAAATTTTGGATGTGTGAGAGTAGCGAGGAAAACGTAGTTAGATGCTCGACTGAATTGTCTCAAATCTTTGAATTCGGAATTCAACATGATTGTTTCGATGTTGTCATCATTCGGGCTCCACGGATTGACTATTTCGGTTAATAAGGTCATGTGAGTGGCGTAAGTCCTTCAGTCCTTTTTGGCTGACCCTGGGAATGTCAGTTCAAAGTCAGCTAAAACGTTAATTTGTATTTTAATGGGATCGTTTGTTGTATTAGGAGACCAAATCGTCACGGTGCCTGTGGCGTATGAACCTGGAAGCAACGTTGGATTAACTTCGATCCTAAGCGAATTCTCTTCGCACAGAGAGGAGTTACATTCGTAGTCAGAACCTATAGCTATGCCTGTAGGTGGCGAGAGTTGCAAAAAACCAGAATCTGACTTGGCTCGCCAGGTAGATAGTCCCGTCCCAAAGTTTTTGACCGGAACATCTACCCACATCGTGGCCGCTGGATTGTTTATACGAATTGTTTGAGTTCGATCAGATGCGGAGAAAACCGGACTCCCAATAATTATCTGAATTTGATCTTCCGTTGGTGAAGAGATTAGTTCAGCATGTGAGGGCTGTGGAGTAGTGAGGTCCATATTTGTATATGGAGCGAAGAAATTATTTGGTGCAAGTGCCGATCTTACCCGCGGATCATTAAGATCCGGAAGCGAAACGGGAATGGAATTCCAGAGCTTACTGCCATCTACTGAGGGAGGGTTTTTCATGCACCCCCAGACTAATTCTTGGTAAGGATATTGATTGTGACTTTGCGATCCATTGCATTGGTAGGGTGTTCGTGGCCACGCGAAGACAGGATCGAGTGGATGGTTACTGCTTGAAGATCCTGCACCAGTAAATCCGTTATAGGCCCATGTTGCGTAATACCAATTTTCAATAATTTCTGGAGATGAATTTGTATCAGTTCCCATAATTGGAGCACTTTCTGGTGCATTATTCCATTTGGAACCGAGTATTTTTACCCCTCGAGCAATGTTGTAGGCAAAATGAGTGGCAGTCAATGCTTGTGTATCAGATGGCTGATTGTTTGCTCCAAGAGGGGTTGTCATCCCTGTTGTTACTTGCATTATTCCATGTCCACAGTCGAATGAGATGGTGGAATCACCCACCCCGCTCCACATAGTAGCCTTTGTTGCCATGGTCATTCTGGTTTCAATCCATGCTATTCCCTTGATGAGGGTGGCCGGAATATGGCCGCCAGCAGTCGCACGATTATATCGATTTCCTTGCTCCAAACTATCAAGAGAAAATCGTGGGTCTGTGGGAAGCAATCTATTGGCAGAGGCTGCCTCAATTGCTGTTATGTATATTGCTCTATCTTCGGCACCTTCGTACGTTGCCGGTCTGTATGCTCCAAAAGCGCATGCATTTGTCTCGTCCATACGCCAGTGGGATAAAAATCCAAAAACAGAGCTGACAAAGATTAGCGATAAAACGAAAAAAATACTAATGTGGAGCTTGGCCATGAACTTCCTAGTCATTCGACCACCACCCAAAGACCATTGCCTCAGACTCGCTTTCTAACAGTGTACGGGTTTCTAAACTACGATCGATAATAAGTAGTGAACTAGCTCCTGGATGCAACCCAGACATTCCAGAATAATTTTTTATACTCACGAATCGGCCGCTGGCTGACCAAGAAATTGGAACATCAAACCCCTGCGCTGGTGGCGGTAATGTTGCGGAGGATGTTTCCGATAATAGTATTATTGCCCCAGATTGTTTTTTTGCATCAATTTGACCAACAGACAGAAGATCTGTGTTTGGTATCCACCGCGGGGAGAATTGTTCGCGACTGTCTGACGTATAAGTGAGCAAATTTTTATGGCTCAGGTCGTATATAGCAGTTTGATAGTTTATCCGCTCAAAGTTGTCCGCGGCTACAAGATAGCTGAGCTGAGTTTTATCAGGGCTCAGCGAGAAATCTCTAGCAAATTCATTTGAAGCGCGAAATAATTTGAGAGTATGACCTGAAATCCTACTGACTGCCAGTATGTCGGTACCACTACTTGTCAATTTGGCGAAAAGAATATTATTGCTTGCGTCTTGACCCACGGGATATATGCCGCCAAAGCGTTTGTCATCGTCTGGTGTACCAAAGCTTTCTGAGAGGACAATTGTTTTGATTCTACTTTTTAGATCAATAGTTATAAGCTCTTGTTGATTAATTTTTACGCGTTTATAAAGCAAAGTATCTCCCCCATCTAGCCATTGTGGTGGGTTTGTTGGGTCGGCATCTGTCGCTAGTGCCGTGCGTTGCCCGGTTGATAAATTAATGGTCCATAGTGTTCCGAGTTTGGTCATCTCTTTGGATTTCATGGGTATGGCGATATAGGCGATTTTATTTTTGAATACTCCGTTTGCGGGTGTAACAGAGTGTGAGGTAAATCTATCGATTTGAGTGAAAAGCCGTGGCTGGTTAGTCTTTCCTGGACTTGAGAGATATATCTCATCAAATTGTTCGTGAAAAACTGCATAAACAAGTGAGGGATTTTTGTTACTGGGCACGAATACATTTTTCAGATTAGACCCGATCAGAAGCAGAATAAGGATACCGAAGAGTGCAATTAAAAATAAAAGAATCACAATAGGCTTGGAATGCAGTTTGTTATAAAAGCTTCGGTTGAGAGGCATATCAAGCAATTCCGTATGTCGTAATCATCGCACGGCCTTTTGAGGTTATCCTTAGTTCTTAATTGATTGCGTTAATATCCTTGATTTGTTGATTTCATTAGCGGAGCGTCTCTCGAATGTTACTTTACTACTACCTAGAACTGCTTATGAATTCACCAATAGCTTTTTTGGTTTTTGCTGGAGCTTTTGCCTGTTCGCTTTTAACCGCTTTAATCTTGCACGAGGTGGCACATGGATTGGTGGCTCTGCTTCGAGGCGACCAAACCGCAATGCTGTTAGGCAGGTTAACGCTGAATCCCCGAGCTCATTGGGATCCAGTAGGAACCACGATGATGTTTATTCTTGGTTTCGGTTGGGCTAAACCAGTACCCGTTAATCCTTACAATTTATCGAGTCCCGTTAGAGATATGGCGTTAGTGGCGCTTGCTGGGCCTACTATGAATTTTGTGATTGCAATTTTAGCTGGATTGCCAATTCGATTGGGGCTAGTGCCATTGATTCATCCATTTACGAGTTTAGGATACATGTCCTTGGGGTGGGAAAATTTAGCAGGTCTTTTTTTGGGAACGGTGATGTTACTGAATATTATTATCGGAGTTTTTAATTTGGTGCCAATACCACCTTTGGATGGGTCAAAAATTATTCCATTATTTTTACCTAATGTTTTGCGGTCAGGATATGAGAAATTCTCATCTTATGGGATGTTTATACTGATTTTATTGATTATGTTGCCTTACTTTGGTCTTCCTGGGATAGGATCGTTTATTGGGCCAGTCATTTCTAACTTGGTCCCAATTTTTTCCGGAGCAAACACGGTAGTATTCTAGATGAATAGGGAATCGGATGGGGTTTAAAATATGACGGTAGTTGCTATTTTGGGAACTGGGCTTATTGGATGTTCTATTGGTCTTAATCTAAAAAAAATTTATAAGAGCGATAGCAAAAAGCCTGGCGATCTAGTTATTCGTGGCTTTGATAAGTATGGAGATGTCCTTAAGAAGGCAAAATCAGTTGGTGCAATAGATAAAATCACGTCGTCCCCAGCTGAAGCAATTGCAGACGCAGACCTCATCATTCTGGCAACCCCTATTTTGGCGATGAAACCACTTATCGAGGAAATGTCTACAAATATTTCGAGTAAATCAATTATTACTGATACCGGTTCCACTAAAGGTGAGATACACGGCTGGATGAACGAATACTTGCCCGATCACACGGGATTTGTTGGCAGTCATCCTATGGCTGGTAAGACCGACACAGGTCCAGATGCCGC
>CAJXBM010000079.1:0-5265 GCA_913051185.1 uncultured Chloroflexota bacterium | reverse complement strand
AAACGAGTCTGGTATGGATTAAGGATTTGGCCGCAGGTATATTTTTCAGGCCAGTGGTTCCTATAGGTTTTATTGTTCTTTCTCTGATTATCAATATTTCTACTTGGGGTGAATTGGTCGAAAACCCACTAGCCAGTGGACTATATTTTGTACTCGGCTATGGCTTGTATACGAACAATAGACTGCTTTCGATAATAATTTCCCAGTGGCCTACATATGCACTGACGGGTTTGCTGTTGTTTTTTGGCTATTCTGTATTGGTTCTAACAGATCTCACTCCTGGCTATGACGGGTCTGATTTGGACGGTTTGCGGGAACTAGTGAAATACGGGATCAGAATTTGCTGCGCCACGATATTTTCCTTTGGTTTCATCGGGCTGGCGGAAAGTAAATTTGGTAGCCCTAACAGTATGTTGCGGTTTGTATCAGATGGTTCCTATTGGATGTATCTGATACATCTTCCGATCGTGACCTTTATTACCTTTTCGATGTTTGATTGGGAGATACCGGCCTTGGTAAAATTCGCGATCGCTATAGTTTCCACAAGCACTATTTGCCTAATAACTTATAAATTTTTGGTCCGGAACACATTGATAGGCTTACTTTTAAATGGTCATCGGTCAAGGAATTGAGCATCAAAACATTCAATATAAGTCAGATCTTTCGCTAGCCTGTAAATGACAAGAATTCGAGACGGGACACTATTTATACAGGTCGCTGTTTATTACCGATAATTTTATAAGAATTAGTGGGTTTCAATAAGTTGCGGCATTATTTGCCGTGGTAGTTCACCCATTCTACGGCCCAGAGCGGAAAGAGATCTTTCAAAAAACCAGGCCATTCCCGAGTGTATGTCATCATTGAAAGGATCAAGCCATGATTGATCGAGGTGACCTGGTCCAAAATAGGCCCCTAAAAGTGATCCTGCGGTGGCCCCAAAGCTATCCGTGTCAGCTCCCTGGCTGACTTGAATACAGATTCCATGTCCAATGTTTTGTGCGAATTTCAGTGTGTTTATTAGCATGCCTGTTTCTTGATAGATACGGCAGTGTCCATAATCCCCATATTTATTGTTGAGCTGATCATATGCCTGTTCCCAGGAGTCCGAAGTTCTTACCACGTCCAGACATGCCGAAACACGTTCGTAGAATCGACTTTTCTGCGGTACGTACTGAAGAGCATTTTCGAAAATTTCTATACGATCGTTGGTCACTTGGGCGATTGCTATAGCTGCAGCTATGAACATGGTCCCGTATATACCAGTTCTATTATGAGTGAAGCTTGAGTCTTTCCAAGCCATGTCTGCAGCATTTTGTGGTCTACCAGGACAGGCATATCCATAAGCATCTGCCCTTATAGCCGCCCCGCATAACTCATCTCCTGGATTGAGAAAGTCATTAAATAGAGCCAGATGTCCCGGTCTTGGTGTAGCAGTAGTTCTGGGCCCAACTCCGCCCTTCTCCAAGAAGGATTCCAAGGTAAACCGATCAAGAGATTCAGTTCCTGCTCTCAGAAGAGTGGTTCGTTCTGGGCCAAATGTGGTGTGAAAATTCAGATGTTTTAGCCATAGATCCTGTATGTCAGCATGTGTGAAGTCAGGGCCATATTCTTCCAAAGTAAGCATTCCCATTATCGTGTAATTTATGTCATCGTCTGGAGCGACATACTGAATAAATTCTCGGGCTGTTTCTGGAAAAGAGTTATGGACTCGCGGCAGGTATTGTTCGATCTCTTTAGAAACGTATTTATCCATAGGCCAATCGCCCATAGCTTCTAATGCACGTCGTATTTCATGGCCAGTGAGACTCGTTTCCAGAGGTTTTCCTAATACACAGCCGGCAACTGATCCGAGAAACGCAGACTCTACTCGTGCTGCACTTTCGTCCAAGTCTATATCTGCGATGGCACCAGTATTTCGCCCAGGGTGAGATTCATTCCAGATATCTTCTATGTCATTCGGTTCCACATATGGCCAGTCGCCACGAATAGGCAGATCAGACAAGTCACCAGCAAATGCCAATAAGTCATCGTAACTTTCGGGTAAAGATTCTAATTTTGAGATTAGACCGTTAATGTCGTGTCCCTGTTCTCCCTTATTCAGTATGACACCGTGGATTCGATTTTTTAAAGTGTCTAGGCTAATTATCATTTGTCATAATCTCCATTCGCGTCATCAGTAAAATCTACTCAACTGCTCGTCTTCTCGTAACTATTTTTACAGGCTGTCTTTTTTTGGTTGATCCATTTTCGCAATCATCTCATCAAATCTTTTTTTAGCGATTTTTTGTTCTTTCAAAGCTATACGTTTCATTTTCAACGTACCTTTGGCTCGTTTCTTTTTTTTGGTCGTCGCCATTGAAAATCCTGAGTTCTAATCTATAAGGTATCGAATTCAGGAGCAGAGCAGAGATTGTGGCTGAACCTGAGACTAAATAATATCGGAATTTGTTGCTATACACGGGATTTCACGAAACTTGACTTTCACGGAGGATCTAGTCTAAAGGGCGTGTAGGCTCCGCACAGGGAAAATCTAGAGATTCAATTATTTAGTTGATTAGTAGTAGTATGTTCCTGAAATATAAGCGCGTTAGCGATAGTTCAAGGAGCGTAAACTATGTCATTTATGATTCGATTTGATCAAGGAACGGTCACCATCGAGCAGTATCATGCAATAAATCAGGGTTTGGAGGATGCAGGACAGGGCAATCCGGTCGGTCGTGAATTTCATGTAGGTTATGTCGAGGAAGACGGAAGTCTGAGTGTCGTGGATATCTGGGACTCGATGGAAAATTTCGAAAAGTTCGGAGAGACTCTAATGCCCGTTTTAGAGACTGTCGGAGCTGACGCCGGCGAGCCAACTATTCTGTCGGTGGACACCATCATTTGTCCGGACTAGCGGCATGAGAAGAGTTTTAAATCCTCTTGGATATGCTAATTATCGAGGTCGAGAAGGTTGAGTTCATAGCTCATCAGAGGGCATTATTTACCGATAAAGAGAGAACTTATGACTGTTGACACGGAACTTCGTTTAAGGCAAATTTGCCTACTTGCTCATGACTTGGAGTGGACATCAGGGGTTTTGAGTGCTGCCTTTGATGCGCCGGTTGTATTTCGTGATCCGCGCATGGCGGCCGGTGGTAGTTTGACCAACACACACATTCGCTTAGGCGATTCTTTTCTTGAGACAGTGTGTCCTTCTGACAGCGCTTGGGCAGATTCAACTACTCAAACTCGATTGCTTGAGCGAAATGGTGACTGTGGTTACATGGCGATTGTTCAGGTGCCCAATATTGCGACAGCTTCAAAATCTATGTCAGTTCAAGGATCCGGTGCAGGAATTGTGGCGGGAAGCTGGAACACTTGTGTCGGAAAGCCGGGATCAGGATTAGCCGGTGTTAAATCAGGACCTTACGAGTTAGGAACTCCTCTGACTAAGGAGCCTCATATGGTATCGGGGGTGAATGTTCAATTTCATCCCCGCGATTTCGGCACCCTAGCAGAAATACAGGAGAACTGGCCAGGACAGGATCAGTTTCCTCGAAATACTGGAACCTACTATCCAGCCGGAAATCAGTGGCAAAATTCTGTGAATGCAAGACCTCACGGTGGAGTGACCACTGGCTTTGCAGCTGTGGAGATCGCCTGTGTTGACGTTGACCCCGCAGAGATTTGTCTGCGGTGGATGAACGGTCTGGGTGCTGGTTGCTCTCTTGTTCCAGACGACCCGACGTCTCTACAGTTGGCGGATTTTCAGACGATGCGTTTTGTTGAATCTCAAGATGGTCGAACAGGCGTTACTGGAGTCGATCTCTGGGCTGCACCTGATGCAAAAAAATTTGATTCTGTTGAGATATGCGGGGTTAGGTGGACAGTTGTAGAGTACCCAGCGTGAGTTTGACTATTCGACTATAAATTCCTTTAGCGCCTGCTGATCAAGTTCCAGACCCAGACCTGGCCGGTCAGGAAGCGAGATATGTCCGTTCTCTGGAATGACCGGTTCTTTGTATAGCTTTGCTAATTCTTCAGCAGGTACAGTGAATTCTTCAGAAAATTCGTGAGGGCGTACGGCGTTTGTCACGGTTGAATAAAGGTGCAAGCTTGCCATAGAGTTTGCGCCCACGCTTGGGCTGTGGGGCATCACAATTTTATTATGAATTGCTGCCATTTCATAAACTCGAATCATTTCTGACAGACCACCCACATTTGTCACATCTGGCTGTAGGATGTCTGGGTTTCCTAAGATCATCAAATCTCTAAACCTCCATGAAGATGTCTCCTGTTCGCCGCTAGATACCGCACAATCGAGTGCGTCGACTACCTGTTTCAAGCCTGGTAGATCGTACTGTGGTAACGGTTCTTCGAAGTGAGCAATTCCCATGTCTTCAAACTTGCGTCCTTGCTCTATCGCGGTAGGAACCGAGTAGCCACAGTTTGCATCGAAACTGAGAGGACAATCATCTGGCAACCATTCACGACATTTTTTGAAGAGGGCAAAATCTTTGTTTGGATCCGCGTCTTGCCTGTAATCGCGCCAATCCATTCGTATTTTGAATGAGCGATATCCTTTGTCATATCCCTCCTGAATTTCATCTAGCATTTCTTCAGGTGATTTACTCCAACCATTACCTCTGCTCCAGTAGAGAGGTATTTTTGTTCGCCGAGCACCACCAAGCAATTGATAAATTGGCATATTGGCGGCCTTGCCCATAATGTCCCAGATAGCGACATCGATTGATCCCACTATTTGTGAGGGAAATCTAGTGGCCTGTTGGCCCTCACCCAGAGTAAGTAGTTCCCAAATCTTTCTCGGCCTGCACGGGTCTGTACCTACAAGCAGAGGTTTTATTAGCTCGTCAACATACGCTTTGACTATTTTCAGATTTCGACTTGATTCTGCAATTCCAGTGATTCCTTCATCTGTATGAATTTGAAGAAGCAATCTGCCAGGTGTACCCACGAAGGCCCGCGCATTTTCTTCTTGGGGGGAGCGTATTCTATTGACCGTGATATCTGTGATTTTCATACCTGTTCCTTACTTTAAAGACTGTTTAGAAAAGTTGGTGGTTTTAGCGAACTCATTTGAACTAACTGATTAACTCTGTAGTAGCGGTCGAACCAATCGACCAAAGCGCTCTGCTTCCTCATCATGTAAGTAGCCTGACAAGCAAAAGGATGTGCAGCCAGCGTCGATAAATTGCTGTAGCGTGTCAGCACATTGCTGTGGATCACCCACAACGGCTATGCCAGCACCCGGTCGAAACCGAG
>CAJXBM010000078.1:0-5331 GCA_913051185.1 uncultured Chloroflexota bacterium | reverse complement strand
CATAATATATATTCACGCCGTCGAGATTTACTAAAGGCATAGTGCGTACCTACTCCGTACTCTCAGATAACTCTAACGGCAATCTGAACTCCACAGTTTCTTCGGCTACAACTACTGCTTCGATATTCTCAACACCTCGCATCTTCAAGTCTTCGATGATTGGGTCCAGTAGTTCATCTGGAACTGATGCACCCGCAGTTAGCCCCACGACCTCCGAGTCTGTGTACCAATCAGGATTAATGTCCTTTAACCCATCAACTAATTGGGCCCGCACGCCCATCGACTTCGCTACCTCGACCAGTCGAACTGAATTAGAAGAATTCGTTGAGCCAACGACTATTACCAAGTCAGCTCTCTCCGCCATCTCCTTAACCGCTTGCTGGCGATTGGTAGTTGCGTAACATATGTCGTTTCTAATCTCCGCGTCAGGAAACCTGTCCTTTATTGCCTCAATAGTTCCTAAAGTGTCCTCTACTGACAAAGTGGTCTGTGTGACAACAAAGACAGGGTCTTCAGGGTCACTGATCGCCAGTACGTCTTGTGCTGAATCGACAACTGAGGTCCTGTCTGGTGCCTCACCTTTGGTTCCTTGCACCTCATCGTGACCATCATGACCGACTAAGAGTATTTTGTAGCCATCCTTTGCAGCTTTACGTGCCTCCAAATGAACCTTTGTTACTAGTGGGCACGTAGCATCAATGACTTTTAGTTCTCGTTGCTCTGCGGTCTCGATTATCGCCGGATCAACCCCATGTGCCGAAAAAACGACAAGAGCTCCGTCAGGTGCCTCCGAAATATCATCAATAAATACCGCGCCTCTCGATCTAAAACCATCTACAACATAGCGATTATGGACAATTTCGTGAAAAACGTAAACAGGCTCCTGTACATGATTCAAAAGTCGATCGAGGGCATCGATCGCTCTAACAACTCCGGCACAAAAACCTCTTGGCTCGGCCAACAATAACGTACTTGGCACAATCTACCCTCTCTGCGCAATCACCCGCATTCCTAAAGATTCGAGTTTATGCTGCCGCTTTCTATCCGATCCCGAACCACAGCTGCTCGAACAACCTCAAGATCTATTTTACCTTCAGTAAGCAATTCGTCGGACACGAAAACCACCGGCACCCGTTGAAATAACTCATCCTCTTCAGTCAGTAATACCTTCGTAATTTTCAAGGGAAGCGTCCGACCCAGAGCCTTCAGCATCTGCTCCGCAACTCCACAGATATGGCATCCAACTTTCATGTGTAAAAATACTTCAGTTCTGTATGAATCGACTTCGTTTTTCATTCTATTCAATATTCGGTTTCGCAAAAAAACTAGAGGGACGACTTATATTCAGAGGCAGAACCTTAATAAAATAAACCAGCACTGGCAAAGAAATAGTTAACACCAGCAGCGAAACAAATTGAGGAACCTTCAACTCAAGAAAGAATGTGTCAGCCGAATCGACACGCAAGTAGGTGAGGCCGAAACGCAACAAGGCATATGAGTTCAGAAAAAGTAAAAATGTTACTCCGGGCCATCTCCAAAATTCAAATCGCCAAACAGCGAAAAATAAAAGCGTTAATATTAATAAACTCCCAAATATTTCATATGTCGTAGCAGGATGAACCGCTGCGTCAAAGGTGCCGTGATGAATAATCGCACACCGCAAACCCGGCGACTCAGGATTACTGTAAATCACGCCCCAGGGTAAATTAGTAACTTTCGCACAATGCTCCCCATTTACTAAATCGCCAAGTCGCCCTATCGCCATCCCAAGAATCATCCCAAAGGCTGCAGCATCAAGTACTACCCTCAAAGCCACTTTCCTGATGAAGCCATAAATAATCGGGAATAACACTCCACCCAGCACTGCTCCCCAGACCGAGATACCGCCTTCTGTTATCGCAAACCATTCCCAGGCCGAATCCATCTTTGAAAGATTCTCAACGACGTACAAGAGTCGTGCACCTATAACCCCGCCAGGTATTCCTATCAAAGCAAGATTGTAGGCCTGATCTGGGTCGTATCCGAGCAAGCCAGCTACACGAACACCCAGCCATACGCCGCACAAAAGACCAACCGCAGTAAAAAAACCATGCCACGTGATTAATAGTCCAAATATAGAAAATATATTTGGATTCCACGGAATATCTATCAGCAAGAACATTTTTCACTCCCGTGTAATTTATATTTTTCTATAATAATGAGATTCACTTAACACTAACAAATAACCATCATCTGGCGCTTGAGAATAACAACTCATAAACAGCCCGCACGTCCTCGATCTCAAGATTTTCTCCAAGAAAACCATCATCAATTCTTACTTCAAAATGCAAATGGTTTTCAGTGTTCGGATTAACGACACTCTCGGGCGTTCCGGACTCGCCTACATACCCAATCGACTCTCCACCTTTTACAGGCACGCCAACGGCAAGCCCTTCGGTGATGCCCCCGAGGTGGGCATATCGTGTGACTACCCCTGATCCATGTGAAATCCACACCTGTCGCCCGCGATAAAAATCCAAACTTTCCGGATCTCCTTCACCTCTGCTACTAATAAGTGCAGCTACTCTTACGAAGTCGTCGCGTGTTGGTGACTCATAGTCGATATCAGCCCGAATTATCACTCCAGCATATGCAGCAAGCACAGGAGTTCCAGCCTTAATTTCTACGCAAACATCACCGTTGTAGAAGTCAACGCCCTCGTGCACTCCTTTTCTATAAGCCCTTGAAGCATTCGGCATGACCTGTGAATTAGTAGGTAAACAAACCCCAGGTATAGGTAACATAAAACCGCGCAAATCGTTGGTATCTAGGGACGTTACAGGCAGAGTAGGATCGGGCACTGCGGACGCCGTGGAAGTGGGCGCAGGGGTGACGGTAGAAGTTAGAACGGTAGTAGGTGACACGGTAACTACCACTGAAGCTTCAGGGCTTGGCGTACCTGACGACATTACACTGCCACCATCTGATCCGCATGCAACAAACACCCCTGCAAGCAGCACTAATGCTAATAAAAATTTATCAAACTTAATTATCATTGCTCCTCTCGAACGATAGTCGAAGTCAATTTACGTGCATATTCAGATGCTGCACCAAGCTCCGAATACTCGGATATTTTCTCCAACGCCATGGAATCAAACTCACCACCTTGTGAGATTCGATGCTCAATCGCTCTGGCAAGTAGCCAATCCAGCAATTGTGAATTATTTGGCAGAACCGAACCGTGCAGGTAAGTTCCCACGCAAGAATTACGTCGCGCTCCCTCTGTTCCATCAACTCCGTTATTACCAAATCCAACTTGGATTTTTGCAAAAGGCAGGGCTGAACTACCTAAAAAGGTCTGGCCACCGTGATTCTCGTATCCAACAATCATCCCAAGATTATCAATCGAAGATTGTGAAATAACATCACCTACTAGGCGCACATTGCCAGACGCAGGGACAATACTAACGCAATCAAACACATCAATCCCTTTCAAAAAGACCCCTTCAGAATTACGGAACCAGCGACCAAAAAGCTGAAAGCCACCACAAACCGCCAACATTGCCACATCATCTGCAGCCCATCTCCGCAACGTTCCGCCTTTTGCAAGAAGATCCATAGACACGATAGCTTGTTCGCGATCTTGACCGCCACCTATAAGTACTAAGTCTGCATCAATCGGCAATCGATCTCCAATGGAGATCAAATCGACATCCAGTCTCACTCCAAGCTCCGCTGCTCGAGCCTCTACCGCTAGGCGGTTACCTCTGTCAGAGTAAATATTTAGAACATCCTCATACAAACTGACAACTCGAAGCGACAGGAGTGAGTTAGATTTCGACATGAATTAATATTACCTGACTCGTACTAGTGTAATCTTGGTACTTTATTACTTCCAATAGGGTGGAATACCGGTCCGCTTAGCTAAATTCTCACGGATTTCAATCATACCTGTATAAGTGGTCACTATATTTAAAGTCTCCATATGAGGTGTTCTATCAAGAGAAAAATCTAACATCCCCATAATATCCGGATCCGACTTAACTACATCGAGACCGGCTACCACACACCGTAAAGAAAGATTATGGCTCCGGCTCCCAGAGCACATCAAAAGCTTGTACTTACCCTCAAGAATCTCAAAGTTTGCATCGTAAATCCACGAAACATCCTTACCGTCCTGTATCCCATCGTTTAATACCAATAATAAATTCCAAGGCAACTCAGCAGTCTCAGTGAGTGTACGTAAAACTTCGTTGAGTCCCTGCGGATTCTTTGCTAGCCAAATCTTTGCCTTGACATTTGCAACTAAAAATTCCTCCTGTCTGCCAAATACACCAGTAGCTGATTCAATTGCTCGAATCGAATCAGCCGGATGGATTCCATAACCCCAGGCAGCACTTATTGCAGCTAACACGTTATACACAGAGTAAAGGCCTTGCTGATGAACAGTTAAGTCCAATACTTCAGGCTGACCAACGAGCCTTATTTTTAAAATGATCCGATCGTTTTCAAGCGTAACCTTAGCCGCCAATACATCTGGAATTGGTCTTTCTATATCACATCCAGAGCATGACCAAATACCCGATTGTCCCATGTATTTAAGCTCATATCGAATATCGCTTCCACATGAGCAAAAGTCACGCTCATGCACATCGGACTCATCACCGGATGCTACAGATGGATCTCCTAGACCGAAAGTAATTGTGCGAATAGAATTTTTGCGCCCTAAATCAATAAGAGGAAATAACTTAGAATCATCAGCATTTACAACCAAAGCATCCGGTGCGATTTTTGACTCACTAGAAAGTGACTGAACCCATGATGATGCGATACTGTCGATCTCGCCATATCGATCGAGTTGATCTCTTGATAGATTAAGAAAAACTTCGATCTTAGGCTCCATCTGTGAAGAAAGGCCCGGTACTACTGCTTCATCCACTTCAAAAACACTGCTTAATCTTTTCCGATGCTTCTTTGATATTCGGACGGTATCAAGTGAACTTATATATGCCGAGACGACGCCGCGAGCCATATTAGAGCCTGAGCTATTCGATAGGACAGAGCTCCCTTTCAATCTGAGGATCTGAGAAATTAAGCTCGACGTTCCGGTTTTACCGTTTGTCCCGGTCACAAAAATAACATCTCTGGACAGGATTTTACTGATCTGTCGGAGGATGTTCGGCTCAATGAAAGTAGCCACTAGCCCCGATACTGCTGTCCCGCCACCTCGACCAAACATCTTAGAAAAAAATGCAGCGCACTTACCTAAACAAATTGCAAGTTCAAATCGTATTAAGTTAAAAATACCCATAGCTGAAATACATCAATATTGCAGAACGCTCTCAATTATCT
>CAJXBM010000077.1:0-5733 GCA_913051185.1 uncultured Chloroflexota bacterium | reverse complement strand
CCCCACCGACTGGTGGCGCACAGGGACCTGCAGCAAATAATGCTGATGGAAGTCCCGCTCAAGCATCACCGGTACTCGGTAGTCTCTTTGCCCCGTCCGCTCCATCGGCTGATGGTGCGCAGGGTGGAGACACATCAACCACAGGTACAGACGCACCGGCTGGCGCACCTGATGGTGCGGCTCCGATAGCGACTGATGCGAAATCATTCTTCTTTGGAGCAAAGGCGGATAAACAAGCGAATGCGCCTGAAAGTGCGTCTGCCCAACCCGAACAACCTGGTAGCCCGGGTGATGCGCCGGCCGGTGGTTCTACTGACGGCTCTGTAGCTCCAGAACCGCCCGCAAAACAAGGATTCTTCGCCGCGACTGAAACTAAATCAGTCGAAGAGGCAGTCTCAGAAAATAATGAGACTAAAGCTAAAGAGAATAAGGGTTTCTTCGGGGTAACTCAAAGCAAAACTGCTGAAGAGGCAGTCTCAGAGAATAATGAGACTAAAGCTAAAGAAAATAAAGGTTTCTTTGGTGTAACACTTGAAAAATCAAAGGAAGATGTTGTGACTGCAAACGCACTTAAACGGAGCTCTCAAAATAAGGGTTTCTTTGGTGGCACCAGCGCGGGAGGCAACTAACGACATTTAACAAACACAGTGTTTGAGTTATAAAGATGGCCAGTCGAAATGACTGGCCATCTTTCGTATATAAGTACCATACATACAACGATCGGTAATCTTTTTGACCATCCTCGCGTCGCGACCACAATGAGCTATTTAACTCAACCAAATCTTTGGTGTATGTTAGAAGTAACGGAATTTACAGTGACTATTTTGGCGTGAGAAGGATTGAATTTGACTAGGATTATTCTGTATACAGGCAAAGGCGGTGTAGGTAAAACTTCTATCGCCGCAGCAAGTGCATTAAGGGCTGCACAACAAGGCCTGTCGACGATCGTTCTTAGCACTGATTCCGCACACAGCCTGGGAGACTCCTTTGATCTTTCGTTGGATCCAGAGCCACAGCTCATCGCTGACAATTTATGGGCCCAAGAATGTGATGTCTATTACAACATGGACAAGTACTGGGGAACTGTGCAGAGATGGCTTGAATCCATACTCGCCTGGGAAGGATTCGACCCTATTCTTGCAGATGAGATGGTCGTACTGCCTGGGATGGATGAACTAGCCAATCTTCTTTGGATTCTCGAGCATCACCGAAGCGAAAAATACGATCTTATTGTGGTCGATTGTGCGCCGACAGCTGAAACATTTAGATTGCTCACCTTCCCTGAAGCAGGACGATGGTGGTTGGATAAAATATTCCCGCTGAGTCGAAGAATATCCGGCTTTGCGAGACCAGTAATCAAACGCGTGACAAATATGCCGTTACCTGATGACGACGTGTTCGATGCCACTAAACAGCTGATGGATCAAATCGAAAATATCCAAGAGCTTCTAAGTGACCCGAATTCTACGAGTGTGAGGTTGGTAACCAACCCCGAACGCATGGTGATTAAAGAGACGCAACGTGCCTACACTCAGCTCGGGCTATTTGGATATCGGGCTGATATGGTCGTTTGTAACCGCGTGCTGCCGCCTGAAGCCTTGGATAATTCATATTTCAAAGCACGCGGTGCCGATCAAACAAAATATTTGGGGGAACTCTCTGAGATTTTTGGTCCTATTCCAATAAAAACCACACCGCAATTCGATCGTGAAATTGGCGGAATGCAAGGATTATCAGAACTTGCCGATTTATTATTTCAGGCTGATTCGCCTGCAGACTTTTTCTATGACGATTTACCATTCCTTATCAAACCGGTCGAGGCCAATGACGAGGCCCCAAATGGCGCTGATCAAATCCTGACTCTAAGCATTCCCCAAGTCACCAAAGACGAAGTTAAGCTCAATCAGATCGGCGAAGAACTCATTATCGAGGTCGGCCGATATCGAAGAAATATGCTGCTCCCGAGATCGTTGCAAATGAGAGATGTATTGTCGGCGAAACTTATTGACGGGTCACTTAATATCTGGTTTGGAGGTCGAACTGATGGATAAAGATACAACTATTGAGGAGCTCGAAGAACGAATTAAGCTGCTCGAAGAGCAACTTAACGAAAACCGAATGTTTCGAATGATGGATGACTTGAAAGGCTCAGAAGTACCGGCACGGGTTCGTAAATTATTCAGCCAGCAACTCATGCTGCTGAGCGATATGACTGGAACGCTTAGTCGGATACTCGATGACGACCCTCAAGACGTCGAGCAAGATAGTAAAAAAGGATCACGAAACATCCCTGTCGACTAAACGTTCGGCTGGTCGTACGATTTCTTGCCGCGAAAGCACGAACGAACCTATCTAGTCAAATCCACCAATTGTGGCTGCGTGTTCGTCTGCGTGTGTAATATTCCTGACCAGTACACCCCACACAGTCTGCTCCCATGCGATACCAAACGGGCTTTCAACTGGTTTACGAAGATCAAGATCTCTGATTTGCGCATAGATTGGAGCACATGTCTCTCCCATCGCTATTACACCTTCAATTCCCTCTTCTTTAGTTTCAAAATTTGGGAGATATGCTAGGAGATATGGTGCCTCGAGCCCAATTGCTGAACATGCGATCCATAATACCGCACCTTCAGAAAAAGTCAGGTGCTCGGTAAGCTCACGTGGAGACCAAGAAGCCTCGTCCGCAGCACCTGAAACATCAGACCATCCTCTCTCAATCCCCGTCAACGCGTGAATAAACCGATCACGCGACGCCTCTAATTCAAGTATTAAGTCCCGAATATTGGCGAGCCGCGAATACTTCGCATTAATTGCCGCATACCGGTCAAATATCATCTGAACAGACGGATCCGGATCTGGGATACGTGGCGAACGCAGATGTGGTGGGCGAGATTCGTTATACAACATATCCCAAGTCGTCATATATTCCTCCAAAAATTATGACCAGGTAATGATGGATTCAAGACATCGCCCGCGTCATTCGCTCGTTAATATACCTATTCAGTTCATCAGGTAAAAGCAGTGAACCCACCTCTTCATACCAACGAATGACACCAGGCCCCGTCTGTAACATTGTCCAGAACCACCACCATGTATCTTCAGATTCCTTATCGTAAAACCACATTTGCTGGCACTGTATGAAGTACATGTTCAGGAACATGTTGTATCTATGACGTTCCTCCTCATCCAGTGGTTCGTCGCGAATTCCACGGAGAAATATGTTGGTAAATGTTGGGTCACTGATATGGTGCTCAGCCAGCGCTGTAAGTGTATTTGTGACACCCGCACGCATAGAAATAATCGAGTCCTTGTGTTGCAAGCGCAGTTGGCTGGCGAGAAATACTGCCACGGCCAAAGTCGCTAAGCCCGTAGCTATCTGAGAAATAGTCGACAGGTTATCAAATTCCATATAGCCCCCCCTTCACTCGAATTAGGTAACTATAGATGGAATTAAGAATATTGTTAACTTGACAAATTAAGTTAACAACACTCTAATAAGCCCACAGGAAACAAGACACTAGTGAAAGGAATTACACCATATGGCCATACTTACGACAATATCTGTGAAACCCTTATATGGGCGGCTCGACGAATCAATCGAAGCTACTAAACAACTGAGAGATGCGGCTCGGACAGCTGGCGCAACTTTCGCAGCGGCACTGCGAGTAACAACAGGACCAAATATTGGAAATTTGATGGTTCGCTATACAGCTGATAATTATGCACATACGGGAGAGATTTCAGCAGCAATGTATGCATCAATTGCTGACAACAAAACACCTCCGCAGGAGCCAGTAAACATATTGAGAAGCCGTGTGCTCCACCAGGGGTCTGAAGGCTCGCCTACTCCCGGTAGTATCGCTGTCGTGAACACGATGGCTATGAATGTGCATCCTGGTCGTATGGATGAAGCGCAGGACCGAATGATAAAGATGGCTGATCTAAATGTCGCAGCGGGTGCAGTTCAATCAAGAGCTTCTATGGCGGTATCAGGAATGCCTGGACCTCATGTCTTTCTCACGACCGCATGGGGCGCGTACGGCGATTTAGATAGTGGCATTGAAAAGATTATGAGTTCCCCAGAGATGCAAGCTATTCGAACTTCAAAGGATCCAATAGGTACAGTTGTGGCGACCTTCCAAGCAATTCCTCTTGGATAGTCGAGACAATATTACAAAAAATAAAACGATTGATAAGGAGATTAAGATGAATGTATTGACGACTATTATGTCGAGGCCAGTCAATGGACGAGCCGCGGCCGCAATGACCCAATTAAATGAGCTAGCACAAGCTGCGACGGACGCTGGCGCAAGTCGCGTGAACACGAGTAGAGTAATCAGCGGGCCCAATATCGGGCAGTTACAGTTACGAATATTTGCGACTGATTTAGCACATGCAGGAAAAATATCATCGTCCATGTGGTCCTCAGAAACCGCCGCACGCTCAATGGATGATGCCAGTCCACCCGCTGAATTAGTGGGCCTAATTCGTTCTAATGTTATGTATCGAGCCGCGCCAACTGTTGCTACAGACCCAGTCATGGGCACAGTACTAGGTATTCAGCCGCATCCTGGTAAAATCGCACAGCTTGAAACGCGATTTAGTGAATGGGCGGATCTTTGGGTAGAGGCAGGCGCAGTACAGTCATTTGTCACATCCGCAGTCACAGGCACCACCGGTCCTACCCTGTTCTTAACAAATACATACGGCGATTGGGATTCATGGAATAGTGCTATGTCGCATGTAAGAGGAAGCGACCTAATGAGATCGCTACGTGAAAGTTCTGATTCTGCAGGCACAGTAATCGGAAACATCCAATTGGCTACTGTTTAGCTTCTCTCACGAACCAGTCTGTTGATACTGAACTCCTCTTCGTATCAACCTCCACCAGAGCCCGCTAATACGCCAGCGGGCTCTGGTATTTCCTAGACTTTAAATTTCTGCTACAGCCAGAAAGATAAAAGATGCTCAAAAACACACAACTTGACGGTCCAACTAAAATACGACTCAACAATCGGCACGCGTTACGGGCCATACCAATTGGAGGTTTCTTATGGATCTTGAAGGGATATCAATAGTCGCCCAAATCGCGACGGGAGTCGCGACTCTTGCGGTTGCAATATTTTTGGCGAGTCAACTCCGTCTGCAGCATGGCGACTCTGTCAGAGAGACGTCGCTAAATTATAAAAGCGACATGATGTCGTTGGTATTAGAGTCACAAATCACTAATCCTGAATTCTCAGACATATATCTTCGTGGGTGTGAAGATTATACGAGTTTAGGAAAAGTCGATATGCATCGATTTAATATGTTTTTAATCATGTACTTCAATGCAGCAAGTTCGCTCTGGGTGCACGAAAGTGGTAAAGCCGACCCAAGGAAAAGTTTGCACAACATGCTCCAAACCGGGCCGGGAGTAGTAGCTTGGTGGCGTGCCACGGGTGTGCACCTATTAGATGCGAATTTTGTGACTTTTGTGCATTCAGAACTGTTCAAGAATGGAGAACTTAAAAGCACAATCTAGGGAGGAATCTGTGCCACATAGTGCTAGCACAAGTTAAGCCGTGCGATTGAAATCTCCCCTTAGCTTTGAACGACTAATGCGGCCGAAGCAATCGAGGTTATTGAGTTAAATTGATGCTATAAATGGTCTAGGAATCATTGAATTGGAGATGCCATGCGAGTTGTTGAATCTGAAATCCTTCACTGTAATGCTGGCTGGCGTGATTT
>CAJXBM010000076.1:0-5736 GCA_913051185.1 uncultured Chloroflexota bacterium | reverse complement strand
TAACTGAAATCATAAATATATTCTCTTCGGTGGATCTGGCCATTGAAACACTGCATCTGCAGCAAATTGGCAGATTGAGTCTTGGTGATCTACCGGAAGGTGATTATCTGGAGCTCACCGAGAACGAGGTCAAGGTTTAGCCGAGTTGTTGGCCAAACTTGGTGGCGAACTTCTTACGAATTGGGTGCACAGCCGAGACCTGTCAGAGGGTTACGTAAATATGGTGCCGAAGGCCGAACTTGAAAGACTAGTTACATAACTAGATTATGTAGTTTCTTATCTTTTACCTGCCATAAATCAATCGCAGATGGGTCGGGTTGCTTTAGCCATTGTGGTTATTTAAATAAACCACAGACTTTGCGTAGAATAAGACGCTCCGATTCAAACGCCATCAAATAGAATAGTCAGCATAATACCTTCTCTACTCCGCAGTCCTTTTTGGCCCTCAAATTTTTGCCACTCAAGTTGTATCCTTCGCAAAGGCGACGGAATCCATGCGACACCTGCTTTTGCGCTCAAAGTGAGACTATCCTGGGTGAATTTATCCATATTATTCTCAAATTCATAATCGACCATTGCTTCAATGTAAACGGTCGTATTCGATAGCTGCACAATAGGCCACATTTGCAAGTAACTAGTCCGAGCAATCCCTAATCTTTCAGAATTTCCGAAAGGTTCTGTCGAGGGAAGCCCCATACTATTGATACTATCTTCAAAATGATTGGACAAATAATGTATTCCTGTCCTCCAACTACCCCGGCCATTAAGTGAGGGGAGCGAGCGGATAAAATCAAGATTCGCGTAAATACGCTCATTCTGAACGGAATTTGATATGACTTGGCGATCAGCGCTCATTGATCTCATTTTCTTATCGCCTTTCCAGTCTAGAAATTCAGCTTTTCCTGAAACAGACCAGTGATTGTTCAATACTTTACCGGACTCAAGTCTTATGCCAATGCCATCTCCAATTCTGGAATTATCTGAAAATCTTGGACGGCCAATATTTTCCTCAGCGATAAGACTTACACCAAAATATGTAGGTTTGGAGTTGCCACTTATTCGTCGAGCCAAAATTCCAAAGTCCAACCGTTTCGCGCTTGCATCAAATGAGTCAGATATTTCAAAGTCGACGTGTCTCGCTGTTGTTTGTAAGAAAAAATCATAGCCCTTATTCTGGCCGACGGATGCGACAGAATTAAATTGCGCTATCGAACTTTCGGATTTGACCGGAACTGATCTTGAAGCCGCCGTTGATGGAGACAAGTTTGACGACATGCGATAACTCATATTGCGAGTAAGCAATTCCGCCATAGGAGAATCTAGCGCTAAGCTCCTGCGTAAGCCTGACATTCCAAGGAGCTGACGCCACTGCTGCTGTGACAATGATTCGCTGGCATGTACCTCACGCAGACTATCCGGTGATAAAATAATAAAAATTAATAAAAACAATACTTTATAGATATTAATAGTCATCGACGGACTACCTTAAAACGATTTACTTAAAATATTGGGTTGCGACAAAATGTCGCATGCAACATTAACAGAAAATTTTTTTAGGTGCGACATTTTGTCGCGCTTACAAATGATGGGCCGAACAGAATACGAGGGAGTACTATTTATTGCTTACCGCAAAGAACAGGGTATTACAGCAGAGGTACTTGATCACGGGGTGTACGAGGATATGAATAGCCGTGAGCTGTCAGAGGGTTACGTAAATATGGTGCCGAAGGCCGGACTTGAACCGGCACGAGCAAGCTCACTACCCCCTCAAGATAGCGTGTCTACCAATTCCACCACTCCGGCAATTAGAAAAAACTCAATCAAGGTTTGCTTACGCGTACTAATTATTATCAGGCAATGCTGGTATATCACTCTGATTAGAAGTCGCTTCCGATGCTTCTAATGCCGGGATATCAGACTGCGCTGAAATTGTCTCTTCGAGAATATCTTGATTAACCACTGGCAATCCTATGGTTGACCCTGCTCCAGATTGATTACGAGCAAACATCGCCAGAGAGAGACTGGTAACGAAGAAAATGATTGCGGCAATCGTCGTCGCTCTCACTAAAAAGTTTCCACTTCCTGAAGCGCCAAAAACCGTTTGCGACGCACCTGCACCAAATGACGCGCCAGCATCAGCACCTTTACCCTGTTGCAGTAGAACCAAACCGACTATAGCTATGGCTACTATTACATGAACTACAACTATTACTGTTTCCATGATTTTTAATCCGCACTCTTACAGATTGATATAAATTCTTCAGCCTTTAGGGAGGCTCCCCCTACCAGACCACCATCAATATCAGGCTGGCTAAATAGTTCTCCAGCATTCGAGCTGTTAACGCTACCACCATAAATAATACGCACGCCTTTAGCGATTAGCACATCACTGTTAGCAAGATGTCCTCTAATTTGACAGTGGACCTCTTGAGCTTGCTCAGGTGTTGCAGTTTGCCCAGTCCCAATAGCCCAAATAGGCTCATAGGCAATTATAGCATTTGTAAATGCGGCAATTCCTGCGGTGTTAATTACAGAATCCAACTGAGCTAAAACAATTTGATTAGTAATTCCCTGCTTTCTTTCTTCTAAGGATTCGCCAACACACAGTATTGGTGTCATTCCGCTGGCCTGGATTGCTTTAAATTTAGCTGCAATCAGCACGTCAGTTTCTGCAAACAGTTGTCGACGTTCAGAGTGCCCTGTTATTGCCAGTTCCACTCCCATATCTGCCAACATTAGTGCAGACACTTCTCCCGTAAAAGCGCCTTTTTCCTCAAAGTATGCGTCCTGCGCCCCCAACTTTATTGAGTTTTTGCCGGTTGCCAGTAATTTTCCGACCTGCTCTAAATGTATATTGGTAGGACAAATTCCAATTTCAACAGTGTGCTCCCGCTTTTCAAATCCGCTAACTAGCCCCGCGACCAAGGATTGAATCTGCCCTCTACCCCCGTGCATCTTCCAGTTACCAACCACTATTTTTTGACGCATAGCGCTTTATACCTGGGCTATAGACCTTGTTGAATGGGCTCCCTACTATACGTCTGTAATTTGTAGCCCGCGAGCCTTGAAAAACGGGCGCTAATACTAACCAAGATACGGGGGTCTTGCAATGATCAGCAAGCTTATCTAGCTCGCAAATTCGGAAGCGACGACCTCTGATAATTCGTGGGCTAATTTATCCACCTTATCAAGATCTTCTCCTTCAACCATGACTCGAAGCACTGGCTCAGTACCTGAAGGCCGCAGCAGAACACGGCCATATTTGCCAAGCTTGGATTCAACATCAGATACCGCTGATTGCACCACCGTGTTAGCTGCAAGATCTACGACATTTGCGACCTTGATATTTACCATTGACTGAGGAAGTTTTCGCATCTTACTTCTTAAATCAGACAAAGGTTGATCACAATTTACAATCGCGGCTAATGCCTGGAGAGAAGACACAATGCCATCTCCAGTTGTGGTCTGATCCAGGCAGATAACATGGCCCGAATTCTCGCCTCCTAGCTGCCAATTACGCTCAAGCATTTCCTTCATAACATAACGATCACCAACAGGGGTTCTAACAAATGGAACGTCTAATGCATCTAAAGCCAGCTCAAGACCAAGATTGCTCATGGCCGTTCCAACCACTCCGCCAAATTCAATACTTTGTCGGCGCCTATCTCGAGCAATAATATATAAAATTTCATCTCCATCAACGATGTTACCAAGATGATCAACCATGACCACGCGATCACCATCGCCGTCAAAAGCAATACCAAGATCTGCTTTTTCTAGCTTTACTGTTTCCACAAGAGATTGAGGAAACGTCGATCCGCTGTTTGCATTTATGTTTAAACCATCTGGAGATACACCGATTGCTTTAACCCTCGCACCCAACTCTTCAAACACTGCCGGCGCAATGTGATAGGTCGAACCGTGAGCACAGTCGACAATAATTTTTAAACCATTAAATTTTAGGCTGGACCCAACTGTGCTTTTACAAAACTCTATGTATCGTCCAGCCGCATCACTAATCCGCGATGCTTTACCCAAGGATTGTGGCGACACTGTTGATATGTCTTTATCTAAAAGGCCTTCAATGGAAAATTCCAATTCGTCAGGTAACTTTGTTCCTTCACCCGAAAAAAACTTAATGCCATTGTCTTCGAAGGAATTGTGAGAAGCACTTATTACTATTCCTGCCTGTGCACGCAGAGTTCGAGTTAGGTAGGCTATCGCTGGAGTGGGCATCGGACCAGTTAAATGAATATCTACTCCCGCCGCGGTAACACCTGCTTCTAACGCTGCCTCAAACATGTATCCTGAGATACGGGTATCTTTACCAATTATAATCTTATTACGCCCGTTACCTTTGCTAGCAAAAACTTTGCCAGCTGCCCAACCTAACTTAAGCATAAAATCAGGCGTGATCGGAGGGCTACCTACTGCGCCTCGAATACCATCAGTTCCAAAATAGCGTTTATTTTTATTTTGCATTGCATCAGCGCCTATCAAGACGGCCTAGTAAAAAGTGGAAATCAGTAGCAACTATAAAGCTTGTGTATACATGGAGTGTACTCTAATTGCATCGACCGTGGCAGCAACATCGTGAGTGCGCACAATGAGCGCACCATTTTCAAGAGCCAATACTGTTGCCGCCAGTGACCCGGCGACTCGTTCTCTTGGCGGTCGGTTCACTAGTCGTCCAATCATTGATTTCCTTGATATTCCGACCAAGATTGGCAATTTAAGTGAAGAGAACTGAGTCAGATTTCTTAGTAGTTGAAAATTATGCTCCAAAGATTTTCCAAAACCAAATCCCGGATCTACTAATAAGCGTTCTTTAGTGATACCGGCATTTTCACATGCCTCAATCCGCTGTTTAAGAAAATCTATGACGTCTGTAACGACATTTTCGTAATGATATTCCTGTTGCATGGTGCGTGGCTGACCTTGCATATGCATTAAACATATTGCTGCTTTTGAATTTGCTATTACTGCAAGCGTTTCAGGATTGGTCAACGCACGAATGTCATTAACAAGCTCAGCCCCAGCATTTATGGCTTCACTCATGACAACAGCTGAACTTGTATCGACTGAAATACAGACATCGAAATTATTACGAATCGCTTCAATAAGTGGAATAACCCGAGCTAACTCTTCCTCGACTGACACTTCCACCGCGCCAGGCCGAGTCGATTCTCCCCCAATATCAATTATTCGTGCACCCTCATCGATGAGTGTTTTAACTCGGCCAAGTACTTTATCAACATCGATTACAAAGTGGCTAACCTTTGCCGACGCAAATTCGGAACCATCAGAGAAAGAATCTGGAGTAGCATTAATTATTCCCATGCAGACAGGAGAGGACAGATCAATCTGTCTCTCTCCAGCAAAAAGGGAAAATGTCACTAAGAATTTACGGTTACTTCAGAATTAGTAGATCTATTAATGTTCACTTGCTGGACCACCAATAGGCCCTGACTTATCTACCTCTTCCTTGCTCTCTTCGTCTACCTTGTGAGCACCGGAACCATTACTTTGATCAGTATCAGACCAATCAGCCGGAGGCCGTGGTTTTTTATCATCCATGATGTCATCAATCTGAAGAGAATCGATGGTTTCATATTCCATCAAGGCGTCTTTCATGAGTTCGAGGCGACTGCGATTATCGTCAAGAATTTGAGCAGCTTTCTCATAGCACTCATCAATAATTTTTCTAACTTCTTTGTCAATCGCAATGGCAGTTTC
>CAJXBM010000075.1:0-5759 GCA_913051185.1 uncultured Chloroflexota bacterium | reverse complement strand
ATCGTTTTACAAACCTAAATTTAAGAGGATTTTCAATGAAAGAATTATCGCCTGCTGCTCAAGCTATCCGTCATTACAAGTTAAACGCCAGCGGAGGTTATGAAGCATGGTCTAAAGCACTGGCACTCTTTAAGGTTTCATGTGCAGAAAATTACCAAATGCATGTCCCGTCAATGGGATTCAATACCTCAGGCCCTATCGAAATTCAAGAAGTCATTTTTGGTTGGCTCGCTGACATCGAGGCAAAACAAGAGTTAGTAGATATTGTTGAATTCGGATCTACCGTAACTTGCTACCTGCACGTCTCAGACAAAGATGGAACAATTTTGGATATCGTTGAAATTTTCAAAATTGATGATGCTGGGCGGGTTGAGGAAATTTGGGCGTTATGAACAAACTACTAACCACAATAACCCTACTCTGCTGTTCTGTTGCTGCTCATTCACACAAACGGAAATCATCTCTTTACACTCGGAAAGACAACGAGAATTTCGTTTTTGAGGTTAACAAAGGAGTAGAACAAGATTGATTGTTAATCGACTGAGCGCGCCATTTTTCAGCATCGCGTTGGCTGTTGCCCCAAATCTGAATTTGCTCGCACAGGACTATGAATGGCCCCATTACGCGAATGATCAAGGTTCTTCCAAGTACGCTGACTTGGATCAAATAAACCGAGAGACAGTGCAGGACCTGCAAGTTGTATGGACATGGGCTTCTGTCGATAACGCCCAGATATCGGTTCGGCCTCAGTTTGTTCCAGCTGGATTCAAATCCACGCCTGTGCAGAAAGACGGCGTTCTTTACACCAGCACCTCTTTAGGAAACATAGCCGCTATCAATGCCGTGACTGGTGAGCAGCTATGGACATTTGACACCGGCACATGGGAGCACGGCAGGCCAGCGAATATGGGATTCAACCATCGCGGCGTCAGCTATTGGGAGAAGGATGGTAAAAAGCGTATTCTGATGGGGACTAATAATGCTTATCTGTGGTCCCTTAATGCTGAGACAGGGCAGCCTGATGTGAATTTCGGCAGCGAAGGTAAAGTTGATCTCACAATCGGATTGGGGAGAGAAATCGAGCGCTCTCGTTATTCAGTTACCGCCGCTCCCACAATCATCAATGACACCATTATTATTGGAGGCGCTGTGCAGGATTCGCCGATGCTTGGGTTTGAAGTTCCAGCCAAGCAGAGCGATTTGCCTCCAGGTCACATTCGGGGTTTCAATGTCACCACTGGACAAATTAGTTGGATTTTTCATTCTATTCCCCAAGAAGGAGAAACCGGCAACGAAACTTGGGAAGACGATAGCTGGAGAGTAACTGGGGCGGCAAACGTCTGGGCATTGATGAGCGCAGATCCAGAATTGGGTTACGTCTACCTCCCCTTCGGAACACCCAGTAACGATTATTATGGTGGGCATCGGCTTGGTGATAATCTCTTCGCAACCAGTATTGTGTGTCTTGACGCCTCAAGCGGTGAGCTAATCTGGTCGTTTCAAACCACACATCATGAAATTTGGGACTATGATCTACCGGCAGCTCCAAACCTGGTCGACATTACAGTCGACGGAAGAGAGATTAAGGGCCTGGCGCAAGTATCCAAGCAGGGTTTTGTTTATGTTTTGGATAGAGTCACTGGCGAACCAGTATGGCCTATAGAGGAGCGAACAGTACCGGTCAGTAATGTTCCAGGAGAGCGCGCTGCGGCAACGCAGCCCTTTCCGACTCGTCCGGCTGCATTCGAAATACAAGGAGTCAATGAGGAGAACTTGATCGATTTCACACCGGAACTTCGTGAAGAGGCGCTGGCTATTATCAATCGATACGTGCATGGCCCACTCTTTACTCCACCCTCACTAAAGGGCACGGTTCAGGTACCGGGGGATGGCGGGGGCGCTGAATGGACCGGAGCAGCCTACGACCCGGAAACCTCAATCCTTTACATCCCATCCTGGACCCGACCTATTCTCGCCCAGCTTGTGTCGACCGAGGGCCTGGACACTGAATTTGATTACGTTATAAATGGGAAAGTTGCGACCGTTAACGGACCTGAGGGTCTGCCACTGATGAAGCCTCCCTACGGTCGAATTAGCGCTATAAATCTCAATACCGGCGATTATGAGTGGGTTGTTCCAAACGGTGAGGGAATACGCCGAAATCTTATTGACAGGGGCTTTGGAGATCCCGGTCCGGTGGGTTTAATGACATATGTAAATGTACTGCTCACCAAATCGCTACTGTTTACTGCCATTACGGACAGTGTGCCGATGTTGAAGGCGCTTGACAAAGAAACTGGCGAAACGCTGCACGAGATTGAACTACCCGGTATTCCGCAAGGCGCACCAATGTCTTACATGATCGACGGTAAACAATATATATCTATTGCGACGGGTGGCGGCACTGATGCCCGACTCATTACACTCGCACTCCCCTAGTGTTTAAAACAACAAACAGAAGTCAGCGTCACTCAACGGTTTTTCCTGATTAGCTTCACTGGATATCAATATGGGCAGCAGCTAAACTAGGACGTCCACATAGATTAGATTATTAGCTCTGGTGTGCTATGAAAATCAGATTACTACCCATTACATTTATACTGATCTCCCCGGTTAGTTTCCCTGCTACAAACACAGATGTTGATTACCAGACCCCTCGCACGGAATGGGATCAGCCGGATTTGCAGGGTGTGTGGAATTTTAATTCCAGCACACCAATGCAGCGACCAGAACGATTTGGAAACCAAGAGTTTTTGACGCCTGGAGAAGTCGAGCAAGATCGCATTCGACAGAAAGAGCGGCGGCGAGCTTTAGACGCCGCGGAGGCCGAATTAGTAATAGATCCAAAAGCGCCACCAGCCGGCACTGACCCCGGAGGCTACAACACGTTTTGGTATGAAAATGCCAGTATCGGTGAGAATGTCCGTACTTCTCTCATTATCCACCCAGAAGATGGACGACTTCCTACCAGAGTCGAGGGCGTTGCAGAGCATACAGCAAACAAAGTAGGACCAGACGTTACAGGGGACCGTCCCGTTCTTGCGCTTTTGGGCGGAATTAGCATGGACGGACCGGAAGACCGTGGTTTGTCTGAGCGCTGTCTAATTGGCTTTAACGCTGGTCCTCCGTTTACCGGTGGTGGCTACAATGCCAATGTGCAGATCTTTCAGAACAAGGATCATGCGGTCATTCTCACTGAAATGGTACATGATGCTCGAATTGTTCCGTTGGTCGACCGTGACGCACTCCACGATGATATACGCTTATGGTCTGGAGATTCCCGGGGCTATTGGGATCACGACACCCTAGTGGTGACGACTAAGAATTTCACAGATCTCACACCCAGCTTTAGTCGTTTTGGAGACTCAGAAGAAAAAACATTGGTTGAGCGATTTACGCGAGTTGGTCAATATACGATCGAGTACGAGTGGACGCTAGAAGATCCTTCTACTTTTTCCGACAAAATTGTAGCCACTATGCCAATGACGAAAGTAGGAGGCTTGCTTTATGAATTTGGTTGTCATGAAGGTAATTACGCCATGGTTAATATCCTTCGCGGGGAAAGGATCAGAGAAAGACTCCGCGAATAGAATACTACCATTGCAAATTCAATACCTACTCTAAGAAAATGCGCCTTACTAAGTTTTTATCGCTTTCTGTTGCAATGAGCCGAAACCAGGCAAAGTTTTTTATTCGGATAGGACGGGTCTCTGTTGACGGCCATATAGTCACTGACCCTAGCTTTGAACTCGCTGAAACGAGTCAGGTGACTTTCGATGGAAAGCCAATCTCGATTGCGGAATACGAGTATATTCTGGTACACAAGCCGGCATCTTACATCTGCGCTGCGAGAGACAAAGAATACATCTCGATTTTAGAACTCCTTAAGAATCGATCGGAGGATCGTTACTATTATTACGTGAATATTCTGGGACCAGGACTTACCGGCTTAGTGCTGCTAAGTGATGATGCACGCTGGGCAAGTAGAATAAAACGAAGGCTTCTCAACAAAACGTATATTTATACGGCTGAGTTTAAAAACACTGTTAGCCAAGATCAATTTCAACAGATAAAGGAAGTGCAGCTATCACAGTCAGACAATCAGATTAGCCCGATAATTGACATCCAACGACAGGATGAAAAGACCCTTTGTCTGAGCATGAATCAGGGCCGCATTCAGGAAATCATCGGCATATTATCTTCCGTAGATCTAGTCATTGAAAAGCTGCACCTGAAACAACTTGGCAAATTGTGTCTTGGTGAACTAGCAGAGGGCGAATACTTAAACCTCACTGAAAATGAAATCCAGATTTAGACCCAGAGACAAGGTTTGGTTAAGCATTCTAGCTTGCTTGTCTCACGTTTTAAAACAAGCGTTTGTCCATATTTACTGGCTTAACGAGGGAGATAGGATAAGGGTTTTAATGTACGCTTCGAACTGCTCCCTGAATGCATGCTCCTTAGAAGTTACAGACAAGAAGTGTGACAAATTGTTTTATAATTCCTGTGTTAAGCTGACTCACTTAGGTTATGTAAGTGTGATCAAGACCGTTTTATATTTAGGATCGCACTTAAGATGCAAAAATTCGAATAGTGGTGTTAAACGCAAGGATATCTTGATATGAATCTTACAAATAAACCGATACTTTCTGCCATTTGCATACTTACACTCAGTATGTTTTCAGCGCCTTCGGTTGCTCAAGGCGAAAGAGATATAGGTGAGGTTGGAGACAGCCCATACGAAGTTGTAACCTATTGGGCTGAGCCTTTTGCAGAGAAAGGATTTGCTTTTGGCGGTGCGTCTGGGGTGCTGTCAGACCACCCCGGCCGTCTCATCGTGAGTCAACGGGGTGAAACCAGAATACCTTTAGATGTGCCACGAGATTTTCACGGATTTGCGGGCGAGCTCGGTATCAGTGTTTTAACTGAAGGTGAGAGACGAACCTGGCAGAACTGCATTTTTATCCTCGATGCAAACGGCAATGTGGTTGATGTCTGGGACCATCTTGATTACCTCTGTGAGGGAGCCGATGGCCCGGGCCCAGAGCGTATCAGAGTCAGCCCCTACGATCCTGAACGCAAGCTATGGGTGATCAATCAAACTCATCATCAAATTTATGTATTAGCCAACGATGGCAGTGAAGTATTGGCAACTTACGGTGAAAAAGGAGAGCCAGGCAAAGATGCAACGCACTACG
Organism: uncultured Chloroflexota bacterium; assembly: GCA_913051185.1. Classification (GTDB taxonomy): domain Bacteria; phylum Chloroflexota; class Dehalococcoidia; order UBA2979; family UBA2979; genus UBA2979. The sequence goes on along the minus strand of CAJXBM010000075.1, from coordinate 561 downwards.
GTAGCCCGCAAGACGTGGCGTTCATGCCAGATGGTCGAATCCTCGTAGCTGACGGCCTAATCAACAATCGAGTTGTCGTATATGATAACGAGATGAACTACCTGACCGAGTTTGGGAGTGAAGGAACTGTTCCTGGTGGGACCAATGGAATTCATTCCTTGAGCATAGGGCCTGAAGGACGGATCTTCGTTTTAGACCGATCAGGTTACGGAGTAAACATCTGGCGAACAGGAGAGAGCTTTACTGAATTTAGCTTCGAGCGTCGTATTGATATTTCCGGGATGGCGTTAGATGTCATTGTTAATAAGAACGACTTTTGGATGACAGCTCACAATCCCTTGCGCTTCATTAATTTCGATTTTGAAGGCAACCAAAAATACACCTGGGTGGTTCCCGCTGAATTACCTGACGGTTTTCGTGAAGTTCACAGCTTTAGTGTTTCCTCTGAAGGCATAATGTACGGAGGCGATAATATCTACGGACGACCTCAGAAGTGGGTAGCTAAACCCGGCGCAACTCCAGAGCTGCTGATCGAACCACCCTGGATTGGATATTAGGCAG
>CAJXBM010000074.1:0-6509 GCA_913051185.1 uncultured Chloroflexota bacterium | reverse complement strand
GGTATTGCCGGTGGTTCTGCCTCTGGTTTAACTGGAATTGGAGGTGGTACTGTTCTGGTGCCGTTGCTTACAGGCACCCTAAAAATGCCCCAGCGACAGGCTCATGCGACCTCACTCGCGATAGTTATTTCTGTAGGTATCGCAGCTGTTATTCCGTATTTGCGTGAGGGGCACGTTCAGTGGGCTTTGGTCTTAGCTCTGGGTGGGGGAGCTATTCTGGGAGCTCAAATTGGTGCTCGCACCATGCATAATTTGCCTGATGTCTGGCTAAGATTAGTGTTTGCTTGTTTTCTGTTCCTCGTCGGTTTGAGAATGATAACTATGGTCAGCCCGGATGCTATTTCCGATTCTCAACTCCAATTCTTGAGCAGGGAGACGTTACTTGCGCTGGTAATTGGATTAACAGGTGGTGCGTTTGGCGGACTATTGGGGATAGGTGGAGGGACGCTTTTTGTACCAGCTTTGGTATTGCTCTTGTCACTCAATCAGCTCGATGCTCAGGGCGTGTCCTTAATCGTGGTCGTACTCACAGCGATTTCCGGGACGACTGCAAATTTACGTGCAGGATTTGTAGACAAATCAACGGTTATTTGGGTTGCTCCAAGTGCTATCGTTGTTGGCTTTATGGCAGGTTTCTTGGCTCAAAATCTAGATGAAACAATACTCACCCGATTATTTGGGCTTGTTGTGCTCTATGTCGGCGGTAAGACGATACTAAGCACGGCTCGAACCTTGCGATCAGCCGAATAGTTTACGAGATAGATATTTGTGCTAATTTCCATCATTTCAGATACACATTTGCCTTCTATTCATAAAACGCCAGATGGTCTTGGCCCGGAACTAGCTAATTTTTTAGCCAGCACGGAGTTGATCATCCATGCGGGAGATGTAGTGAGGCCATCAATTCTCGATTGGTGCGAACAGTTTGCTCCAGTCATTTGCGCCAAGGGTAATAATGACGATTTTGAAGATCGGCGTGCGACGGACGATATTCGAATCGAAATAGAGGGATGGCGATTTGGAGTCGTACATGAACTCCGACCAGAAGACAGACCGATGGATGTATTGGTCGAGCAGGCATTTCCTGGAGAATCAATTGAAGCAATCGATGTTTTAATTGCCGGTGACACACATGTTGCACGTCTGGAGTACAGGGATGAAGTTTTGCTGATTAATTCTGGTTCTCCGACTCTTCCGCATCATCTAGAGTGGCGCCTTGGTTCCGCGGCGCTCTTAGACGTAACAAAATCCCAAATAAAAGCTGAAATAGTTTCCCTCGGTGAAACCAGCGGCAGGAAGAACCCTACGTGTGCGACTTCACTTGTTGTGAAACGTTGATCCTGTAGACTTATTTTATGACCGTTCCTAATAACACCAAAGATAATTCTGCTTATGAAGATGCAGAGGCGACGTATAAAAGTCGTCTAGCTCGTGAAGCGAGTCGTGATTTGGCTAATTCCACCGATGCAGTTAGAACTAGAGCACTAGAGTTGATAGCTGAGGAGATTGACAGTTCTCGGTCTAAAATACTTGCTGTTAATGAAGATGAACTAGCTCGAGCTACCGAGAATAATCTTGACCTTGCATTTGTGGACCGGATGGCCCTGAATCACGAGCGTATTGCGGCAATGTGTCAGGGGGTTAGGGAGGTAGCAAGTCTACCCGACCCTATTGGGAATATTGAGGATATGTCAGAGAGGCCGAATGGGCTCAAGATTGGAAAGATGCGTGTACCGCTCGGGGTTATGGCGTCCGTCTACGAGGCACGCCCTAATGTAACTATTGATATAGCTGCGATCTCCGTGAAGTCGGGAAATGCGGTCGTTTTAAGGTCTGGATCGGACGCTCACAGAACTTCTTCTCTTTTAGCTGAGATTGCTCGGCACGCAATTGAAAAATCCGGTCTTGACCCAAAAATATTACAGTTCATAGAGTCAACTGATCGTGAAGAAGTTAGTGCTTTGTTGGCGGCAGATCAATATATTGATTTGGTAGTACCTAGAGGTGGTACTGGACTAATAAATAAGGTAAAGAGTGAGGCTAGGATGCCAGTTGTGGCAGGCGGAGTAGGTGTGTGTCATACCTATGTGCATGCTGACGCAGATATTCAAATGGCTACCGATATTGTTGTGAACGCGAAGACTAGACGCCCATCCGTCTGTAACACTTTGGACACCGTTCTAGTTCATCGTGAGGTGGCGCCACGATTGGTGCCTCGTTTGACGAATATGTTGGCAAAAGTTGGAGTTTCGCTTCATGCGGATTTTGAGAGTATTCCTATGATCGACGAAGCTGCGACTGTTTTTCCGGTAATGCCAGAGGATTATGATACCGAATGGCTTTCGCTGAATTGTTCTATCAAGTTGGTGGACGATCTGCAGGACGCTTTGGCTCATATTGGAAGACATGGAACCGGTCACTCAGAAGCAATTGTAACCAGCTCAACGGAAAGCTCGAAGGAGTTTCTTACGTCAGTGGACGCAGCTGCCGTTTTTGTGAATGCGAGCACTGGTTTTAATGACGGCGGTGAGTTTGGTTTGGGTTGCGAACTAGGTATCTCAACTCAAAAAATGCATGCTCGCGGTCCAATGGGTTTGCGTGAACTCACCTCTTATAAGTGGATAGTGTTAGGCGATGGTCAAATAAGGCCGTAGAGTTTTAAGTGTTACCCCTTGTGGTCTTGACTCCAGCCGATTAACCTTTCGATTGTTCGAGAAATTACACACCTTAGGAGGACTACAGTATGGCTCAGGAACGAAAAGCCGCAATTGGCGGCATATACGAATGGCCGAAACGAGTCGATCCCGGTGTTTCTTCCATGCAGATTAAGGCGGCAAGTATTAAGGCTGCTCTTGATGATGCAGGATTATCTTGGGAAGACGTCGACGGTTTATATGATGCAGGTGACGGCGATGGCGGCGGCGGCGGACTGGGCCTAGCAGCTTATCTTGGGATGAAACCAACTGTGATTGATACGACGCAAGTAGGTGGATCCTCGTATGAATTCCATGCCGCCCATGCTCTGAGGGATATCGCATCGGGGAAATGTAAGGTGGCTGTGACTTCTTATGGATCGAAGGCTGCCACGTTACGTACACCCATTGGAACGGGTGGTCCGCGAGGTGGTGGTACTTGGCTTAGTAATATGGAAAATATGTATGGTTCGACATTGATCTCGAATTACGCAATGGTGGCGCAACGTCATATGCATCAATACGGTACTACAACGGAACAATTAGCCGAGATCTCTGTGGCTACTCGGGCGCACGCAATGAGGAATCCTGAGGCCGTTCAGGCGATGACAGATTTACAGTTTGTGGGTGTGAGAGAAATTTCTGTTAATGATGTCTTAGAGTCCCGCATTTTGGCTGACCCGCTTCATTTACTTGAGTGTTGTATGATTTCGGACGGTGGCGGTGCGGCAGTGTTCGTCTCTCCAGAAGTTGCCGCTGATTTGAAGAAGAAACCTGTTTGGATTCTTGGGAGTGGTGAGGCCACAAAATATCGAGAGAATGATGGAGATATCACTGTTTCGGCAGGTGCACAGAGTGCTCCTATCGCTTTTCAACAAGCCGGCATAACACCGGAAGATATTGATATCGCAATGATCTATGACTCATTCACAATAACGGTAGCAGTGATGCTTGAAGATCTAGGATTTTGTAAAAAAGGCGAAGCAGGTCAATTCATAGCTGATGGTCACTTACGTTGGGATCGTCCTGGACTAACCATTAATACTGATGGTGGTGGTCTTTCGTCGAATCACCCCGGAATGCGCGGTTTATTTCTTTTGCTTGAATCTGTGCGGCAGCTGCGCGGTGAGTCAACCAGTCAGGTTGAAAATGCCAAATTAGCCGTCGCGCATGGTAATGGCGGTCTCTTGGGAGCCACGCACACCGGCGGAACAGTTATTTTGGCTGCAGACTAGTAGTAAATAGAAAGTATTGATAGTTGAAGAGAAGAGGATTGGTTTCATATGCCGAATAGACCCCAACCAGCATTTCCTGAGCAAGACAGTGAGTATTTTTGGGAAGGCTGCAAGCAAAACGAGCTTCGCTATCAAAAGGATTCTGATGGTAATGTGATTTTTTATCCGAGAGCGCATTCCACAGTGACTGGTGATGGAAATCTTTCATGGCACACATCAGCGGGCTTGGGGACGGTGTATACCTATTCGGTAGTGCGGCAGAATAGATCACCAAGTTTTGCGGAGCTTGGGGCTTACTCCGTGGCCTATATCGATCTCGATGAGGGCTTCAGAATGCTTTCGACTATTGTTGGAGTCGACGATCCCACTACTGATATAAAAATAGGCATGAGAGTAAAAGTCGATTTCGAAGATCAAGATGAAGGTGAATATCCCATTCCAGTGTTTCGAATCGTCGACTGAAGTAAGTTTCAAAATTTTGTCTGATATTAGGACGAAGGCTTAGTAATTGTGCAAGTAGAATAACAAAAGGCACCGGCAACAGCAGTAAGACAGTCTCTTCTAGCTAATTAAACTCATAACTTGGTCTGCAATTGGTAGCGAAGCGGTAAGACCGGGTGACTCAATCCCACCTAAGTGCACGTAGCCTTCATCTTCCCAAATGAGAAAATCGGTTAATCCTTCGCCCTCTTTTTGAATTTTTGGCCGATAACCGACTTGGCCCGGTGCTAGGTGTTCCTTCTTTAGCTGTGGAAGAAATCTGGCTCCCGCGTCAAGAAATGCTGCTAACCAAAACTCATCTAGCTCGTTGAGGTAGTTGGGCGATTCATCGTCATTCATCCATTCCATTGAAGGGCCAAGATGGAGTCCTCCGTTAGTATCAGTTGTTAAATGGACACCCAGACCGCCCGCTTGATGATCGGGTAACGGATATATGGGTCGGCTAATTAATCGACAAATATCAGGGTCGATAATGTCGTAATAACGCCCTCGATTTATAGACTGTTGCAGTACAGGTAGTCCTTTCTTTTCGTCACCGCTCAGGTCATAGCCGACTATATTTGCAATTTGATCGGCCATCAAACCTGCGCAGTTCACTAAAACATCAGATTTGATAGTCGACATCTGTTGATTTGTGTCGATCAGGGTGCTTACAAACTGCGATCCTAACTTATCAACATTGGTTAGCTTGTGTTGATATGCAATGAAGGCATTAGCCTCTAATGCAGCTCGCTCGTAAGACTTTGCAAGATTGTACGCATCTACTACACCTGTCCATGGAGACCAGAGCGCACCAGCCACATTGAGTTCAGGTTCTAATTCATGAATTTGTCGGATTGTGATCTGTTCAAAATCGCGTACTGTATTTTTAATACCTTGCTGATAAACCTCTTCTAACTGATCTAGTTCTGAATCATCAAAAGCAACGATGAGCTTTCCACTTTGAATGGCGTCTACTGAGTGAGAGTTACACCACTCGTACATTCTGCTGTTGCCTTCCTGGCAGAGACGGTGCTTTAGACTTCCAGTTTCATAATATATGCCGGCATGGATCACACCACTATTGTGGGATGATGTTTCTCGAGCTGGCCCGGAGTGTTGTTCAATAACTGCTACGGAATACTTCTTTGCTAGCGTCATCGCAATTGCGAGTCCGACAACCCCAGCGCCACATATTAGGATATCTACTTCCAGTATTTCTTCTTGAGTCATTTTATCCAATCTATTTTATCGAAGTCACTTGGCTATCTGGACCTATAACCACATTGTGTCCTTGTATATTCTTGAGGATTGCACCTGGTGCGACTAGTGCGTTTTTTAGATCGACATTAGTAAGTTGGCAATTTGGACCGACAACAACATTATTGTGAATCACGGAGTCAATAATTGCAGCAGAGGGGTCGATTAGAGATTGATTGTCTCCTAGAAGTATTTCTTGCGTCTTGATTAGGGCGGCGAGAGTGCCCGTATCTAACCAAGCCCCAGTCCAGATACGTCCGCCAATAGAGGCATTCTCTATGTGAAGAGTTTCAAGCATCCCAGTAATTTCAATTTCGCCTCGCGGACTGACTTCCGGACGTGAGCAGATTCGTTCCACCACTTTATTGGTGAGCATCCATATTCCTACTAGTGCGAGATTGGATTTGGGTACATCAGGCTTTTCTTCGATTGATATGATTTGTTCGTTTGGAGTTACTTCCACTATTCCCATTTGTGATGGACGTTCGGTTTCGTGAAGAGGAAGCCAAGCATCCCAGTTGCCACTAGTAAAAGTCTGAATTTGATCTGTGAGTTGATTTGTCAGTGCAGAATTATCTTTTAAAATCGTGTCAACAGCTGCCACAACTACAGGTCTTTTGTTTAAGATTGACCCGCAAGCCGCGAGCGCATCTCCAGATCCTCTTGGAGTAGCTTGAACATGTGTGGATATCTTTAAATCTGGTCGATAGGCCTTTGCAATAATCTCAGTTTCTTGATCATTTGGTCCTATGACTATAGCTATTTCTTCAATTTTTGCGCTGGCTAATAGGTCTATGGCATATGCTATGAGCGGACGATTCAGAAGTGGAATTTGTGATTT
>CAJXBM010000073.1:0-6605 GCA_913051185.1 uncultured Chloroflexota bacterium | reverse complement strand
GGTTGCAAATGGGATCTTTTTCTCGCCACGTGCGAGATCGTACCGCTACTTAACTAGCTAGCCTACATGTAGTACTAGTAGTCACGTTGGAAGGGAGGGGGGGTGGGGGATAGATGCTCCTGATACAGTCTACTGACAGACTTGAACTCGATAAGGTGTGAAAGTATTTGTCGAACCTAGTAGGCAACAGTGGCTAAGCTGATGCATATGTCAGAGTTCTGACTGGTAATCGCTAGCTGTCAGTACTGGAATGGACTGAATGATCTGATTTGTCGGAACTAGTAGACAACAGTTGCAGTGAGCAGCTGACCTTAGTCCTAGAACTGGGCTTGTTGCTCTCTGGGCAAGCCGCCTGATCTAGTCAGTGGTCAGTCAGACCCAGACCGACTAGCCAAGCTCGTCGAAATCTCGCGGACCCGACTGACATTCAAATCAAAGCGAGAAAGAACTTTCTTCTTGCCGCTCTTAGCGAAGATACAAGAACGGAACTGTTCGGTTTTGGTCGTTTGGAAACGTATAAAAGAGGTGAAATCCTTGCGAATCAAGGACAATCTACGGACGCTGTCTACTTCATATTATCGGGTCTGATAGTTTCTATCTTTGAAGGTACAGATGGCACTGGTATTGCAAACGGCATGAGAGGTCCCGAGGCTGCGTACGGCGCAATCGGTATGGGAAGAGCGCCTACAACACACAAATCAGAAATAGGAACCGGACGAGTCTTTGCGCAAATTGCCACTGAAGTACTCGCGGTTCGGAGAGCTGATTTCGTCAAGGTACTTACTAAGTCAAATGATTTATTACGGGTTGTTCTCTCTCACGCAGCCGAAGTTGTTCGCAGCCATGAGTTAACCCTCAATTGCAGCCGGCATCATCGAATCGATAACAGATTAGCCCATCTTCTAAGCATGTTGACCTTTTATAACGAAGATAGTGAAATCCCCACTACCCATTCAGAACTTGGTGAGATGCTCGGTGTGCGAAGAGAATCAATTAGTACAGCACTATCAGACTTTGAAAGAAAGAATATGATTCAGGTGAACCGGGGACGAGTTTCTATTCTCGATTCAGCACTACTCGAGAACTATAGCTGCGAATGTCATCATGAATTGATTGGACTTAGAGCAAGAAAAGCAACTGGCCCCATCAATTGGACAAATGACTCCTGCTGAATTGCAATCTGTTTTTTCTAATTGATTTCTTCACTTGAGTGAAAGAGGTTTTCTTGAATAATAGTTTAAAAATATCCACAATCGCATCTACAAACGTCAAGGTTACTCAAATCGGGATGGGTGGAGCTCCTCTAGGCAAATTAGATAAATCAATTGCGCACCGGACGCTAGAACAAGCATATGAAAATGGCATCAGATATTTTGACACGGCACCGCTATATGGTGCCGGCAATAGTGAAAATTTCTTCGGGAGTTTTTTATCAAATATCGATAGAGAGCAGTTCACGTTGTCGAGCAAAGTTGGCCGACTAATTCTTTCTGAAGAAGAAGCAAAATCTTTCAAACAGCACGGCCCTGCCACGGCGACGATTCAGGTCAATGACAAAGCATCACGATATAAAAATAATGTCGTCTTCGATTTCTCAAGAAGCGGAATACTAAGGTCTATCGAGGAAACTCTCGAAAGGCTAAAGCTAGATTACATAGACATAGCATTTATCCATGATCCTGACGATCACTATGATCAGGCTTTAAATGAATCGTTCCCAGCACTTGCAGAACTGAAATCACAGGGAGTGATTAAGGCGATTGGCGCAGGAATGAATGAATGGGAAATGCTTTCCAAGTTTGCCGTGGAAGCAGACTTCGACTGTTTTTTGCTCGCGGGGAGATACACACTCCTTGATCAGTCTGCGTTACGTACCCTATTCCCTATATGCGAGCAACGAGATATTAGTCTGATATTGGGCGGTCCTTACAACAGCGGCATCCTAGCGTCCGATTTGGCATCCAAAACCACCTATTTTTATGACCCGGCTCCGGCAGATATAATTTCTAAAGCTAAAAAAATCAGAGATGTGTGTGAACAATTTGGTGTGCCGCTAAAGGCAGCCGCCCTGCAGTTTGGTTTATTACATACAGCCGTAGCTTCGACTATCCCTGGTCCAAGTACTCACACAGAGGCTGCCGAGAACGTAGATATGATTACTTTTCCGATTAACCAAGAACTCTGGAAAGAACTCAAATCGAGAAATCTAATCGATTCCAACTGTCCTGTATAGCAAATTCGGTACAGCCATAATTTCTGGACTTAAAATAAGGAACCACTCAGCGGTCATCGTGAAAGAATTCATACCAAAAATTCGAACTCAGCAGTATATTAGCTACTGGTTACCATAGTCACTGAGAAATTTTATGAGCAACAACACAAATGCATCAGGTGGTATGAAGCAGAAAACAGTCTTGGCTTTATTTCTTCTCACCATAACCACCTTTGTTTTGGGCTTCTTCAAATTTTCAAATCATGGACTAGAACCTAAGCATGAATCCAAAAATAGGGCAGTGAAAAATTCATCGGAAAACACTACAAATTCATCGCAAGTCAGTAAGAAAAAAGTATTCGGCACCATATTTTTTGTCACATTACTTGCTTTTGCTCTTCGGTTCTTTAATTTTGCAGATCTTGGTATGGGGAATCTTTTTTATGCTGCCGCCATCAGATCAATGGGTGAGTCGTGGCACAACTTTTTCTATGCGGCATACGATCCATTAGCCACCATAGCAGTCGATAAGCCACCTCTGGCGCTTTGGCTTCAAGTGCTCACAACTAAACTATTTGGATTTAATGCATACGGGTTTATCGGTCCAATTGCATTGGCAGGTGCCTTGGCGACTCCACTAATTTTTATCGGAATTTATCGCTGGTTTGGTTTTGGAGTGGCGACAATTGCGGCTGTGATACTCGCAATTTTCCCTGAATCAATAGCCACATCCCGAGACTCAACCATGGACACGTTGTTGATGTTTTTTTCAATATTGAGTGTGCTAACGCTCATTGCTGCTGTTGAGAATCGACCACGACTACTGCTCCTTTGGGGATTATCTCTTGCTGTACTTTTTAATATCAAATTCTTCGAAGGTCTTATTTTCTTACCCGCAGCAGCAATTTATATCATAGTTCGCTGGCGAAGCTGTTTTATTGAAAAAGCCGGTTTGCTTTTGGCTACTGGATTTATTTTTGTTGTCTTTTCAATGTTATGGCTCTTAACAGTTGAATTTACAGCTGCCGATGCTCGCCCCTTAATCATGAATGATCCAAACAACAGTCCCCTGAGTCTTGCTTTTTTTTATAATGGCATCGAACGAATATTTCCAGCGGAAGTCACTGTCTTTCAGCCTATTCCTGGCGCACCACAATATAGTGCTGCCCTGCAAACCATATGGGGGCCAGCTTTCGGTGTGGGCGACTCAGGACCCTTCAGATTATTTTCGGGAGCAAATGGTCCGCTAATGGGCTTCACCTTGTTGTTCGGAATTCTAGGAACATTTTCGATATTAATCGCTAAAAGATCATTACTAAATGGCCCAGCTTTATTTTGGCTCATATGGTTTGTAACCGGATTGATACTCTTTAGTTTTTCGAACCGGGCACCCGCCCATTACATAGAGTCCTTTGCCCCGGCCATCGCGGTAATGGGTGGGCTAGGAATCGCTCGAGGAGCTGGATACTTTGGTGCTATACGGGTAGTGGTTATTCCACTAACAATTTTATTACTCGTGTTATACGGCCTTTGGATCACTGAAGAATATCCGTTACTAAGAACAAGACTTCTATATGCTCTAGCGATCGGCATCATCCTTTATCTTTGTATATACGTTTCAAGATTCTTCACTAGTAGTCGCTTCACGATACCAATTCTCGCAATATTCCTTTTCTTCCCTCTGTTGACATCGATGTGGATAATATCATTCACGCCACGTGCGCAAATAACCGTACCTAATCCTGTACTCTTCGCCGGAGAGAATTTCAACAGCAGGTCTAATTCAGATGGACAGTCCTGGAGACGGGTTCCTGCAGAGAAATTTCTAAGTCAACTGCCCAACAATTCAACATCACAATATAAATTCGGCATCGATGGAATAAATAATGCTGGTGAAGCAATAGCCTTCACAGGGCAACCCATACTTCCCGTTTGGAATCAATACCGCAGAGAAATCATGTTGCCTCCTGACGCCATGGCCAAATTATTCGAGGACGGTGATTTACCATATCTGATGTTATCGGAAGGGCGATTAGCTACTGGTCTACTCGAGGATCTCATGGCAGTTACTCAGGAATACTGTGGTTATGATCAGAAATTATCTAGAGGATTTAAAGGTTGGGTTATTCTTAAATGCGATAAGTAAATTAAAATACAAAAGGGCTCGGTGGCTATTTTATGAGATCCTGAAGTAGGTGGGGATGGAGTCTCGAGGACATCCAATTCAATCAACGTCCCAATCAATCGATCATACCAACATCGAGTAATCGTACCTCTCCATTGCAATGTCGACACATAGCTCAACATCACCGACCAAAAGATAGCGTTCCTGCACAAGTTTTTCAGCAGCTTCACGAATAAGTCGAAGATAAGTGCTGCGGTCACCGTACCGCCGCTCGATCTCATCCGCTTCAAAAAACTGCGTAGATCCCACATATTCCACCAGCTGGCCGACACCTCCCGACCTAGGATGACGTGGGTTAAACCCGGTGTGCGTACCTATCGGCACGCTGATGTCCGGCATCGCAATACCGGCTATCTCATTACCGTCTTCGTTAACTGACGAAACGATGGACTCGTAGGGCTTACCAACTGAATTAGACGGAAACCAAGCAATCCCCGTCTCACTAGCTGATCCAAGTTCAAGTGGACGGATTCGATTTAATCCAGCCGAGGAAGGAAGTGCCAAACCTACTATCTCGGTGAGAGAACCCAGCAACTGAGGGCGCGTCACGGCGGTTCCATCAGATACACATGGATAGGCACTAGGTGGGGGTTCTAGGTCATCTTTCACCCAGGCAAGCAAATTACTCAACGCGGCCCGGATGAGTGGTCGATAATCGATGATATTCAACCCATTGCCGGTGGGACCATACTTACTCTCACTCAGCTGCGGTAAGGTTCCCGGCGAATGCTGAGTTGATGCGAAGAGGTAGCGTCGCACGTTTTCCGGAAATGGCACGTCTTCCTGAGTTTCCAATTCAACATGGGTAAGGCCGGCATCCCCATCCTCGGCTACCACTGGATCCCCAACAGCGTCTGGCGCACGCCCGAGCCGGCAACCTTGCGCGGCGGCGCACGGGGCACCCGCTTCGCCCTCGCCGAGCACGACCCCGACGAGTTGACACACGGCCGCGTTTTCACCCACGACGAAATGTGGGCCAATTATAGCTGGTACCTCGAGCGCATCCTGCCGGTCGCCGAAGAGGCCAATGTGCGCCTAGCGCTGCACCCAGACGACCCACCGACTGGCACCACGCTCGGCGGCATCGCCCGGATCTGCAGCTCCTTCGACGATTTCAAGCGCAATATGGATACCTTCGACAGCCACCACCATGGCCTCGACTTTTGTATGGGCTGTTGGTCGGAGATGGGCGGCCACGACAATGTTATCCGCGCTGTTCGTCACTTCGGCGGCCAGGGCAAAATCATCTATATCCACTTCCGCGATGTCATCGGCCCAGTCGACGACTTCCACGAAACCTTTATCGACTGCGGCCAGGTGGACACCTTCGAGGTCGTGCAGGTCCTCAAGGAAGTCGGCTTCGACGGTTTCATGATCACCGACCACGTACCGCGTGTCGTGGGGGACTCGCCTTGGGGCCACCGTGGGCGCGCCCATTGCGTCGGGTTTATGCAGGCGCTGATTCAAGTCGCCAACAAACTCAGCGCATGACCCGAGTTATCCTGATCCGCCACGGCGAAACCGTTTGGAACGCCCGCGGTCTCTACCAAGGCCAAGAAGACAGCCCGTTAACACCCGAAGGGCAGGTCCAGGCCCAGGCGCTGGCCGAACGCATGCGCCAACACCCGCCCATAGACGCCCTCTACACCAGCGATCTGCCGCGCACGCACGCCACCGCCGCGCCCACCGCCCTGGCGCTCGGGTTAAAAACAATTGCTGAGCCGGCCCTTGGCGAGCGCAACTACGGAATCTTCCAAGGGGAGAACAAGGCAACGATCAAAGAGCGCTTCCCCACCGAATACGCCGCTCACACGTCCGGGAATATCGACTACGCCATCCCCGAAGGCGAGAGCAACCGCCAATTCCACGACCGCGTCATCACCGCTTTGAACGCGCTTGGCACCCACCACGTCGGGGAACAGATCGCCATCGTCACCCACGGGGGCGTGCTAACCATGATTTTCAAACACGTGCTCGGGCTGCCGATTGCCGCACCACGCTACTTCTCCGTCCCCAATACCAGCTATAACCTGCTCTGCCACGTGGACGACCGCTGGCGCGTAGAAACCATCGGCGACACCAGCCACCTTGGAGACAGAGCTTTAGATAATGTAGAATGATGGCATAGCCATTGATAGAACAGAAAGATCCCCCGCCGTCCTAGCGCTAAGCGGGGGATCTTTCTGTTACCCTTTTATCCGGCCTAAA
>CAJXBM010000072.1:0-6624 GCA_913051185.1 uncultured Chloroflexota bacterium | reverse complement strand
GACTCGTCAGATAAAACAATCATGTGTGTGTGATTTTCTCGCATGACTTGTACAACTCTTTCGACTGTAGCTGTTTCACTCTCAAAAATAGCCGGTCTTGCAATATCCTTTACCCGTAAATCAAAGGCTGATTCGGTCATTTGTATTGCCGCATTTATATCTGAGACGTGAATAACATGGGTAATGCTATCTGTATCGTTTCCATAAGCTGGCAGCCTCAAAAATCCATTTTCTGAGAGTAAACGCGATGCATCCCTGATCGTTGCGGAACTTTGGATTGTGACCATATCTAAACGGGAGACCATAATTTCTCTTGCCTGTAAGTCGTGCAGCGTAAGCGCACCCAACAACGGTTGGGCCTGCTCAGATTCAATCTCACCCGCGTCTACACCGGTTAAAATTGCAGCCCTTATTTCATCAGTGGAAAGTACGGAGTCCACACCGCCCTCACCATTGTCGACGTTGCGACCAAATCGAAATAAAAAGTTAGATAGTAGCTCAAGTAGATATGAAACTGGTGCAGCCATCCACGTCCATACGCCAAGAATTGGAGCCATAAAACGTGCAAGAGTGAAAGGACGCATGAGCGCGAATCCCTTAGGGAGTACCTCACCAAATAGAACCAACACAACTGTTACCACAGCTGTGGCAACAAGCACACCCATACCGTCACTAAGCTCAAAAACAGAAGTGGCCAACGCACCCGCTGCAGCAGCAATCGCCGTATTTACTAGGTTATTGCCTAACAATATCGCGTTCAAAAGTCGCTTCGGTCGAGTCAAGAGTCTTTGAATCCTACGCGCACTTGCCCTGTCCCTCTCTGAACCATCCTCGGCTAGGTAATCTAACCTGGGACGGGACATAGAGAGAAATGCCGTCTCCGAGGAGGAGAAAAAAGCCGACATTATCAAAAGTGCGAAAAGAGCGGATAACTCTAACATAGTTTAATTTAGCTACTTCTATTCATTGTTTTTTTAGATAAAACTTAGATCTAGCCTCTCACGTGCATTCGATTGCATGAGTGAAACTGTAACAAATAACCAACCACCTGTCCTCTTACTAATGGAGATCCTACCAACGGTCGGACACTATCTCCATGCCAATTCTCTTCGACAAGACGATCGGAAATTTTCGCGTGGAAAAAAAAGAAGTCTCTGTGATTGAGTTCGCAATTGCCTCGGCTGCATTCTGATAATCCGCCTTGTGGACAATAATTGAGAATTCACAATCTCTGCCATCCGAAATAACACCATAAGTTTGAACTAAAACTTCACTGATAGCTTTTGCATCCAGCTGAGTTAAACTATCCAAGCCGATGGATTCCAAAACACGTCTTATCTCATCCGGTCTGTGTACAGCTTCAGCTGTTATTGGCAGTCCAAGCGCATCAGCACCGACTAGACAGATGACATGTGTGCACACGTTAGGTAATACCGGTTCTTCGGATTTAGGTGCCTTAAACGGTCTCATCCGAGAACCATCGGCGTTGACAAGTATGGCAGCAACCTCACTAAGCCGTGCAAGATCCGTGATTTGTTGGTTATTTAGCGGGCTAAATCGTCCTTTGTACTGGGGATCAATTGAATCAGAAACAACTATAGTACTGGGAAGGGAGGAATTAGTCCCTATATTTAATACGTCAGCATAAGACCACACCGCCGGAGCGGGTGTCCCAAGCGTAAATCGAGTGGTTCCGCAGATAATCACTGTGCCAGATAACTCTGTTGCCATTGAAGCTGCCAAAGAAAAAAGAATGGTCGTTTTCCCCCCCGCACCCACTAGTGAAATGACGGGAGTCTTATTAGCCAGTGGATCTAAGCCAAGAAAACTATGTAAAGGGCTATTAGGTTTCAAATCGACGCGCTCGCTGACTAAAATAGACTAATTAAGGAACTCACCAAATGACCAAAAAAATCATTCGCTCTGGAATAGTACTAGCTGGTGGACGATCTCAGCGAATGGGATCTGACAAAGCAAATTTGAGATTTCGCGACAAATCGTTGTTAGCGCATGTGACATCTACTCTGAATACAATTAAAAACCTGGAAGAGATCTGCATAGTAAAAGCGAATGGACAACAACTGCCAAATGATCTTGAGGTCAAAATCCCTACTTTGATAGTAGAAGACGAAATATCTGGCGAAGGTCCACTCATTGGGATCGCTGCTGGCCTCAAAGCAACTAACGCTGATATTTGTTTTATCGTTGCTGTCGATATGCCCTGGATTCAACAAAGTCTGCTCTCATACTTAGCACAAATTCTAGAAACAGCAATCACACAACAATCAGAAAAAAATACATTGTGGGTGCTACCCGAATCTAGCCATCCGCAACCATTATGTTCGGTCATACATCGCAATGCACTCCCTATTATTGAAAAAGCAATTGATAATCACGTGCGTGCTCCTGGCCGCTTGACAAGAGATCTGAATGCAATCAGAGTACCTCGAGAGGACTGGATTCCCTATGACCCAGATGAATTGTCATTTCGCGATCTTGATACTCCAGCCGATTTAAAAAAAGCTTTGAATGACAAAAATTGAAAGCTACTTCTCACAATGCCCTCACCGGATCGTAGGAGTCTTCCCGAGTATCCGAAAATTTTCTGCTAGTACTTTCCTCCAGCCGACCTACAAAATCACTAACCATTGAGTGACTAACAATAATCTTATAAGAGACAGTCAACGGAGTGAGCACAAAAAGATATATTGGCATAATCAAAACCATCCCTACTAGGCCAACTACGGAAACCAACGGTACTATGACTAAAAATTGTACCGATTCAATTACCAGCAACCAAAACACAACATTGCGAAAAAGCGTCCGAGTCCAGCTGAAAGGTGTTGTCACATTTGCCTTAAATCCAAGCTTTCTAAAAATAATGAAAGGTAGCAAGAAAAATGTCATATAACTCCAACTCAGTAAAATTATTTCACCTGAGAGCAGTAAAAAACTGCTCTCAACTGCGGTAAAAAGATTCGATATTCTGAGCAAAACAGCCCAGTGGCTGCCGGAAGCCAGGCTAATTTCAGGTAGCCCAATGGCTTCGCTTGTCTCAGAAACTGAGATAACAGCTCTGCAATAGCTCTCAATCTCAGGCCATGAATCTATCGAGGTCAGACTAATGGTGCCAAGAATAACTGCGTTGGCAAATAAGGAATATAAAATAATAGCAGGAGCCGCTGAGAGACTTGTAAAAACACTTTCTCGAAACTCAAATTCCAAACCTCTGTATTTTCGGGCGAGAGCTGCAGTGAGGGAGCCTAGTGCGAAATTCCAAATAATTAACCCTGCAACTGATATCAGACCAAAAATAAGAGCCACCGACGAACAAGAAATTTCCGTACTTTCAACTGTGCCCGTCCCAGAAAACGCAGCCACAGAAAAAATTACAATAAAAGCTGAGATAACTATGAAAAAAACGGCTGACGGTAACAGAAGCAACATCTTGCGCTCGCCACGTAACAAGCCAATCGCATTGTTTAAATTAGAACGGTGACTTACGGATGGATCAAGCTCCCGTGGCTGTTCGTCTTGAAGCTGCTTGTCTGAAAAATCATACACCCGATAAGTCTAACTATATAAAGCCTTAGCTATGAGTACTTTATAGACCTGAACTAGTTTTCGCGAGTATGATTGCATCATGTTGGGAAATTCATCAAACGGTAATCTTGTCATACCTGAGCTGTTTACTTGGTCCGAAACTATAACCTCTTTGGTAACATTGTTGTGCTTCGCAATCGCGGGTATCGCCATTTCTTGGATAATAAATCGATATGTACATAAATGGGTTGGTGATACTTCGAATAATTACGATGACCTGATTTTGCAATCTATTAGAGGTCCTATTACATGGGAGCTAATCCTCTTTGGATTGCTCACCGCCACACAAACAACCTCCTATATCGGCGATGTTACTGCAGAGGCTGCTTTTAGTATTATTCAAGCGTTAATGATAGTGGTTGCGGCCCTCGGACTGCAAAAAATAATTACTGGACTAATCGAGGAATTTGCAACAAAACCTCAGTCGGCACCTGATGAAGATTTCCAGAT
Organism: uncultured Chloroflexota bacterium; assembly: GCA_913051185.1. GTDB lineage: Bacteria > Chloroflexota > Dehalococcoidia > UBA2979 > UBA2979 > UBA2979. Next base: position 2,571 of record CAJXBM010000072.1, on the reverse strand, counting down.
ATCTGATCTTGTAGACGCGAAGGCTCTTCCCTTTTGGAGAAGACTCTTCAATGTCGTAATCATCTCGCTAGGAGTTCTCTTCGTTTTTCAAGCCCTTGGGGTACAAATATCCCCAATTCTTGCAGGGTTAGGAATTGGAGGATTGGCAGTTGCGCTAGCAATTCAACCACTACTCTCCAACCTTATTGCCTCCTCTTTCATGCTGTCAGATTCATCTCTGCGAGTAGGAGATTTGATCGAGATCGAAGGCACCACTTTCGGACATGTCGATGACATCGGCTGGCGGGCAACACGAGTTCGAACATTCGACAACAATATTGTGATGATTCCAAATGCCACTCTCGCTAATTCCACAGTTACCAACTTCGATAGTACTGACCCTGCCGCCGATGCTCGCCTTGTTGTTGGCGTGGCATATGAAGTAGATTTAGACCATGTAGAAGAAGTTTGTCGAGAAATACTTCAATCATTGAAAAATGATTTTGCCGCAATCACAATTGCCGAAAAAGATCCCGTCGTATTATTCACGGCGTTTGGCGATTCTAATATCGATATTCTTCTAAAAATAAGATCGAAAACCCTATCCGACTCCTATACCCTCAAGCACGAATTGCTTAAACGAACCCATAAACGATTTGGAGAAGAAAATATCGTCATTAATTACCCAGCTCGCCGCCTTATTCTCGAAGAGGGTGATACAACTGGACTAATGAGCTCGTCAAATATGTGAACGAGGCATATAGCCTATGTGTGAAAAAAGTTGGCGAGACTACCTTTACTTGAGTGATGAGCATTTGCAGCAACACTGTTCGGTTGAGACATTTAAAGTACCCGGTCCAGGAGGTCAGAAAAAAAATGTTACCAATTCAGCTGTCCGAATAAAACTGAGACACAGGGTGAAAATAGAAGGAACCGCGTCAGAATCAAGATCGCAACATCAGAATAAACTCAAAGCCTTAACACGCCTAAGGCTGATAATCGCATTAAAACTTAGATCCGAGGTATCAAACACGGACTTAGCTGACCTCCAAAAAAATAATTACCTATTAATTAATCCAAAGAATTCGATCTTTCCAATTACTACTGCCATCCTTTTCGACCAACTTAAATTAAATGCGTGGGATCATCAAAGACTAGCCAGAGACCTAAATATTGGGACTAATCCTTTGATTCGGGCTTTGAAAAAAGATCGCACAGTCTGGCGAGCCTTGACCGAGGAGAAAAGCAAGATTAGTCTTCGTCATCCAAGAAATTCTTGAAGAGTAATATGACTTTTTGTATTACTGAAGTGTATTCTTGCTAGAGTGAAAAGGACTTCCGAACAATGCCTAAAGTGCAATTAGTTGGCGCAACCGGATATGGCGGCTTGGGGATGCTTGAATTAATTCTAGCTCACCCTCACTTCGAAATCAGCAGTTTGGTTGCCCGAGACGTCAGACCGGGCCGTAAAATTTCTGATATCTATCCACACCTTGTCGGGAGGTGTGATCTAGAAATTACCACTGTGGACGAAGTAAACATTGGTGACGACGCAGACATTGTTGTTTTCTCCACACCGGATGGTGTTTCGCAACAGTACGCCAAAAATTTATACGAGAAAAAAATTCGATTCATTGATTACTCAGGAGATTTTAGATTTGAGTCCCAAGTGGACTATGCAAGCTATGCCGAAAAACATCCTTCAATTCGAGACTCAACCCACCAAACAGAAAACTTATTAAGTGCAGCAGCATATGGAGTCTCTGAACTTAATCAGCCAGCAATCTCAAACGCAGATATAGTCGGCAATCCAGGATGTTTCGCTATAGGTATTATCTTAGGACTCGCTCCTCTTTTTAAACAGAATCTAGTAGCAGAGCAAATCGCATCGGTCGATGGCCTGACGGGATCTTCGGGTGCAGGAAAAAAACCTGCACCACTACAACACTTTTCACACCTAAATGACAACGTGGTCCCGTATCGGGTCATGTCCCATCAACATACCGTTGAAGCTGAAATAGCCTTAGGCCGACTTGGCAGTGGCTCACGAGCTACTATAGATTTCATTCCTCATCTTCTGGGAACCACCAGAGGAATACTCAACACCATGCATATTAATTTAGATAAAACTCTAACCCGTGAAAATTTACTAAGTATCTTCGGCGAATTTTACCTTGATAGTGAGTTTGTAAGAATTTTAGAGACTGCTCCGACTCTAAAAGACACTGTGTCATCGAATTACTGCGATATCTCCGGATTCATCTCTGATGATGGCAGGAGGGCTGTAATTGTGACAAGTATTGACAATTTAATGAAGGGCCAATCAGGATCGGCCCTACAAAATATGAATATCATGTTTGGGTACAAAGAAACAACCGGACTGGAGCGCGGACCACTTTACCCATAAACACAAAAATCATGGGACCGTAATATTGGCAGCTGCGGAAGCCGTTAATATAGGCACATGGCACTACCTCCACAATTTGACCAGCCCGCTGGCGACCTCACAAAGCGGATAGACACGGCAATCGACACGGGTCAAGCTACCTTATTCCGAATACTTTGGTTCGCATTACCGCCCCAATCAATTGC
>CAJXBM010000071.1:0-6856 GCA_913051185.1 uncultured Chloroflexota bacterium | reverse complement strand
AGCCGACCAATAACCCTCCGAGAGCGCCTTCCCAAGTCTTGTTCGGTGAGACAGATTCCCATAGCTTATGGCGACCAATGCTACTTCCTACGATGTATGCACTCGAATCAGTGGCCACAACGGTGATTAATAGCACGAGTAAAAAAGCAAACTCTTGGTCAAGATTTTTTAAGAGAAGCAAGTGAGCAGGTAAAACCGAGCAGTAAAAGATGCCGAATATAGCCCAAAAAAAATTGTTTTGTTTGGCAGTGGCTAGCGTAATCGAAACAATTGTCATGATACCTAATGACAAAATAAGGATTAATTCGTGAATTTCTTGATAGATTATTGAGACAATCGCTGTGCTGGTAATCACGGCACTCACTCTGAGAATAATTGAGGAGTTGGCAAACTTTGCTCGGATGAATTCATAGGCTAGTCCAGCAGAGAGAAGCTGGATCAACAAGAGAAATAATAGAGGAGGAAGCCAGAGGCACGAGAGCGAAAATCCCAAAAGCAGTGCGCCAATAATAATTCGCAGGGTAGTGGATCGCGAAATCAACATACTCACGCTTTCGCAACTATTTTATTACTGTGTCAGGTACTAATCCAAATTTTCTCTGTCTGACAGAAAATTCATGCAGCGCCACTTCGATTTCACTTTCTCCAAAATCAGGCCAATAAAGCTTTGAAAAGTAGATCTCAGCATATGTGGATTGCCACATGAGAAAATTAGAGAATCGTTCAGTTCCACCCGTTCGGATTAAGAAGTCTACATCAGGAAGCCCTGCCGTCTGTAAATATTCTTCAAATAGCTCTTCTTTAATATCTTCGGGATTAATTCCATCGGCGATGAGGCTTTTGATAGCGTCAAGGATTTCTGTCCTTGCACCATAGTTAAAGGCTAAATTTACAGTCATTAGGTCATTCGTGCTGGTTTCTAATACCGCCTTTTCGACTTTTTTGGCTAGCCAGTTTGGAAGAGAACCGAGATTCCCGAGATGCTGCAATTTGATATTTTTACTGTTTAGTTCATCTAAGTACTCATCAATAAATTGACCTCCGATGCTGAATATTGCATCGATCTCAGGTCGTGGCCTGCCCCAGTTTTCTGTTGAAAACCCAAATAAGCTGAGGCATTTGACACCTTTCTCACCGAGCTTTGTAATGATGGGTCTGATGGCCTCGGCCCCAGCTTTATGTCCCTCTTTACGGGCGAGGCCCTGTTTTTCGGCCCACCTTCCGTTGCCATCCATGATGATGGCAACGTGTTGTGGAATGGCGTCTTGGTTTTCTTGATTTTGATTCATTGGTTAGATCAATACTTATTAATAAATGTTCTATTTGCACATTCCGTTTTTAGTGTCTCTATTATTTAGATTTCCATTAGATCTTGCTCTTTTTGCAGGATTTTCTTATCGATATTGCCTATGTATTGCTTTGTCAGGTTTTCAATGCCCTGTTGGCCTCGTCTTTCGTCGTCATCGCCTATATCGCCAGCCTTGTTTAGCTTTTTGAACTCGTCATTTGCGTTACGCCTAGCTCCACGAATAGAAATTCTGCTCTCTTCTGCCTTTTGCTGAACTTGCTTCACTAATTCTTTTCGTCTTTCTTGAGTTAGAGCTGGAACAGGAAGTCGTATCAACTTGCCATCAGTCGATGGGGTGATTCCTAGCTCGGACGTTTGTACCGCTCTCATAACTGCATCAACAATCGATGCGTCATAGGGCTGAATGGTAATTAATTGTGCTTCAGGTACCGAAATACTCGCAACTTGCTGTAATGGTGTATTGGTCCCGTATGCCTCAACAATCAAGTTCTCAACAAGCGTAGGGCTAGCTCGTCCAGATCTTATTTGCGTGAGATCTCTATCCAGTGCAGACACGGCACTATCCATTTTTTCTTCGGCGCTGAAACTTACTTCTTCAATAATTTCGTCAGTCATTGTTAAAACTCCGTCTAATAGCGAACCATAATCCTATGGTAAGGGTGAAACCTAGACGCGCCAGTAAGATCTAGTGTATTTATTCGGAACTGCCAAGTTCAAATCGCGAGAAACGAGCAACTCGTATATTTTCACCAGTTTTGGCAATCTCATCTTGTACCAATTCACCAACCGTCTTACTACCATCACGAATTGAATTTTGTTCCATAAGCGCCATTGATTCAGCGTCAGACTCATCGTCAGATGATAGTTCTTCGCTAGTGATGACAGCAGGATTCATCGCAGCTACTTGCATCGCGATTTCGTGCGCGAGCGCCTGAAATCCGTCAGTACGAGCCACAAAGTCAGTTTCACAATTCAACTCGACAAGGGCACCGATTCGTCCTCCACCTTTTCCAGCTGGATGGGTGTAAGCAACTACAATTCCCTGATTAGTTTCTCTCCCGGCACGCTTGGCAGCACTTGCTAGCCCCTGTTGTTGGATAACTGATTTAGCAGCCTCAAAGTCTCCACCAGTCTCTTCTAGTGCTCTTTTTGCATCCATGACTCCTGCGCCAGTGGCGTCACGTAGAGCCTTTACGTCAGCAGTGGTTACCATTTGATCTACCTCTTAAACAGTTACAAATTTAGCCTAATTTAGTTAGAAGGAATTAACTAGCCGATACAGTTGTCTCTGGGACTTCTTCATCTGTAAGGGCTGAGTCTTCATCATACTGCTGTTCGACTTCTCCAACAGCTACACCTTCTATAATCGCGTCCGTCACGCTGGAAGCGATTAAGCGGATTGCTCTAAGGGCATCGTCATTCGATGGGATTGGGAAGTCAATCATGTCAGGATTAGAGTTTGAGTCACATAGCGCTACCACTTTTATCCCTGATCTATTTGCTTCTTTCACAGCGATTTCGTCCAATGTCGGGTCTATGATAAACACCATTCCCGGTGTACGACTCATATTTCGCATTCCGGCATAGAATCGTTCCATTTTTTCAAAGTTTTTCTGTCTCTCGAGTTGCTCTCTTTTAGTCAAAGAAGCGGCCGAATTTTGAGTAGTCTGAGTTGCTTCTCCATCCGTTTCAGCAGGCGCCTCTTTAATATCCCCAATTTCTAGGTTCATTTGTTCGATCTCTGCCGAAAGGTCAATAAACTTGTTAATTCTCTCTTGGATAGTTGAGAAATTTGTGAGAGTCCCGCCCAGCCAACGGGTCGTGATGTAGGGCATAGCACAGCGAGTTGCTTCTGTTTCTACAATAGCCTTTGCTTGTCGCTTTGTGCCTACAAAAAGTATTTGTTCCCCACTAGCTGCAGTTTCTCTAACTGCATTGAGAGCAGCCTCTAAAGCCTTGACCGTCTTACCCAAGTCAATTATGTGGATTCCGTTACGTGCCCCGTATAAAAATCGGTCCATCTTTGGATTCCAGCGTCGAGTCTGGTGCCCAAAATGCACACCAGCTTCAAGTAAATCTCTCATTGTTACACTCGCCATTGACAAGAATCCCCTCTGGACCATGAATAGTAACTGAATTTTTAAGGCTTTTGCAAACACGTTATAAATAGGCCGAATGGAAATTATCACCCTAAATCTCTCTAAAAGCTAGTACTCAACCTAGGAGTTTTGGTTGAATCTTCAGCACCTGCTAATAATCTTGAGGCTTAAGCACTATGGGCCTTAAGATTGCAGGACAGGAGCGGCGAATGCCTAAATATGACTACCATTGTGACAGTTGTGATTTGACTTATGAATTGAAATTACCGTTTGGTTCATCGGTAGACCAAGAGTGCAATCAATGTAACCAGACTGCTCGGCGTTTACTAACTCCGCCCGCACTAGTTTTTAAAGGGTCTGGGTTTTATAAAACATCTGAGAGAGCGTCGGACAGTGACGGGAAGAGTGAAAAAACTAAGTCTAAAGGGGTGGTAAAGCCGTCAGCTGATGATGCAGTTAGTACCTCATCTATTGCCAGCACTACTGACACCAAATCTTCGACTACAAAAAGCTCGGACAATTAAGATAAGCAACTATGCGAGCAGTGCTTCAAAGGGTTACAAGTGCTGATGTTTCTGTTAATTCTGAAATTGTCGGAAGTATCGATGAAGGGTTAATGGTATATCTCGGTTTTAGTATTGATGATACCGAGGCACAGGTTGATAAGTTTGTTGAAAAAACAAGTAAACTCAGAATTTTTTCTAATGACCAAGGAAAATTTGACTTATCAATTTTAGATGTGGAGAGCGAACTGTTGCTCATCCCACAATTTACTCTCTTCGCTGATACTACTGGAAGGCGTCCTTCTTTTTTTGGGGCAGCAACTCCTGGAATTGCATCGGAATTATTTGCAGTCACGATTAAGAAATTTTCCATATCTGGTATCTCAAAAGTCGAATCCGGAATATTTGGCGCGCATATGAGTGTTCAGTCGGTTAATGATGGCCCAGTAACGATCCTTTTTGACGATAAGATCTAGCCTACGCTCGGCAGATTTGCTGTTTTAACTCCGAATGTCGTAGTAGCCTGAATAGAGAGACTAAAAAATTCAATATATTTGGTATATCAAAATGATGAAGAACGTTTGCTCTACGACATCAAAATTAGGCCTAAATAAGTTTGGTTTAGGGTTATTGTTGGTTGTTTGTGTTTTTACTATGGGCTGTGGGTCATCGCCCGATATTGAGCAATTACGAACTGAAGCGGGGCAGCTAAGCCAGCATATTAATTCATTGCAAGCGTCCCAAGATTTATTGAAGGTTGACAACGATCGGTATAAGACTGAACTAAACCGATTTGAAGACGTGAACGGACAACTTTTCTCAATGCTGACGGATCAGGCAAAAGAAATTACCGATCAATCTCTCCTTGTTGCTATTCAGGCTAATAAAATTTCGGAGCAAGAGAGCAAGATTGACGCACAAGCTGATGCAATCGTTTCTCAATCCTCTGAAATTATGGATCAGGCCCAGCAAATTAGTATTCAGGCCCAGCAAATACTAGATTTACAATCTAGCTTGAAAGACCAGGGAATATTAATAACTGCGCAGCAGCAGAAGAGTAAGAATTTAGAGGGTAAAGTCAGTGTGCAGGGTCAAGTCGCGGGTCAGTTGAAGTCAGATTTGGAGGCTCAAAAAGTTGCAGACGATGACTTGCTTGAAAAAATCAACAAATTACCCACGACGGTATGCTCGATAGAAGATTCATCTGCAAACGTACGCAGTAATACATTCAAGGTCACTGTTTCACTAAGTTATGGAACTGGCAACGGGACTGCTTTTTTTATAGGCAATTCAGAATTTATAACTAATGAGCATGTCGTGGATAGTGGTGGTCGCATACTATTGAGCAACGATCAACAGAAATTCTACGCTACTATCGTTGCCACCTCACCATCGCGTGATTTGGCTTTGCTTAAGATCCCTGATTATGTGACGCCGGCGGCGACTGGATTAGCTATGGTCGAACTGGCGGATTCTGATACTGGTAAGCAAATCGGTGTAACCGGATATCCTAAGGGTCTTGGGGATACGCCCTCAGTATCCTACGGTGTTATCTCCCGCGTATTTCTTGACGATAATCAAAATGAGAAGATGCAAACTGATGCTGCAATTAGCCCTGGTAGTAGTGGAGGCCCCGTGTTTAATGAGTGCGGTGAAGTTGTCGCTGTGATTTCTTCGAAATTGAGTGGCGAAAGTATTGAAGGTATTGGTTTTGCCTTTTCCTCTGATACGTTGACCAGTTTTCTGGGTGACGTATCCGCTCGTGGCCTAAGGTGATGTTAGGTGCGGTAACGCTTCAATTCCTCAATAGAGACTGATTACTACCAATGATTTTTTGGATTCGGTCGGCTTTTTGATATGGATTTGAGTCTGATTCATACTCGAGAACATGGCCAGCTAATGGAGACCTGCCAATGGCAGAATTTGATGGATCCAAAAAAATAATATGCACCGGAGCAACATTTTCTTTTCGACATTCAGTCTTATAAATTTCAAGCGACATCTCGTCAAGATCGTCAATGATAATTACTCCATATCGCATGTCGATTGCATTAGCAGCAATAGATATTGAGTTTTTGATGCGGAGAATTTTTTGTTCGATCGCAGCAGTCGAAGTATCGTCAATTTCTTGCAGTCCTGCTTGAACAAACTGATTCATATCAGCCACGTGCACGAGCAGCATTTTATCGAAGCGTTCACACAATGCGCTCGCCACTTCAGAAATGTCGGAATCTTCGCTTCCGGACAGTAGTAAGACTTGTTGCATAATATATTTTCCGCCAATTAGTTTATTGAAATATCCAAACTGATATCGACAGCTGCTGCTGAATGTGTCAACGCTCCTACCGAGATTAAGTTGACTCCTGCTGCTGCTACTGCCTCAATTGTGTCGTTAGTAATTCCTCCAGAGGCCTCAAATATCACATGCTCTGCTTGTTTAGATTTACGAGCATTTTGTATAATTTCTCCCATTGTGTCAGGCGTCATGTTATCGAGCATCACAATATCAGCGCCCGCGAGTACAGCTTGCTCTGCGAGTTCGGGGGTGTCAGCTTCAATTTCTATTTGTAGAGTGTGTGGAATTTGCTTTCGCACACCAGCTATTAAGTCAGATATTCCAACTCCTCGTTTCTGTGCGGCTGCAATATGATTGTCTTTGATTAAAACCCCATCTTGTAAATTGTCACGGTGATTTGACCCACCACCACAGCGCACCGCATATCTTTCCAGTGACCTCAATCCAGGTGTTGTTTTACGCGTATCTACGATCGACACATTGGGGTATTGGCTAAGTCGTGACACCATTTGAGCGGTGAGTGTAGCCACGCCAGATAGCCGCTGCAGTAAATTTAGCGCTATCCTCTCTGCTGACAAGATCCCTTGCAATGTGCCCTCGACTATAGCTATGGTCGAGCCGTTCTTCACCTGTGTTCCATCCGGGAGGA
>CAJXBM010000070.1:0-7023 GCA_913051185.1 uncultured Chloroflexota bacterium | reverse complement strand
ATAAAATCGGATAGCTTAATGAGTGTTTCGATAGCCTCGGTTTGAACTTGAGTGACATGATCCAGATGTGCCTGACTGCTGTGTTGAATCTTCTCTTGTAGGTCTAAAATCTGTCTAACCTTGTTATCCTCCGATAAAATCTCGGTTGCCTCCCCTTCAGCCGCGGCAACAATCTCACTCGCCATATTACGAGCATTCTCAATAATTATCTCTGCTTGAGCACTACTCTGAGATAAAATTTCGTCCGATTTGAGTCTAGATTCAGCTGCTATTTGCTCTGCAAAAGCTTCAATCTCCAAGCGTGAGTTAGCGTTTTGTGATGCTTTCGTGACCGCAATATCTATCAGCTCAAGTAAATCTGATCGTTCAACCCATATCCGTCCACGCACCTGTGTCTTTCCTTCCAGCAATTCATGTATTGCTGATAATGCGTCAATTAACTCCATTTGGTCCTCCTTGCTGATCAATCACCCTCTATTTGTCGCTAAATTTCTCTTTGATGGCGATAGCCACTTCTTCCGTCACAAAATCACTGACATCGCGGCCAAATCCCGCTAACTCCCGAATTCGAGTACTCGAAACAAATAATGTTTCCAATGACGTCATTAAATAAATCGACTCTATATCAGGAGCCATATGCCTGTTCATCAAAGCCATGTCAAACTCATACCCGAAATCACCAGTTCGCAGTCCTCTGACGATTGCTGTCGCACCCACTGATCTTGCCGAATCCACGGTCAAACCCTCAATTGGCGTGACGCGCATATTGGTGAGTTTCTTTTCATCTAATGCGTTCTGAAAGAATGACATCCGTTCATCAAGTGTGAAAATTGTGCTTCGCGAATAGGCGACCCCTATGACAACTTCATCAAATAAGCTGGACGCACGAGTAGCTATGTCAATATGCCCCATAGTGACTGGATCAAATCTTCCTGGATATAGCGCTGTAACCATAATTTCCCTCTTAGCTCCTTAATTCGTTCTTTATTTCTTTCAGCGATAAATCGCAACTGCCCCGCGCCCTTGCTGCCTATTTTTATATAATGAGATGTTGCAAATTGAATCTGGCACAGATTGATCCGCTGCGTGCTCTAACACCAATACGGCACGGTCTGCTAGACAATTCTCGAGCTTATCAGTCAGCGTTTCCCCAAGATCTAACTCATAATATGGTGGGTCAGCAAACACGACGGTGAAAGAATCTTGTGCCGAAGGTAACCATTTTTCGACCGACATATGCTGAACTGAAGAGCGGTTCCCAAATTGCAGCCTGCTTATATTGCTGTAAATCGTCTCAACAGCTGCTCGATCTTGCTCGACAAATACGGCCGACCCATTTGATCGAGATAATGCTTCAATACCAAGCGCACCACTTCCTGCATACAAATCAAGAATTGAATCATAATCAGTGTCGATTGATTCCAGTATAGAAAAAACTGCCTCCCTTAAACGCAGTGAGGTGGGCCGAATACCGGGTGAATCAGCAACTGACAGACGCATACCTCGCGCACTTCCTGATATCACTCGAGGGCTTTGAGAAGTTGGCTTCGGAATCTTGATCATTTAGGCTCTCTACTCGCTTTCTAGTTCAATGCTGGTCCTGGCGGCCCTGGTGGTGGTGTAGCCGTTGCGGTTGGGCTAGCTGTGGCTGTTGGGCTAGCCGTGGCTGTTGGGCTAGCCGTGGCTGTTGGGCTAGCCGTGGCTGTTGGGCTAGCTGTGGCTGTTGGGCTAGCTGTGGCTGTTGGGCTAGCTGTGGCGACAGAGTCCACTCTTAAAATTTCTTCGTTAGAAACGAAATATTCACCGTCTGAAATTATTAATTTCAGTGCGTATACGCCAGGAGTAGAGGGAGTGGTCCAAACGGCTGGATTCTCACCGCCACTAGTGGACCAACATTCCGATGAGACTGAGCCAGCACTAACAATCCAACAGGGTTGTAAATAGGGACCGAAAGGTTCGATCGGTTGAATTGATTCTGTGTCAAACCATCTTGAAACAACTTCAACTACTCCTTTGGGCATCTTTTCAGAATTAGATGAGTCAATAACTAATCCTTTTAAGCTCCAGAAATCGATGAAGTCGAGCAAAAAAGAAAAAGAAAAACGACTAGGAACAAAATAATTCTCTTTATCTATTCGAACCACGACCGAACGGGCACTCTCGTCCCAATAGATACTACTTTCAAAAGCAGGCGAGGGGTCCGTACCAAGAACAATATCTTGGTCGGTGCTAATTGACCCAATCTCAGCATCGATATTTATTGCAGTTAGGGTTTCAAGTAACGATCGAGAATCATCAAAGGTAGAGGTTCCCCCTTGAATGCCCGTATAGGACAACAAAGAAATCTTCCCTATATCATCACCATTGACAATATACGGCACTAGAAAAGAATCTAGAAGACTTAATGTGTCTCCTTCCGAGTATCGAACTGAAATCCAAAATTCATCCACCAGAGAAAGTAGTGTCGACCATTCAGAATTATACTTGTCTGACGGTCGTACAATTAAATTTATTTTTCTCCCGCTCATTGAAGCGTTAGATCGAAGCTCTGAAACAAATTCAATCAAAGAACCATGTACATCCTTCTTTAGTGACCCAAAATTTACAACTATACCGCCGTAATCCTCTTGGCTAATAAGATCAGTGATGGCTCTAGAATAGGCAATCCGAATCTCAGGACTGGAAAGCATTCGCTCAATATCTTGGGTGTTTCCTGATACTTCGAGTAGACCAATTGCGTCTGTTTCAATCTGCCCTGGAAAAACTTCAGAAAATACAAGATCACCAGACTCAGTCCGTAAATAAATTTCCGCCCGACCACTAACAAAACTAGTTACCCGATCACCCAATTCATATATGGGAACGGTACTTGGAGATCCATAGAAAGAAATAGTTTTTGCTGAACCTATTTGCTCTAGTAGAACCATATTGCGGACCGTAGGAAGTTGAACGGATGCCGATAATCGCTTCTCAGCCTCATCAATTACAGAAGACTCGAGCGAAATCCACCGGCCAGACTTAAACGTAAAAAGATGCAACTGGGCCAAATTAGTAGTTTCAGCGTAATACGGAATACTTACCAAATAACTCGCACCATTTAGGCATAGAGCATCTGTTTCGCAGGACGTAAAAAAATTATCGATAAATCTATCGTTAAGACTATAAAATTCGCTCCTTGCCTGATAACCGAAAGGTAGTGCGCGGAAATTGTTTTCGTTAGTGGTCTGCCATTCTGGCTCGTTACCACCCGTCTGTTCATCGAGAATCAAAAAAACAACTAACGCTATAGCACCTACGACAAAAATTATTGCCGCATATGTTCTCCAGCCGATTCCGCCTGACGGATTGGGTAGGAACTTTTTAGGCCCTCTTGATCCAAAAATCCAAAATCGGGAAACACTCTGCTTACGCCTGTTAATCAATGAGGAATCATCTGGCCACTGACTTCGTGCTAGAAAAATGTCAGTTTGCTTCCGATTCTCTAGGGTGTGCTCAAATAACCGGTAAAAGGAGCTCTCGGCATCGAGATCAATCGACACCTCACCTAGCTTTGAACACTCTACTGCTTGTTTATAGCTGTATATAAAAGGCCACCCTTGATAGTGCGCCCCCGCCACTGTAGTAGTTTAACAGATATCCCATTAATCAAGCTCCTAAGCGAAAAAATAGATTCTACTCATTCACTATTTTTAGACTTTCAAACCCGTGATAGAGTATTTATTCAAGAGACAAGCCAGTCAGCTAGAATACTGGTTCTGTAGAAGACAAATGCTTGAGTTTAAGGGGAGGTATTATGTCCGATAATGGAGACGTGGTAAGCCTAACTCTCGAAGGAAAAGCTCGACTAGAAGCGCAGTTACATGAGTTAAAAACCGTACGAAGACCTGAAATCGCCTCTCTGATTCATGATTCACAAGGCGGTGGACCAGACGCTGTTGATGCTCAATATGAAGATGCGAAAAATCAGCAGGCATTCAACGAAACTAAAATCAATGAACTTGAACGTTTGCTGGAAAATGTCGATATCATCGACGAGGATATTCAATCCGCGACGGTTCAACTCGGATCGCATGTAATTCTTCGAGATCCAGAAGGAAAACAGTACCGATACGTTTTGGTCGGGGCAGCTGAAGCGCTACCAAGTCAAGGTAAATTGAGTGAACAAAGCCCTCTGGGACAGGCACTAATTGGCAAAAAAAAAGGTCAACAATTCTCATTTGCAGCTCCTAAGGGAGAAGTTACCTTTAAAGTGACAAAGGTCGGCTAGTCATCTATGGCGGAAAATCCTCAAGAACATTCGTCCGAGGCATTGGAAGAGCTCGACGGCCTAGAAATCTCAAACGAACGGTTAGTAGCCCCACGTCTAGAGCAGCGAAAAAAATTACTCGAAGTGGGTGATCCGTACCCAGCTAGAGTAAATCGTAGCCATACAATTGCAGCAGCCCGAGAATGCTTAAGTGAAGAGACAGAAGACGACAATGCTATAGATCATGTAAAACAAGAAGTTAGTATTGCCGGCAGAGTTATTGGTGTCCGACGTGCTGGTGGAATGATTTTTGCTGACTTGCGTGATTATTCAGGTGAAATACAAATTCAGTTTCGAGCTGACGTCTTGGCAAATTTCGATCAGATGAACCTTGTTGCTGCAGGTGACTTTCTGCAAATCCGGGGAACTGTATTCAGGACACGACGGGGTGAAATTACTGTAAGTTGCGAGGAATGGTCGGTCATAACAAAGGCTCTAAGACCATTTCCCAGCACCAAATATCCTATTGTTGACGAAGATATTAAGTCGAGACAGCGTTACCTCGACCTAATGGCTAATCAAGGGTCAAGGACTATAGCGATAACACGATCGAGAATACTTCATCAGATTCGACAATTCATGCATCATCGCGGTTTTATTGAGGTAGAAACGTCAATGTTTCCCAAGGTCGCTGGCGGTGCCATGGCTCGACCATTTGTTACCCAGTCAAATGCACTAAACAGAGAGTTACTACTTAGAATTTCACTTGAACTCCCACTTAAAAAACTATTGGTCGGAGATCTGCCGCCCGTGTTCGAAATAGGAAAAGTGTTTAGGAATGAGAATGTTGATCGTGATCACTCGCCCGAATTTACTATGCTCGAGTCTTACGAACCCTACACTGACTACGTAGGTGTTGCAGACATGGTGGAAGCCATGCACTCTCACCTCGTCGAGACTGTTCTTGAAGGGTCCGAAATTCATTTACCAGCGATTACTCACCCTGAAACAGACGCGGTAATCAAAGATGCGCGATCTATCAATCTTTCACCACCCTTTAAGAAGGCCAAATATCGTGACCTAATGTATCAGTACGCTAATAGCTTCGATGATAGAGAACACAAAACACTTGCCGAGCTCGTCACTCGAGCTGAGGAACTAGGAGTACAAGTCGATAAAACTATGTCGCGCGGCAAGATCTTAGATCGGATATTCAGCGAAAAAGTTGAACCACACCTCGTTCAACCTACCTTTGTAATGGATTATCCGGTCGAAAGTACCCCGCTTGCCAAGCGAGTCCCTGATGATCACACGTTGGTTGAGCGCTTTGAGTTCTTTATTGATGGCCGTGAAATTGCCAATGCCTACAGTGAACTCAATGACCCCGTAGATCAAAGAAGTCGAATGACTAATGAGGAAGATTCGGCATCTACAGACGATGAAATTCCTCCAACTGATGAAGATTTTCTCATCGCGATTGATCACGGCATGCCCCCAGCGGGTGGAATTGGAATTGGAATTGATAGATTGGTCATGCTCTGCACTGCAGCCTCTAATTTGCGAGAAATCATCCTATTCCCTACTCTCCGCGAAACAGAAAAATAGACCGAAATACTTTATCTGGATTACATAAACTTGAATCATTCATCCCCCAGCAGCAAAAATATTTGCACCCTTCGCGAAGATATACATGTGCATACAAGGTTTCCTACCGCATTTAAGGTGCTGACAAATCCTGAGTACTTCCGCAATTTTCTCGGACCCCAATTCGAAAATGTTCAAGGTAATATTGATGGATTTTCGTCCGATTTACGACTCCCCATGAAAAAAGAGGTGCTTGATATGGGGCGCGGAGGAGACGAGCCTGACACTATTCACTATCAAGGTAAATTGAACTCCAAATCGGCACAACTAATCTGGAAAATCAACTCTGAGACATCCACTGAGGTACATATCACCGTCGAACTAAACTACTCAACATCACCTGGGATCATTAATAGGCTCGCCGAATCAACTATTTACAAGGCATATCGACTTCAGTCGATACGCGATTCTCTATGGCGATTAAAGCAATATCTAGAAGATTTTGACAATGACAGACTTTAACTCTTTAATACTCACAAAAGAAGCAGCCATCTTTGACCTAGATGGAGTACTCGCTGACACCGAACCAATCTCCTTCGAAATATTGCGTAATTTTGTTGCGCCCCATGAGGTTACTTGGGCTACATATCAGACCCTCATCGGTAAATCAGGACTTGATTTCGCTATCTGGTTAAAGGAAAACTATCCATTCAGTGAGCCCGTAAACGAACTGCAGGCTGCCGCTAACCTTTATCGCGAAACAAAAGTCAGCGAAATCTTGGTACAAGAAATGCCAGGAGCGACAGCTCTTATGACCCGTCTAAGGCAAAATGGCCTGAAGCTCGCCGTGGCATCTAATTCATCTAAAAAATGGGTCAACGCTATTCTTAAGTCCTCAAACCTCGAACTTCTTTTTGACTTAGTGATAACTGCTGATGAAGTAGCTCGACCAAAACCAGCTCCTGACATCTATCTTCAAGCAGCTTCACAGCTTGAAGTACTCCCGGAAAAATGTATGGTGTTCGAAGACTCTCTCGCGGGAGTCAATGCAGCTCTATCAGCAAAAATGCTCACCATACAACTTCGTCAAGCCACCCCTCAGCCACCCATGGCAGACGACGCTGATCTAGTCATAGATTCTTTTGCCATTTTTCTAAATCAGTAGCTGGGAAGCTAAACATAATAGATAATCC
>CAJXBM010000069.1:0-7151 GCA_913051185.1 uncultured Chloroflexota bacterium | reverse complement strand
GCTCATTTCGCTTAGACACTTCACCAAGCATTGTATGCTACATGATTGGTGGTGCAATCGAGTTGACCGAGTATTCCTATATGAATACTGGAAAGGCGATTGATATTGATAAAGTAACGGACTCTATCTGGCAAACGATCCGCGGCGGCATTGAGTCGAGAGAAACAGCAATAGGACCCTGGGATAGATTGATTGAGCGGTTGGAGCATGTGACTGACCGATTAGATCCAATGTGAGTTTTAAACAAGTGCCGTGCGTGCTTAACCTTTTTTACGGGTTTTCTATGCCGTCAAAATCGAATCTCGACGGTAGCGACAACTTTTTAAAAATCACAAAATTTCAGTTCCATCTGATTTATTTAGGAGGTTTTAAAATGGGATTAGTTATTCGCAACGTATTATTTCTTTTTACCTGTTCTCTTTTCGCGCAACTTGCATCAGCAGACGTAAGCGGCAATTGGACCTTTGCTGTTTCATTAGGCGATGCCGGTAGTGGAAATGCAGAAATTACTATGGCTCGAGAAGACGAAGGGAAAATTTCCGGAACTTACTCTGGACAACTAGCAAATGGATCAATTGCTGGAACCTATGAGGGTGATAAATTCGAATTCTCATTCTCTAGCGAAGCGCTAGGGGTAGACATAATTTACCGAGGGGAATTAGAAGACGACGCTACCGTTAAAGGCTCCGTCATTGTGCAAGGGCAATCTATGGGTACGTTTACCGGCAAGAAAAAAATGTAAGGCCGAAGACAAATTAGTTCTTTAATCAACACATAACAAATAAATCACAAGAACCAGGGTCATTAAATAATGAAAACTAGTTTCATCAGCAAACGATCTCTCTCTTTATTAAATTTAGTCTTCTGTCTGCTCGGCGGGTTAAGCTTTGCGCAGGATTTACCCTGGGCGAGCAGCGCCGAAGAAGTCGGCATGTCTACAGAACAACTAAATCGCGTTAACGAAGTCATGCAAGGGCATATCGATGCAGGCACTATCCAGGGCGCCGTTACAGGTGTTGCTCGACGCGGCAAAATAGTTCACTTCGAGGCCCATGGGCTCATGAATGTTCCTGATGGCAAGCCCATGCAGCAGGATGCTCTATTCATAATGATGAGCTCTACCAAGCCAATACTTGGTGTTGCCGCAATGATGTTGATAGAAGAGGGTTCGATTCGTCCTAAAGATCCAGTGAGCAAGTGGATTCCAGAATTCGCGAAAATGCAGGTGGCTGTCCTTCGTGAACCCGCGGATGAAGATATCAGCCCCCCTTTCGTCCTCCCGAACAATATTCCAGAACACCGTTTGGTGCCAGCCGAGCGCGAGATTACAGTCCATGACATCCTCACTCATACATCGGGGCTCGCCTCTGGCGGCTTAGGTAACGCTATCTCGGAGGATGCGGTTATGTGGTTAGATACACGTACTTCGCTTGCCACGAACGTACCGAATTACGGCGACATTGTGCTAGATTTTCAGCCAGGCGATCGTTGGCGTTACAGCGCGGCCACCGCATTGGATGTGATTGCGCGAATCATTGAGATTGAATCCGGCCTATCTTTTGATGAGTTTGTGCAGCGGCGCATATTCGAGCCCCTGGGTATGCACGATACGTGGTGGAACGTGCCGGAAGAGCACCAGAACCGCCTTATCAATATCGTCGGCAGCGACACCGCTTCTCTCCTCGAAGCAGCTCTTTATGATACGAGTCATTCGACTTATTTCGGGGCCTCCTATGGGCTTAAAAGTACAGCAGGCGACTATCTGCGCTTCGAGCAGATGCTCGTAAACGGGGGAGAGCTCTTCGGCAATAGGTTGTTAAAACCTCAAACTGTAGAGTTGATGTCAAGCAATCAGGTAGGAGATCTATTTTCAAACATCCCGGGTATTAATGGTCAAGGCTTTGGTTATACAGTAGCAACCACTGAGGAATCTAATGAGCGTCGCTCAAAGGGAGCGTTTGGTTGGGGTGGTGCTTTAGGTACGCGTTCTTGGAGTGATCCAGCGGAGGAACTTACTGCAGTAATTATGATTCAACAGCCAGTTCCAGAAGTGCAGAACGATTTTGAGAAAGCAGTACAGCAGGCGATTATTAAGTAGGGGTAAGATATTTTTTGATTATTACCTAGACTCATCTTATTCCGAAAACAAGTAAATAGCGTAATCACTAGCTAGCTTTTTGAATGCATTAATGTGCATCTTCCCAATCTCTAATTCTTGCGCGGATTTACTGGGATACAGAGGGATTGGTAAAATGATTTAGAGAAGTTTAGTTAGAAGGTTGGTGCCCAGGGGCGGCAACGAAAACACCTATTTAGTTAAGTCAAAAGCTTACTCCCGATAGTTAACGCTTAGCCCATTGAGAAAATTTCTAAGAATTTGATCCTTGCATTCACGATAATGCTTGTGTCCTGGCCGTCGGAAGAATGCGCTTAGTTCGTGCTTGCTTATTTCCTGGCCTGCAGAATTAAGTATTTGAAGGATCTGATCCGCCCTCAAATCTAACGCAATCTTCAGCTTCATGAATATCATGTTATTGTTCAGTTTAGTTTCAGTGCGGGGCGCTCTCCCCTCCTTCTCTCCTCGAAGAGCGATGATCATACCGTTAAGAAAAGCAGCGAAAGAGGTATCGCTGCATTCTTCGAAATTTTTATCCGCATCCTGCTTCAACCAGGCAGAGATTTCTTTTCGATCCGTCTTTACATTGGCTAGACCGATGATAGAGATCATCTTGTTATCGCTGAAGTCTAGTATATAGCGTATTCGCCTTAGACAATCATTGTTCGTCATAATTTTTTAACTCTTTATTTCAATTTTTTTTCTGACTGTCTTCTTTGGCGTTGATTTCTTCTGCCTAGTTTTCGCCTTAGATTTAGGCATAGGTTTGGTACTACTAGGAACATCAGTTCTATTCTCATCTGCGGTATTGTTGCCCGACTCCCTTGGACTCACCGATTCCTCATAATGCATAAGGTAATGAGCTCCATTAAACTCGATAATATCGCCGGAGAAGATTTTTTTACGCTTCTGTGTTTCAACGACTTTATTCAAGATCACAACACCCCCAGCAATGGCAGCTTTTGCCTCTCCTCCACTGCCTACTAGGCCCTCGAACTTTAAAATCTTATACAGCTCGATCGGCTGTTTCATTAACCGAACTGTCTCCACTTTATGATTCACGACGGCTGCTGTGTTTGTTTTTGAATCTGGCATATATTCCTTTTCAATCAATTCGATAAAAAGTCAAAATCAATAGGGGTAAGATACTTTTTGATTATTATCTAGACTTATCGTACTCCGAAAATAAGACAAAAGCTTAACCACCACCTAGCTTTCTGATTGTCTCAATGAGCATCTCTCCAATGCATATTTTTTGAAAGAAGTCGTCTCGATCAAATAAATCTGTCCCCTTATAGGTCCTCAAACTACACCAACCCGCTCAATTGGAGTAGTTCTATTCGAACTAAATGGGGCAGGGTTAATTTTTATTGACCAGCTTAAACAACATTATTCAGGCCAGGCCTTGTTAAGGATTTTCCAGCCTTCGGCCTGCGCAGCCAGACCCATTTACGGTAGTCACTCGCAGGAGAGTAACTCCCCGATTAGCGAATGTGTCCATGTCGGAGCAGCGCACAGCCGTGAAGCGCAGGTCTAGCTCGTCGCCAGCAGCGATGCCCCGGTTGTCTAGCAAGGCTTGCACGTCATCTAGCGAGAAATTCCGCGCAAGACTGAGCTCTCTGAGTTGATCGAGCCCGGCGATGGCGTTCGCATCCGTTATACTATTGTTCTCAAGGCGCAGAACTTCCAATGCCTGCAACCGCTGAAGTGGCGCGATGTCCTCAATGATATTGTTAGTGAGGAACAACTCCTTCATTCTTATCATGCCCCCAAGAGCGCTAATATCGGAAATGGCATTGTCATCCAGACTCAGTTGCTGCATGTCGTGCATGCCACTCAGGGCGTCGATGTCTTCTATTTGGTTGCCATGAGCCCACAAAAGTACCAGTTCATCCAAACCAGTAAGCGCACTGATATCTTTCACTTGATTATCGTATATGCGCAACTGGCTGATTTTCGTGAGATTGGCAAGGGGGCTAATGTCCTCAATGCTATTAAGATGAATGCGCAACAAGCGCATTTCGGTGAGACCAGCCAGCGGGCTGATGTCGGTGATGCCATTAAACACCACGTCCGGGTCGCGCCCGTCATTCATGGCAAGCCAATAGTTCAATTGGTTCGGATACAAACCATGCACATGCAACTGGCGAAGATTCGTGAGACCTACCAATGGACTTATATCGGAGATAGGGTTTTCACTGATTATGAGCCTCTCGAGGTTAATTAGCCCACTCAAAGGCTCTATATCGCTAATCCAGTTAGTGTGCAGGACTAAACTGGTGAGATTAGTCAGTTGGCGAAGCGGAGTGATGTCGGTAATGAGTCTGTCGAACATTGATAGCGTGGTTAGTCCTGTGAGGTTTTGAATACCATCAAGGCTTTCGAAGGCGGGTTCCGATGGAACCCTTGCAGGCCTCAATGTGCCGCCGTAAACGACGCGTTCGCTAGTCGCGGTAACGGCAAGCTGCTCCAGCTCCGCTGCTCGTCCGCAACTCAGTGGCGTCTGCGCGTCCAATCCCAGCGCGGAATGAACTACCTCGGCCAGGTCTGGATCTGCAAAGGTGACAATGGCATCTGCTGAATAATCCCCGCAGTGATCTGTTGGAGAAAGGGTGGGTTGTGCCTGAGTGGTAACAAAAGGAAAGCACAGTAACGTCAATGCGATGAGGTTTGATGAACGTGGGCGAAAATTCATAGGATTCTTTTTCTCATAGTCAGTTTCTTAGTCTTCGTTCGCTATAGAAGTGATCAGCTAATCTAATTAGCGATCATTGAATTCAATTTCAGCAACGGCGATGCCACTCTCACCCGCTACGGAATAGAGTAAATAAGTTATACCGTCTTCCTGATAGATGGCAGGGTCTCTGAGTTGGTGAACCCGTTCATCGATATAGCCTCCTCTTGACGCTTCTATGGGCATGTCGGCACCTTCGTAGTCCATTTCAGGTCGCAACACTTCTATCGGCTCACTGGCTGTCCATTCAATCCAATCTCCTGTTAGCTCGATTGTCGAAAGCATTATGCGTTCCGGTTCATCGCCCCGGTTCGTGAAGAATACATAGAGGTGTTCATCTCGAATCAGCAACGCCGAATGACGCATGTTGGGGGTGAAAAATTCAGGACCTTCTTCGAAATTCGTCAAGCCGTCACGCGAGCGATAAAGGTAACCTGGCATGCTCATAGCGTAGTGGAATCCCCCGTGCTCGATTACGCGAAAATAGGCGCGACCTAAATTTTCTTCTCTGCCTTCGAAGTGAATCCCATCTTCAGACACAGCTGCCCGTGTGAATTGTCTGCCTACACTTTGACCATGGTAATACATCACGATTTGTTGAAGATCTTCGCGTACCTGCACGTCAGGCGATGCAATATGCGCATACAGCGCTCCGGTCCTCCCCGGCCTATGTGAGCAGGGTGGGCACGTAGTGGGGAATAGCGAGTCCTCGAGTTTTAATGAACCCTGTGCATACACCTTCCACGGGCCAGTCACTGCATCGGAGTAAGCCATGCGAATGTAAGTGCCGCGGTGATCGGCAAAATACAGATAGTAGTTTCCAAGCGGATTCTCGACCCAGTCAGGCACCTTAATTAACGAAGGGCCCTGAATATTGCCGCCCATTCGAGCATCCATCTCAGGCGTGATGATAGCACCACTACCAAGACGAGTCGCAGTGACATCAGAGGGTTCTACTGCTTGCACAGCAGTAAACGATACTGACAGTAAGCAAAGAAGTAGGGTGTGCGCTTTTTGTGTATTTAGCATAGTGAGTTATGAGTTCCCTTATCGTTGTCGAGTGGCGGTGGCGCAAGAAGAGAATAACTCGGTGCGGACTTCCACCCCTTTCTCTGCCAGTCGTGCCTGCTCTGTGCATGACACATTGGTATGTCTAAGCTCGACAATATCCCCAGCCCCAATACCCGGATTCTCAAACAGTGCCTGAATATTCGTTAACTCAGGATTGAAGCGAAGGTCGAGCGCCATCAGGTTTGTAAGTCCGCTCAATGGTGATATATCCGTAATGTCGTTCCCAGTTAGCTCAAGATATTCAAGTGTAATGAGCCCGCGTAAAGGACTGAGGTCAGTGAACGAGTTCCCTGCGAGCCGCAGTTCAATCAATGATGTCAGTCCGCTTAAAGGGCTCAGGTCACTGATATCTTGCGTGTGGATATTGAGATCAACTAACTTGGTAAGATTTGCCAATGAGCTAATGTCAGTAACGGCATTGGTGAATAACACGCCAGTGGCTCCCCTAACAGACCGAGGATTTTGCCCGCCGATGAAATCGCCATGACGATGCATTCTGAGTACTCTTAATTCGGTAAGGTCGCTGAGCGGGCTAACATCAGTCAATGGGTTTTCGGCGATTCGTAAATCGACCAGATTGGTTAACTTTCCCAGGGGGCTGATATCAGAGATCCAATTGGTGTGAAGGTTTAAATGTGTCAGTTGAGTCAGTTCGGCCAAGGGGCTAATGTCGGTGAGCCCTCGATTGGGAAGAGCAAGATTGGTTAAACCGGCAAGGTTTTGTATTCCGGACAAGTCGTGAAACACATGCGCAGGGTCAACCCATTCAGGCGAACCGGAAACCGATCTTCTCGCTCCCCCACCGACAGAGCGCAGCGTCGTCAATTGTCCAGCTTGTTCGCAACTAAAGACATCATGTGGTCCGAGAGACAATGCTTCACGTGCCGCTGTTTCCAGAACTGGATCGGCAAAGGTCACAATGTCAGGGGCTGTGTTATTTCGGCAGAGTTCAGTGGGCTGTAATACCTTCTGTGCCCAAGCTCCGCAGCAGAGTAGGAGCGACAGCGCGGTCAAGGCAAGATTCGGATATAGGTGTTTCATGTCGAAATTCCGTTGAGAATAGGGTGTGGATTGTCAGAGTACCCTGATTTCGCTTCGATCAAATTTAACAAGAGATATTAGCAAGCATCTGACCAGTCAACGCGTCGAGATTGGTGGCAGTAAGCTGATGGAGTTGGTGCCCAGGGGCGGAATCGAACCACCGACACGAGGATTTTCAGTCCTCTGCTC
>CAJXBM010000068.1:0-7246 GCA_913051185.1 uncultured Chloroflexota bacterium | reverse complement strand
TTCTCCTATAAAACCATTCAGTAGAAGTATACCTACTCATCGCCTGAGTGCATCACTATTCCAATTCAATCAAGTATCGGAACTGCCAAGGGTCGGCGTGATGCTCTGGTCCAAACAGCCCAGCCTGGTCTGGGAGCATTCTCTTCATCGAACAAACCTGAGCTCGCTAAACTTTCATATCTTTCAGGAATAATCTCAGAATCTCTAGCCAGCAACCAAGTCAGAACTATGGCCTCTAAATCCTCAGATTCTTGCAATAACCTCTCTAGAAAACGGCGTTGCTCAGTCGCGGTGGTTATCTGGTCTTCGCTCATACCCTCACCGACGTGAAACCCTGTGGATAGAAATGAAATCGGAAGTTCTACTTCATCGACAATCTGTTTGTAATAGTCCGAAGGAATTGATCGAGCTGCCGGATACACATAAGAGGGAAATGAAGAAAACGCGAAAGTATCCATGATATTAGTGAGTGGATCAATCAAGGACCAACGGGGCCCATACTGCGCTGTTCCGGGAATACTGCCTAGTAACTCCTCATAAGAAAATGAAGGCGCCACGATTATCGCCGGATTAATTTGCTTCGCACGTTCATACAAACGCGCATAAAGCTCAATATAGGAAAAGTATAAATCTGGATTTCTTTCAAAAACTGAATTAATTTCATTGCCGATAATCATGGCCCAAGGTTCTAAATTTCTTGCTAGAAATGAGACTTCATTCGTTAACGCCGAGGAGATTAAATCATCTGAGAAGTCAGACCCATCAAATGTTGCAGGAAGCATTGATATCTGTTCAGCCGTAGAATCAAAGATATCCAGTACGAGTATCAAGTCAAGATCTCGTTGACTTGCGGCTTGCTTCAATGCAACTATATCGTCACCATATTTTTCCGATACCGAGAATTCTCCCTCAACAAACTCTGACCATGAAATAGTTTTATGGACGACCACGACTTCGCCGAACTGCGCTGCATCATCCCAGATAGATTCCTGATCGACTGGCGCCATAGTTCGGGGAATATTACTAAATCCTAATCGAAACGTTCTCGGTCCACCCAAAGAAATACGGTCGTCGACTGAGTGATTTTGTTTATCTGAGGATGTGACTTCCGTTGAACAAGACACGATCAACACTAGCGAACCTAAAAGTACAAGCCGAATTATGTGCATACCAAGTCACCAATTAAAAGCCCTAATGCCTATCAAGTTTGTACACTTCAAGCGCTGTGTCATGAAAAAGTCTCTCCCGATCAACTTCTGAAAAGTCCTGCGAGAGTTTCTTAAATTGATTCCATAGTGCAGAATAACTACATGACTGCTTGTCGACTGGAAAGTTGCTTTCAAACATGCAACGCGACGCACCAAACGCGTCAATTATGTGCTTATACCAAGGTGCATTTATTGCTAATAGTTCATTAGACGTAGGAGGCGACTGCAATTTCTCCCAACCAAATCCATTTACGGGCATTTGTATACCACCAACTTTTGCATAGACATTAGGACACTTGGCTAACCCTGTTATGGCCTCTTTCCAAACAGAAAATACTGACGACCTGTCCCGTGAATACGGACCGATTCCAATAGGGCCGCCCAAATGATTCAAAATGATTGTGGTATTTGGAAAGTGGTTAGCTAAATCTTGTAGTTCGCCGATTTGAGTGTGATAGAGCCATGCCTCAAAAGACAGATTATGTTTTTCCAGCTGAGAGAATCCTTCCCGGAACTCACTCGAAAGAAATAAACTCTCTGGAGGATTAATGCGTGAGTTCGGTACATCGTCACTCGCATCCCACGTTGCTTGGTGACGAATCCCCCGAAATCGATTAGGGCTGGCGATTATATGCGCATCTAAGACTCGCGAGACCTCCTCACCCAAAGTTAAATCAGCAAACCCCACAATACCAGCAGCAGCTCTCATATCTCCAAACTGCCCACTCGCGCTCTGAGCAGCTATGCCCTGAACGTATTCAGTTTCGCCAACAGGGGCGAAAATATGATCACCTGTGGCCCGATACATTGAATTGCATTCAATGAAAACAGTCTGCCGTACGTTGTGCCCAGCTGTGTCTAAAATAAGATCGTCGAGAACGTAGGTTTGCTCTGGATCCGGTCTAACCCAAAAATGGTGATGCGGATCAATTATTGGCAAATCAGGTTCAAGAGGAAGTTCATTTAGCTGGGATATCCAGCTTTTGTTTACAACGTGCGTATTGACCATGGCAGATTCCCACTTAAGCTATTAAGACCACTTCAAAATGTAAACACTAGTGTAAACCGATTAATGAAAGTAATCTGGCGTTCAAATTACAAAGCGATTTTGATTTGCGCACAATTGAACTTATACCCAAACTAGGTCAAGTATATTTGAACGTTTAAACAATTGAGTTTGAGTGCAATATGCAAAACACTTACTCAACGGAGTACTAAATGCTAGAGACAATAGGGATCAGAAATGTCGCAATGATCGCTCACGTTGATCATGGAAAAACAACTCTGGTCGATGCACTCCTGCAACAATCGTCGGATGGCGGACAAGATAAAAGATTAGTAGACCGCGTGATGGATTCTACTGATCTAGAGCGCGAGAAAGGGATCACTATTCTCGCCAAAAACACTTCCGTAACATATGAAAATACCAAGATAAATATTATTGATACACCTGGACATGCTGACTTTGGAGGCGAGGTTGAGCGCGGCCTAGCAATGGTAGACGGAGTGGTTTTACTTGTAGATGCGAGCGAAGGACCTCTCCCACAGACTCGATTTGTCCTAAGAAAAGCACTCGAGCTGAATTTGTCTATTATCTTAGTTATCAACAAAATTGATCGAGCTGATGCACGTGTGTCTGAAGTAATCGACGAAGTATACGAGCTCTTCTTTGACCTAGGTGCCTCAGAAGATCAAATCGATTTTCCGATTATCTACTGCAGCGCCCGTTCGGGCATTGCCTCACAAGATCTCGAAACTACGGGGTCTGATATGAAGCCTCTATTTGAACTTTTTCTAAACCACATTCCGGCACCCCAACACACAGGAAGTCAAGAATTACAAGCGCTTGTTACAAATTTGGACTCCTCACCTCATCTTGGCCGGCTGGCAATCTGTAGAGTGGTAGAGGGTGAAATTCAACGTGGGCAAACGGTGGCACATTGCCGTCGGGACGGGACAATCGAAAACGCTAAGATTTCAGAATTATTCACCACCGAAGGACTTGATAGAGTAGCCACCGAAAGTGCTGGCCCAGGCGATATTATTGCAGTCGCTGGAATGCCAGAAATAACTATTGGCGAGACACTTGCAGATCAAGAAAATCCAACTCCACTGCCCCTAATAACGGTTGATGAGCCCACAATGTCGATGACAATAGGTATCAACACCTCTCCACTGGCCGGAAGAGAGGGTACAAAACTCACGCCTAGAATGCTGGCTAATCGATTAGAGTCGGAGATAATCGGAAATGTTTCATTGAAAGTCAGTCCGGCTGATCGTTCAGAAACATGGATTGTGCAAGGTCGAGGAGAATTACAACTTGCAGTTTTAATTGAGACGATGCGTCGAGAGGGGTTTGAATTGACTGTCGGGAAGCCAGAAGTGGTAACGAAGGAAGTTGATGGTAAATTACACGAACCTATGGAGCACCTGTTTATAGAAGCTGATGAAGAATATGTCGGTGCAATTACTCAAAGCCTTGCAAAACGAAAAGGCCAACTCAAAGAAATGAACAGTAACGGAAATGGCAGTGCGCATATAGAATTTGAGGCACCGGTTCGTGGATTGATAGGTTTTCAGACTGAATTTCTGACAAATACGCGCGGAACGGGAATTATCAATCGCCTCTCGGCAGGTTTAGTTCCATGGCTCGGCGAAATACGAACGCGAGCATCAGGTAGCCTGATTTCCGATCGGTCTGGACCATCGACCACTCATGCTTTAGTTAATCTTCAAGAAAGAGGCAAATTATTTATTGGTCCAGGTGTAGCTACGTATGAGGGCATGATAGTTGGAGAAAATGCTCGTGCAGACGACATGGACGTAAATCCATGCCGTGAAAAAAAACTGACCAATATGCGAAGTTCCGCGGCAGACACGGCGGAACATCTCACACCCAATCTTGAACTTTCGTTAGAGCAAGCCCTTGAATTTATCTCCGCAGATGAATGTCTTGAAGTTACACCAGGACTAATTCGTTTGAGGAAAGTAACTCTTGACACGCTATCTAGAAATCGAGAAGCTAAACGATCAAAAAAAGTGACCGTTTAGGCCTCTACAATTTGCAGAAGCACCCCACCCGTGGCAGATGGGTGCACAAATACTTGCCCCTTAGGAGTTTCACCCTCACCCGGATCGCCAATTAGACGAACATCTTTGGAACGAAGCTCGGTCAAGGTCGCAACTATATCGTCTACTCGCATCGAAAGTAAGTACATTCCTCCACCAGTCTTCTCAACGTGTTTTGCAACAGGTCCAGAATCATTGGTAGGTTGCACCAATTCAACTTCGGAGTTCTCGAACTCAAAATGAGCGGTCAGAAAACCCGCTCCCTCAGGCTCGCCGGTCCTATCCGCAGCCTTTCCAAAAATGGCGCCATACTTTTCGAGACCGACAGCCATATCAGCAACTGAGATTACTACGTGATCTATTCCCTCAAACATGTTTATCTCTCCTATTCAATTCTTACGTCGACATTTTACTAGCAGCATCGAAGGTTTTTTCTATAGATCTTGACATTATGTCATCTATGTCAGAATTTGATACGCCGCGCTGAATGAGCCAAGGAATTTGCCAATCAGGGACTGGCGACCAACAATTACGGTCTTCAATACGGCCTCCTCCACTCGATGGTCCGAGATTTAAGCTGTAAGCCGCTGCGTCATGCCCTAGACAGATTTGATCTCCGAAGCCAGACTGTAGCAAATCAAATGCTATCTGGGATCGCCGATGTTTTTCGTCATCTGACAAAGTTGCTTGAAAGCGATCCAGCCCAACTGTTGTGCCACGCATTAGCAGTTGCTTTATGTAGGACATGTCTTGAGAATCACTGCTGTGACCAATAGTTACGGCCCGCAAATCCAAACCTTCATCCTCAAAAATATCTAATAGCGGCAGACCTAACTCGTCCGAAGCTCTTGTATGACAGGTGATTGGGACACCCGTTGCACGTGAGGCTCTAGCAGCACCGCGAGCAGCCTTCTCAAGTTGCAAACGAGGAGAGCCAGGTCCGTCATCAAGTCGGTACTCATAATCCCAAGCCAATTTAATAATGCCGGCTTTGACAGATGTCGACTCCAAGCCAATCTCGATATCTTTAATGAAATACTCAGCGATTGCATCTGGGCTCCATGAGTAATAAGTCAAAGGAACCCACCTATATACACCCGTAGCAGCGATTACATTTACGGGCGAAGTATCTGCTAATCGTTCAAATATATCTGCCTGTCTACCAAGATCTAATGGCGTACAATCTATTATTGTTCGTATCCCACTCGTATAAGCTGCTTCAAGTGCTTCTTGGCTTCGCCGAAGAGCTTCGTCGGGATCATAGAGCTGTGCAATTTTATCCATCCCGCCCATTCCACTGACAAGGTGCTCATGTGACAGAGTCCATCCGAGATCAGAAGAATGCAGAGACCCTGAAATTGTATTTACCATGCACCTACTACTTTCTAAGCTCTGAGCTAAAAACCTTGGCTCGTAATCCTCGTGATGTGAATCTCAAAAAGCGCAACTTCCTCTTGGTCGGCTGTAGAATAAAATTCAGCGAATTCACGTCCCTCGGGCACACCGTAATACTTCTCTGCCATCCTCAAAACTGTGGTAAACAACAAGTCTGACTGATCTTCACGACGGGTTGCAGTCCCGTCCAGTATCACAGACTTATAAGGAACTGCTGAGTCATCAATGCAGAGGGATACTCGAGCATCATTGCTAATGTTTTGCCACTTTCTGGTATTGGTACCGCTAAACAACAATAAACCTTGCTCACTCCAATCGTGCCAAATTGCGCGAGTACGGGGGCTCCCATCACTATCCAGCGTTGCTAAAGTGCCAACTAAAGGGCGTGTTAAAAACTCACTTATATCATTGCTAATCTCAACCAATTCCTGACTCCCATCTAAAATTTAAAAGCTATTTTACGTACATGTCGTAAATATTTCAGGCGAATTTAGGGAAACCCTGAAGCAAATGTGCAAATTTCCCATTCGCCAGATCGATTATATGAGCCTTCGGTGTCTCCCCCGCTGCCAGCTCGAGAATACCAACATTTCCGAGCCTAGGACTCAAATTTCTCGGTAATGTCGGACTACCTGGGTTTATAACCAATACGTCTTGCTTCCATCCAAGATATGTGTAATGCGAATCACCACAAACAATAATCTCAGGTCGCACGTCATTCAACCAGATATGTATCAACTCATCAATATCGGACTCAACTGGCCCAAATCTATGCAATAACGCTAAACTGTGCCCCTCGAACTCAAGGTGATGAATCAACTCAACTCGCGGATCCCCATAAAGGTGATCGTCATGATTTCCTTGAGCAGCTAGTACCGGCGCGATTGTTTCCAATTCATCCAAAACTCGAGCTACCGTGATATCGCCACCATGGAGAATAATATCTACATCACTAAACGCATCCCGTATTTCAGGCCAAATTTCTTTACCTGCCTCTGGGATATGAGTGTCCGAAATTAAACCAATTCGCATAAAATCTGTCTGTTTTAGTTCACACTGGCCTGAATTTAACCAGAGTCCAGTCATCAGATATGTCATCGAACTTAACTTCAAGCTTCATGTCAATCTCGATGTCTTCTACAACGTCACAATCGACTATATTTGACATCATACGTACTCCCTCATCAAGTTGCACGACGGCAAATGCGTACGGCACCTCCTCTTGGAATCCAGGATGTAGTGGTTGACGAACAATCGTAAATGTATGGAGCCTTGCGTTTCCACTAACCTGCGCCCAGTCCCAAGAATCACTCTTCAAACAAGTCGGGCAGGCTTCCCGTGGATACCAAAAAAATGAATTGCACGGTGTGCATCTAGGCACAACCAATTCATGTCTTTTCGCGGCTTCCCAAAATGGCATCGTAAGATCTGGTACCTCAGGACGAGGTTCAGGCTTTAGGGATACATTAGTGTTAGATTCGTTCATCTTGTTTCCTTATTTAGTTTTTTTATCTAGAGAGTGGCACTCGAACCGAGTACCAGCGTGCACATAATGCTCGCTGTGCCACCTCAGC
>CAJXBM010000067.1:0-7389 GCA_913051185.1 uncultured Chloroflexota bacterium | reverse complement strand
AAGGCTCGATGTGAATAAATGTTACCGACTCACGATAACGTAAGAAATTAGGATTGACCGCCTCCTCTAAAACCGGACCGCAAAGTTTCGATTGACAAAATGCTGGTGTTATAAAAGAAATCACCATTGGTTTCGAATCAGACAATGCGTCAGCGATCGTAATGTTATGCATCTCCGGATTTGGAGGATTTGCTGACGAAAGTGTCGCAATCGAAATCGAGTCACTGACGATTTGTTGTCGAGACTCTGGGATTGCAGATCCGGAAGATGAAATCAGATTTTCATCCTGCACTAAAAAAGTTAGAAGAAAGGGCTTGATACTTTCTCCCCCATCCTTCAAGATAAACCGAGCACCCCATGAGCCACCAGTGGGAAAGTCCATCAGAGCCGTGTAAACTGAAACGACTGGGTCTTCATGGATGTGATTACTTCCATCGGCATGTATATGAACCTTCTCAGTGCGGCCAATAGAAACTCGATCTAAATTAGCCATTGCGAACTGATTCCCTGTAGTGCCAGGTTCCCCCGTCCCAGTTAATTGAAACAACTCGACAATCCCTTGTAAATCATGTCGAAACGCAGGAGCTCCATCAACTTCGCTGGTAAATGCAAAACTGACTCTTGATTGTCCAATCCCGGGAGGGGAACTTGCTCGTCTAGGAAGTATCCCTGTGTCTTCCCAGCCCTGTGCTACCGATTCTGATGAGAAATCTAATCCACCGTCAGCTACTCCACCATCACTACAGGCCAAAACTAAACAGAGGCTACATAACAGGAAAAATTTACCGAATCTAATCATATTTGCTCCCGCTTTTTCGGCTTGCGCGTATAAGTTCAATCGCTGACGTCTTTGCGGGCCTGTTCCTCCAAGTAGTGATCCATGGCACGCTGCACATTAGGTCGTCGCTTTGTCTCTGGCTCACTTAGCGCATAACCGGGATCTTTTTCAGCGTTAGCAGACAAACTGTAGTGTGCGTAAGAGCCCTGTATATGTGCAGTGAAACCCTGAATATCAAGTGCCTGATTCACGGCCATTTTCATCATACGAAGTTGAAAAGGATCATTCTCACTCACTCGTTGTGCGTACGCCAGAGTTTCGGCCTTTAGATCTTCCACAGGATAAATCCGGTTGACCAAGCCGGCACTCTGAGCCTCCTCCGCATCAATGAATCTGCTCTCAAATAAAATTTCCTTCGCCTTACGGTGATGTATATCCCATGGTACCGAAAAATATTGAAAATTCGAAGGAAGGAAAAGTGCATTATCAGACGCAAAGATAACATCCGCACAAGATGCCACTGCCCATGCTGCGAATATACAGTACCCCTGCACGGCAGCGATCAGAGGTTTCTCTAGACTACGCCACCGAAGACCTCGCTCTACATCAAAATCCCAAGATCGTCGATATTTGCCACGAATACCCTCTTCCGTGGGATTAAGTTCTTCGGCTTCCACTCTTTGCGGAGAGCCCAAATCATGTCCACCGGAAAAGTGATCTCCAGCACCAAACAAAGTAATTACACGAACGTCTCGGTCCTTCACTGCTTCCTTAAAAGCGGAATCAAGATCAGACATCAAGAAATCACTTAGAGCATTACGATATCGGACGCGGTCCAATGTAATCATTGCGATCGGTCCTTCGACCTCATACTGTATATTGTCAAATTTCGACATATCAAATCCTTCCTTGCTTCTCACGCACCCGGGGGTGGTCCTTCGCCTGTGACCCCGATCTCAACGAGATGCTGAAATGTGTCTTCATCCATACCCGTGAAATCGCGCAATATTTCCCAACTGTGTTCACCATGACATGGCGACGGACTTATATTGGTCATGTTACTTCCATCAAATTGAATCGGTAGCGTCGCTTGATATGCATGCCCCGCCTCAGGATGATCAATATTCTGCAACAGTCCACGCGCTATGAGACCCACATCGAAGCTCACGTCGAGAGTATTAGACACAGATGCTGACGGAATCTCATTCTCTTGTAGGCTCCGGACCAGCATGTCAATATCGGAATTTCGACAGAAGTCTGCGACGATCATATCGAGTTCCGACTCGTACTTCTTCCTGTCTTCCACTGTGCTAAATTTTGACAAATCAACACCCGCAGTGTGTGCCCGTATGAGCTGGCTAAGCCTCTCCCACTGAGAATTAGTTTCGCATCCGATAGCGATGAATGCGTCGGTTTTATCGTCATTCGCTTGACAATGATAGATGTCGTGGGGTGCCCACGTTCGATGCTTATTACCTAATGGACCCGGTACGGTCCCAGTCCATAGAGTCTCAGACAGCGCCTCACCGATAAAAGTCATATTGGCTTCCATCATCGATAAATCAATAAACTGCCCAACACCCGTAATTTCTCTATGGTAGAGCGCAGCCGTGATAGCAGTTGCAGCATTAAGCCCCGCTACTGCATCAGGGTACATCTGACCGGAATTCAGAGGCACTCGATGATCGTCATATCCCAAAAGGCTTGACATCCCCGAACTTGGTTCAATCGTGCCACCAATACCTGGTACGTTTGCCCAAGGCCCTGTATGACCATAAGCAGAGAGAGAACATAGCACTACGTCCGGTCTAATCTCCTTTAGAGATTCATATCCAACACCAAAATTATTCATAACTCTAGGAGAGAAATTTTCAGCCACAAAGTCAGCCTCGCTGACAAGTTCACGAAATGCCACCAATCCCTCCGGCTGAGACAGGTCCAGTGTTACGCAACGTTTACCAAGGTTAACTGAGTTATACAGTGGGCCACAATTCCATGGGTGTACGGCGGTAGCTCTATCTTGCAGCATAGCCGGAATTTTACCGTCGTAACCGCCTCTCCATCCGTCAGGTCGGCGTCGGACTTCGACCTGAATAACATTAGCTCCGAGCATTGCTAGAAGCATTGTGCAATACGTCCCAGCCCATGCCTGTGTCAAAACAACACCAGTCAATCCCGTCAAGGGCCCTTCACGGCTCGATGGACTGCTCTTGGACAGCGATCTATCTTGATTCGATTCCGTAAACTCATATATCTCGCCCAAACCAGAGGCAAATTCTTTAGTATTCTCTCCAATTTTTGGTGCCCGCTTTGACGTAGAAATTGGAGTAACAGACATTTTGGCAGCTGGACCTGGAAATATTCTGACAGCCTCATTGCCTTCAACTTCCTGCCAAAAGTTTCGTCCCTCTAAATGTGAATTTTCGACTAATTCCTGCATATCAAGCACTGGGCCGGCAACAACCCGTCTCAGAGCTAGTTCCTCAAATAATTCTTCTTTATGCCATGAAGACATCGCATGAATCACCCGTTCCATATATTCCGCTTTATGCTCGCGGCGATTCAGTTGACTCTCCCACCGAGGATCCTCAGCTAGATCGGTTAAGCCCAGCAAAGTCATTGCATCTCTCCAAAAGTGTGCTCTAGAGAGTGTTAACGCGAAGTAACCATCGGCGATTCGAACCGGTCCACCAGACAAGTCATTCGCCATACTCTGTCGAAGCGGATGCCCACTATATTGGCTCTGTAAAAGACCGGGTGAAAGAGCTGATACTGCAGCATCTAATTCTGAAATATCGAGCAGTACTCCGGTTCCAGTGAGCAGTCTTTTTCGAAGCGCGCTAATGGCTCCAAGAGCTCCGAATGTCCCTGCACAGTAACTGGTCTGCCATCCGCTTGGCTTGAGGGGCATTTGACCCAAAGTGCCATTAATCGAGGCCCACCCCGAACGAGCAGCATTCGTCAGATCATTCCCAGATATACCTGATAAGTCCCCTGTTGAACCGTGTGGAGTAATAGATACTCTCACCTGTGTTGATGGTTCTAACCCTGCCATCATCTGTTCAAGGCTTGAGTTTCGCTCAGGAAGAATTACAATGTCAGAGTTCATCACACGACTTAAAGCCCGTGCCCGTGAATATTCATCTGTCGGTTCGCATGACATTGATCTCTTATTCGCAAGAAACCACTCTTCGAGAACTCCCGTGCCTTCTGCAGTTCGTGGATTTAGATCCCGCACCATATGGCCGGTTAGTTCTTCGATCATTGTTGTATCAGCACCATAATCAGCAAGTAAACGAGAGCACCAAGCACCGGAAACAGAATTAGAGAGATCTGTGACGGTTATCCCAGTCAAAGGGCCAGCTGGCAAGCTCACTCGCGCGCTCCAACCGCAAAAATAGTGGTGTGACGCTGCCGTACGACTTCAACACCAGCTGAATTAAATGTCGAACAGTCAACTACTCCATATGTGTGGTTTTTTCGTTCATATGCCTCTACAAAAGTCCCAGTGGTGACAATGTTTTCACCAGCCTGGATGTTTCCTAAGAATTGGATCTGACTTTTCGCGTGTATTGCTGGTGAATAATCGTAGGAATGGTGCAGAAATCTTATCGGCCGCGCGCATATCCATCCTGGGTGGGCGATTGGCGTCTCACCAACAAATAGATCGTCGTTACTTCTTTGTTTATCGATTCCATATGAGGCAGCATCTTGTATCGATAAAGGATCTCCAAGTGGCAACAAGGCCTTGCTTATAGGAGCTGTCGAGAGCGTCAAAGTTGGCAATTTAGGCTGCGTTATTACTGCCTCTGACGCTTCAGTACCAATGATTTTATCAAACCATGGAGCTTTACCGATTCCGATTTCACCCTGCAATCTGGCATTCCCGTCAGGTCCGTTAACCTTTAGTAAGAACTCCCGTGGTCCTGCCTCTTCAAGTGAAATCGTTAATGTCTCGTTAGGGTATGTGGGTCGACGGAACGATATCGAAGCCCAGCCATTCCGTAACCACTCGGTTCCCAACTTTTCTAAAATCAGAGGTGTCGTCCATCCAAACACAGTCGCGCCCCCAACAAGGGCACCTTTAAATCCATAGCTCGCCGCCCCAGCTGTGGAATGAATGGGATTTGATATGTCCGGTGAGTCTGGGCCATCTAGGAATGCTAAAACCTGATCGAAATGTACTTCTGAGTTCATAAATCTCTCCGAATTAAAATCACGCTGTTAAATCCTATCAGCAATACAGATTGAAATGCTTTACCAATATCGAATTCAAAAATATGGTTATGTCAGAAAGCCGGCTTCGAAAAAAAAGGTGCGCTTGGAATTTTTGCACTACCGCCTCGAGGTGTCTCGATTTCTGTCCATACATCTCGCTCGTTGAGTTGCTCGCAGGAAAATAACTCATCAATCGTACGAATTAGTGAAAAGGTGAGATGTAACTCCTCCGCACGTATAAACCACTCCTTAGCAGTCCGTTTTTTGAATGGTGGCACAAAGAGATGGACAAATTCTTCATAGTTATCCTTACGTCCTAGTGCTGTTTGAAATTTTTCGTCCTTCAGTCGGGGTTCATTAATTAACTCTGCTATTCCATCCATCCGCATGGTTGCAGTCGCACCCGGTGCGCAATACACATACCCGTCAAGCGTGGGCACCACCCTTAGTCCCTCCTTAATCTCAGGTTCGCGTCGCGCAATCTCGCCTCGGTGCACGTACGAGGCCGATTGGGTAAAACTATGAATAGCCAGAGCCTCAACGATAGACAAATCAATTCGACGCACTCTC
Source organism: uncultured Chloroflexota bacterium (assembly GCA_913051185.1). Classification (GTDB taxonomy): domain Bacteria; phylum Chloroflexota; class Dehalococcoidia; order UBA2979; family UBA2979; genus UBA2979. The sequence continues at coordinate 1,823 of CAJXBM010000067.1, read as the reverse complement.
TTATCAAGACGATAGGCCCTTACTCCAGCGATTGCCGCACTAGCGGCTGCTAAGCCTCCGCTCATCTGAGCCGTATATGGAGGTAACTGTTGAGGTGCTTGATGATGTTCGCCTGTGAGGTAAAGTAATGAGCTGGCAGCTTGAAGTATCAAATCTGAATGAGGTTGATCCGAAAGTGATTGATCCAAACCAAAAGAAGTTAATGAAATAAGAGTGCAGCCAATGTCCAATGAATTAAATACGTCCGCTGACAACGCAAATTGTTTCATATTACGACGAGAAAAATCTCCTATAACAACATCAAAATCAGATGCATTAGTTAATATATCGAAATCACTTGAATCAACAAGTTCTTTGTTCTTGTCAAGAAACAAAGACGCTCCTCCGGCACCACCACCCCAACGCGATTGCAATTCAGTCAGGCTGTTATGGCCATCAGGAATCACTTTAGTGACCTCCCAACCGACACTCGTTAATACTTGACTGGCATAGCCGGAAGCTACTCCAGAGTCGATCTCCAGTATTTTTCTAACCATCAATGTCTACTTTATTAGATTCATCAAATCGCTTCGTTGCAAGACTGGATTCGATTCTTGTCAATTCTTTACGATCAATTCTGATCTGCTGGTCGCTCGCATTCACGAGGTCTCGTTCACTTGCTGGAATCCCAGTACCAATAATCCCGTCCATCTCAAGTTGCAGGATTTCTTTAGTTGTTAATTTCAGAAGGTTGCGTAGAATCTTACGATTATCGCCTCCAACATCTCTCGCTGGTACAGGTCGTAAATTCCTGCCACCACCCCAAATCGTGCTCTTTGTTGGATATCGAATTCCATTCCATTCCATCGAAGCAAAGTAGTTTCTAGATTGCAATATCGGATCAGCAAGATGATCCGAAACATCTGAGACTAAATGTGAATCTATGTTCGCGGACTGCAACCGCACAGCCAAATCTTCTCCCAGCATCTCATGAGTTGCATCAGCGATAGCGTCATCAGAATAATTTGAATCAAGGGGCAAGCGAAGAATAGCAAGGAAATCAGGGACTTGTTTCTCATCAACGGTGATTGCTATCCACCTATCAAGTCCAGATAGCGGGTACACGCCATGAAGCGCATACCTCACATCCGAATTCCCCGATCGAGTGGGAAATTTTCCACCAACAGCCCGCTCAGCAATCACTGGACCCAACATCGCCACCGATGTCTCGTAGAGGGATACATCAAGATGTGACCCCACACCCGCATCATCTCTTCGCTCGAGGGCCGCCAACACTGCCACAAGGGCATGTGCGCCACAATTATCATCGGCATAAACTATCGTACCGGGTCGACCAGGCCAATCCTCCTCTTCGCCGATCAGCTGATAATTACCGGCGATAGCCTCAGCTCCCGGACCAAAAAGAGGCTTGTCGCTCCAAGCACCAGTCGAACCAAATCCAGTAATTGATAGGTAAATTATTTCAGGTTTTACCTCTCGTATCGACTCGTAGTCGATGCCGAATTTACGCATTACTCGGGGAGTGAAGTTATGAGCGACCACGTCAACTTCTTGAGTTAATCGCCTGAATAAATCAGCCGCGCCAGGTTTGTTCAAATTCAGTCCCAAGCGCTGTTTATCGCGTAATAGATCATGCTCAAGATAGTTTGCACGCGCTCGGTCCGGACTCTCAACTCGAATGATCTCAGCCCCTAAAGCAGCAAGATGAAACGTCGCCATCGGTAACGCAACAGCCTGTTCCATAGCCAGTATTTTAATTCCTTCCAGTGGCTTACCCAATACATCCATCGCATTATTGCTGGTCATAATATTTCAAAAAAGCG
>CAJXBM010000066.1:0-7437 GCA_913051185.1 uncultured Chloroflexota bacterium | reverse complement strand
GCACATTGCTGTGGATCACCCACAACGGCTATGCCAGCACCCGGTCGAAACCGAGTCAGGCCACTCCAAAGGTGAGGTGCTATCCACAAACCTTTTTCTGCTGCAAGTTCTTGAACCCGCTGATTCGCTTCAGACCCAGCCACACGGATTTTTAAAAGATCACGTCTCGCTTCGGGTATGTGATGTATCAGGTCTTCTGCAGCTTGAAGAGCCTCCGCTTCGCTCTCTCGACAGATAATTTGTAAGCGCATGCCAAATTCAAGCTCGGTCTCCCGTTCATGACGAGCAGCGAGACTTCGAAGTTCAGTAATATTTTCAGCAATTTGTTCCGGCATGTCACCCCAAAACAAGTGCACATCAGAGTGCTTTGCAGATAATTCCCATGCGGCGGCAGAGCCACCACCCAGATAAAAACGTGGCTGTCGCGAGGGCTTTGGATTGATGCTCGCGCCTGTGATCTGGTGGAAGTAGCCCTTGAAGTTTACCGGATTCTCTTCGGTCCACAGCAGTTTCATGATTGTGACCTCCTCATCCATAAGGGCGTAGCGCTCTTCTTTGGTATACGTGACGCCTTCAGACTTAACCTCTTCGTCTGCCTGACCCGCGATCAGATTGACACAGATGCGACCACTACTCATCTGATCGAACGCAGAGATCATCTTAGCTAACAAGACAGGGTTGATATAACCAGGCCTGGCGGCGATCAATGAAGATATTCTGCTTGTGTTTGCCGTGATAAATGCGCCGGTGATATAGGCTTCCCAGCACGCTCGGTCAACAGGAATGAGGATGTAATCGAACCCAGACTCTTCGGCTGTCTTGGCGACTTTACTGAGGTATTCTGGTGTTACGTCTACCCCTGCCTCCGGAACCCCATAAGCTGTAGTGTCTCCCGCCGTTGGTAAAAACCAACCAAACTCTAACGGACTATCAGTCATAAGGTACCACCAGCGTCCAACATTCTCTGACCGCTATTGTAGTCATAAATCACAAGCTGACCGCTCTAATTTTTCGGATTTTAATTTTAAGATAGATAGCTAGTGGCAAAATATCAGATGATAATTTTGCTTGTTGGATTGATGGTCCTGTCAGGTAAACAGATTAATAAGTCTAGTAAATTCAGAGTAGTTGACTAGTTTTTAGACTTTTCTCCTGCTAATCCTTCAGTTTCCATGACTTTAGCGGCACTTTCATGTTCTGATACATTGCTCAACCTAGCATCTGTAGCTCGTAGCCATGTGTCCCTATTGTTGATCACGAAATTGAGTGAATCCTTATAATCGTCGAGCATAGAGTTGATTTCAGGGATTACATATCTTGCAACTAAATCCCAGCTTTTCTTAGTGTTTTCCCTATTTGCCCAGTCATGAGCGAAGCCAATTACTGCTCCAAAGCCGCCAGTGACTTCAATCATTTCTTGTATTTTGTTGATTAAATCAGTTGGTGTCCCAATGACTGCGGTACTGTCGTCTGAAAACGCCGCCGCATCAACCGCATCATCAGGTGTTTTGAAAATTTTTCCATCAACGGGGTTAAGAGCTCCAGTGGTGTACTCGTTGACATGTCTGAAAAGTCCTTCTCTGGCTTCTGCTCTAGCCTGATCTCGAGTTTCAGCAATATGCCAACTCATTAAAACTCGCCAATTATCTCTTGAAACTTGAGTGCCATGTTTTGCTGCAGATTCTTCTGCAAATCCCCATTGAGTGGCTAATGCAGTAAGTCCTTGAGAGGCCATTCCACCAATGGATATTACTCCGGTTTCATATTTTCCAGACAAAGTCATACCTGAAGGAGTAAATGTTGAGGCTACAACAAATTCCATATTTTCTTGTAATGGCCTTAGTTGTAACTTAGCGTCTTTTAGAGTGAACCATTCAGATTCATAGGAGAATCTTTCTCCCGCAAAAAGTCTTTTGATCACGCCTATAGCCTCATCTTGTCTTGATCTCAAAAGCATAGGATCGAGACCCATTGTATGTGCGTCAGAGGGTAGCGCTCCTGGCCCGGATCCGAATAATACCCGGCCTCTAGATTGATAATCTAACTGAACTAATCTCTGAGCCACCATAAAGGGGTGATGGTAGGGTAGTGAAATAACTCCAGTTCCTAGTTTGATTCTTTGTGTGCGTTCAGCAGCAGCGGCTAAAAACAATTCAGGTGAAGCAATTACCTCCCATCCAGTTGAATGGTGTTCGCCACACCAAAACTCGTCAAATCCCAAATGATCCAAATGCTGGGCAAGCTCTAAGTCGCTTTGGAGCTGCAGCATAGGATTTTCACCAATAGGATGGTGTGGAGCTAAAAAGGTTCCGAATTTCAGTTTGGACATAAATTTCTTTCTCTAGTATGAAGTACTTCGAGTATAGGTTTTAAGAATATAGTGTTCTAGTTGATGGAGATGGCGAGACTTGAATAGAACGTTTTCTGGAAAAATATTGGGGTGGCGACGTAGCGGCCCAGCATAAAGATTGCAGCTTGTCGGATATGAGATTATTGCATCTGCAACACGAGAATCAACGATAAAATGTCGCAATCTATATTTCGGTCTTGGCGGTCACAGATCGGGTACTTCTGCGTTGAGATGTCCGACTCGATTGGGTCCCGAAGAGCAATTCACACTAACCATGAACGGCATACAGACGAAGACTACGCCGTGACCGCTCACCAAGAGCTTGTCGACTCAGTGATCTCCATCTTGCAAGCCAATGCTAGAGATCATGGATTGCCCTCGATCTCTGCATCATTTTCTGTGGATAACTTTCTAGTCTGGTCTGGAGCGATAGGTTTGGCAAGTATTGAAGCCAGTCAGCCGGCAAAGGTCACGAATTTATATCGTGCTGGTAGTGTATCTAAAGCAATAACCTCACTCATTGCCGTCAGGCTTGTTGACCGAGGAATTCTCAATCTCGATCGCCCCATAAACCAATATTTGGGGAATTATCCTAATGGTGACGAGATTACGAGTCGAATGCTCGGGAGTCACACCGCTGGTATTCGGCACTACCAATATTCATTCGGAAATTGGCCGCCGAATGAGTTTTTCATGAATAAACAATTTGACACCGTCGAAGAATCTCTACGCATCTTCAAACATGATGACCTCTTGTTCGCGCCTGGTACTGGGTTCAGCTATTCGTCATATGGTTATAGTTTGTTGAGCTTTGTCATGGAACGAGCGTCCGGTAGATCCTTTTCTCAACTTTTGCGGGAAGAGATAGTTGAACCGTTACAACTCACTGATACGAGACTGGACGTCGCAAGTCTCGACAACAGTGATCAGGTGCAGTACTACGATGTCAAAGATAAAAAATGGCGCCCTACACGAATCATAAATTTAAGCTCCAAGTGGGCGGGTGGAGGTGTCGTGAGCACTCCGACCGATTTAGTAAAAATCGGTCTATCGATCCAAGATGAACGCTATATTTCGCTCGAGGCTCAGAATATTCTTGTGACGCCCACGTACAAAGACCATGATGCCGGAGCATTGGCCGGATACAGCTTCGGATGGATAACGAACAGCAAAATGAATCTCCTAACTGAAGATAAGCATGTAACTACCTATTCACATGCTGGGAGTAGCGTCGGAGCAGACTCGAATCTGTTAGTCATTCCTGCGTTTGGGGTAGTTGTAGCAGTTCAAATCAACAGGTCTCCTCGACTGGGGAGCACTAGTGCGGAGTTGCTCTCTGATGACATTGGGCGGTTGATTCTTGCCAAACTGACCTGACCGGTTCAGTCTGTCACATTACGAAGCAATAGGTCAGCCCACAAGAGACCAAAAGTCGTTTAGTCCAATATTCGTCCCGCAACATATAGTGCCGACGCGTGCTCCAGAGAGCTTAGATCGGAGTGGGCCTTTTAGCGCGGCTGCGGTAGCGGCCGCTGCGGGCTCGACTGCTAATCGTAGATCATGAAAAACTGTTCGCATTGCGTCAATCAGTAGTGCATCTTCAACCAGTACAATTTCCTCGATGACGTCTCGACAGACGTCTAAGGTATAGGGTTCTGTTTTGGGTGGCGCAAGGCTATCGGCTATTGAATGCACACTCTCTAGCGAGACAGTGGTCCCCGCATTAAAACTGAGACTCATAGTATTCGCGCCTTGAGGTTCAACTCCATAAATTAGGATGTCCGGCCAGATTTGTTTTAGGGCTGATCCAAAACCTGCTGCTAATCCACCACCACCTATAGGCAGGATCATTGCATCTAATTGTGGCACCTGCTCAGCAAATTCTTTTCCGGCAGTTGCAGAGCCCTGCAAGGTTAGCGGTCCTTCGAATGGATGTATAAAAGTACGCCCATCATTTTTTTGTGACATTTCGGCTCGCTCAAACATTTCACTTTGCGTATCACATAGAGTGATTGTTGCTCCATAGTCTTTGGCTCGCTGAATCCGTAGTGGCTTGGCAGTGGCGGGCATGAATATCTGCGCACTGGTGCCCACTTGATTCGCGCAGTACGCAGCCGCTATAGCGTGATTACCGGCACTGACCGCAGTGATGCCTCGATCAAGAGATTCTCGATCTAGATCAAGCACGGAATTCATTGCTCCACGTGCTTTGAAGGTGCCTGTTTTCTGAAAAATTTCTAGTTTGACATATATCTCGGTTTGAGAGGAAAAATCCCGCAGCATTTCCCCGTCTTGCCACCTAATCGCCGGAGTCACGGACACGTAGTCTTTAATACGATTCCAAGTTACCTCAATATTTTCGAGTGTGAGTTCCTCTTTAATCATTCTATAAATCCCTAGACAGTTCTGAACGTAGCTGTGTGGAATAAATCTTGACCACTAAGACTAATGCCAATTATATTTCTGTAGCTCTGCATTGTGAAACCGTTAGATTGGTTAATTATAATTATCGTACAAGGCATCTGATGACGGCGTGTAGTCATATCCTAGATTATCAGCAACCTCTTTGCAGGTAACTTTGCCCTTATAAACATTTAAACCAGCCTGCAAATGCTCGTCATCCAGAAGAGCCCGTTCTGGCCCCTTGTTGGCTAATGCGATGACATGCGGGAGGGTTGCGTTATTGAGGGCAAAAGTAGAGGTCAATGGAACTCCTCCAGGCATATTCGCTACACAGTAATGAACCACCCCGTCGACAACATACGTGGGATCATCGTGACTGGTTGCACGTGATGTCTCACAACAGCCGCCCTGATCAATAGCTACGTCGACGATTACTGAACCTTGTTTCATTTTTCGTACCATTTCAAGGGTTACAAGCTTTGGAGAGCGTGCCCCTGGTATCAAAACACCACCTATTACCAAGTCGGCATCTAATGTATGTTGTTCCAAAGAATCTTGAGTTGAAAAGACGGTATGAGAGTCCCGACCAAACTGCCTCCAATGACGTTCTAACGTTTGGTCATTATTATCCATAACCCATACATCAGCACCCATGCCAATAGCTATGTGCGCAGCATGGGTACCAACGACACCAGCACCAAGAATCACTACTTTCGCTTGATTCACTCCCGGAACGCCGCCAAGTAGAATGCCTGATCCGCCATGAGGCTGCTCCAGACAGTAGGCTCCTGCTTGAATTGCCATCCGTCCCGCCACCTTAGACATGGGAGCTAATAGTGGTAATCCTCCAATAGGGGACGTCACCGTTTCGTAGGCAATGCAAGTTGCCCCACTCGCTATCAGATCGGCGGTCTGTTCTGGATCAGGTGCCAAATGGAGATACGTAAAAAGGGTTTGCCCTTCTCGCAGCATCAATCTCTCTTCAGTTTGTGGTTCCTTAACTTTTACTATCATTTCGGCAGACGCGAAAATGCTGTCAGCATCTTTACTAATGCTAGCTCCAGCTCGTTCATACACGGCATCATCGGCTCCAATTCCCAAGCCAGCATTACTTTCGACTGAGACGCTATGGCCCAAAAGTACCAGTTCACGAACACTGGCCGGTGCTAATCCAACCCGATATTCATGATTTTTTATCTCTCGTGGTACACCAATTTTCATTTGTATATTCCTTTTTATTTTGTGGCGTAGATGGTTTCTCATCTTTCGAACGATTCCATCCAGAATTTCTGGCGCCACTTGGGATTGGTATTACCAATTGACCGTACTATCGACTCTAGCTTCTGTATAAATGGTTGTAAACGCTGGTCAGGCCCGTTGCGGACAAATTGCGGACAAAGCTAGAGAGGGGTGTGGGGTCGAAGGTTTGCCCCTCCGCCTCTTATGGTGGGGCGGGTGGTCGGATACAAAAGTTGTATAGCAAATTTGTAAAATACCGTCATCCGTGTCAGGTCTGTCAATGGTGCGCCAGAATGCCTAGAACCCGCTTGACTAGGCCAGAGAGTAATAGTTGCCAGTCAACGTACTTGAAACCTACTATGATTTTGGAAGATCAATCCAGCGATAATCAAAATGGGAGTTGGTTAATGTACCTGCCTGACCATTTCAAAGAAAATGACAAAAAAGAAATCGCGAAGCTAATTGAACAATTCCCGTTAGCTACACTGATCTGTTTTTTGGAAGGTGAATTCATAGCGAACCATATTCCCTTATTGCATGACAAAGATGATGAATATATTGGACATATAGCTAAAGCAAACTTGCTTCACGAATTTTTTCCTGAGGGCACCAAAGCACTCGCTATTTTTAAAGCCGAAGACTCATACATATCTCCCAATCTGTACCCAACGAAATTAGAGACGCATCGTCATGTGCCGACATGGAACTACCAAGTGGTGCACCTGCACGGGAACCTGTCGTTTACACACTTGAAGAAAGACAAAGTTGCGATTGTCGGTAAACTTACCAAGCAATATGAAAGAATCTATTCTGGTGAAGAAGAGTGGAAAATGGCGGACGCTCCAAAAGATTACATCGATCAAATGATTGAGAATATTGTTGCATTTAGATTCAAGGTGGATAGAGTGTCCGCCAAATCAAAACTTAGCCAAAATAGGGAAGACATAGATTTTCTATCAGTTCAAAATGTTATGGGAGATTTGAATAAAACCTATCTTGAAAATGCGATGGATCGGCTAGTAAATGACTAAAAGCCCGATAGAAAACGTTACGACTTTAACCTTTGATATTTTTGGAACTGTACTCGACCTTGCCGGTAGCCTTGTACCCCCCTTGGATGACCTGTTGAAAGAATGTCGTAACACAGAAAACTTAAAGGGTGCTGACGTTTGGGCTCAATGGAGGTTAAGACAACGTATTGAGCAATACCAAGATAATTCATATATGTTGGGGCACAGTGGTTATTTAGCCGTAAAAAAACGAGCCCTAATATATAGTCTAAAAAATTTAAAGGTTGAATTTACCTATAAACAAATAGATGAGTTTATGGAAGCTTATCAGTATTTATCTCCATTCCCCGATGCTATAGAAGGATTGAACAGACTGAGCGAAAAATATGATCTTGTAATGCTTTCAAATGGGGAACAGAGTTACTTAGAACATTT
>CAJXBM010000065.1:0-7603 GCA_913051185.1 uncultured Chloroflexota bacterium | reverse complement strand
AGAAGTAAGTTATTTCCAGAGATGTATTTGCTGTTGGATGCTGCTACGACTGCGGGTGCCTATGGATCTTTCTTATCAGGAGGAGGCTCGACCGTGGCGGCTTTGTCGGCCCCGAGTGAAAGCCAGTCTGTTTTAGCTGCCTTGCGATCCTGCGCTACCAAAAATGGGCTTCGATTCCAAGATAGGATAAGTAAAATTGGAAGACGCGGTGCATATGTCGTTGACACCAAATCGGAGAATGCCTAATTATGAGCCAAAAATCCGCGGTTCGGGTGAGAAAATATGGTGGCTCGTCTCTCGCGACGACAGGTCATATTGAACGGGTTGCTGAACAAATAGCAAAAGTCTGTGCAGATGGGCTATCAGCTGTTGTGGTCGTGTCCGCAATGGGTGATACCACGGATGAGCTAGTAGCAATGGTGTCAGAAATAACAGACCGACCTTCTGGACGAGAGTACGATGCGTTACTTTCGACGGGTGAAATAGTGTCCAGCGCGTTGCTATCTATGGCCTTGCATAAAAGAGGAGTAGAGGCTTTGTCGTTGAGCGGCGCACAAGCAGGAATAAAGACGACAGCCATGTTCAGGGATGCTCGCATAGAAAATATAGATGTTCATAAGTTGCGAGAGCGTTTGCCAAATCAAGGTTGTTTAATAATTGCGGGATTTCAAGGAGTGGACGAGAATCAGGACACTACGACTTTGGGGAGAGGTGGGTCGGATACGACTGCAGTTGCTCTCGCTGCCGCATTAAATGCTGATACCTGTGAAATTTTTACGGATGTCGCAGGTGTTTACACATCTGATCCACGTATATGTCCCTTGGCGCGGCCATTACACGACATATCGTATGACGAGATGTTGGAGATGGCCACAACTGGCGCTGGTGTCATGCATCCAAGAGCAGTAGAAGTAGGGCAAGATTATGACGTTACAATTCATGTTCGGTCCACTATTGATCCTGAGTCAGCGGGTACCTTCATTCGGAAAGAGGCATTGATGGAAAAAGAAAAAAAGGCACGGGCCGTCACTCACCAGCTCAGGGTTGCGAAAATAACTTTAAGGGGACTAGAGGATCAGCCAGGCATCGCAGCAAAATTGTTTGAGCCATTATCTGAGGCAGGTGTCTCAGTTGATACGATAGTCCAGAACGCTTCAGTCGAGGGGAAAACTGATTTAACTTTTACTGTGACGCCAGATTTATTGGGCGAGGCAGTAAAAGCCGTGGAGATAGCCCAAAGCACTTTAGGTGTTGCTGAAGTGATCACGAACCCGGACCTAGGCACGGTTTCTGTGGTCGGCTCGGGAATGACTAATTCACCTGGTTATGCAGCTCGAATGTTTAGAACTCTCACCGATTCAGATGTAAATATAGATATGATATCGACTTCAGACATACGTATTACCTGTGTAGTTAGATCTGATGATGTAGAAAAATCTGTCGTAGCCTTAAATGCTGCATTTGATCTTGGAATTGAATAGATTGAACGTCCTAAAATCTTGCAAGGTCGGGTTCAAAAGTGGTACTATTTTCTCCCCACACTAGTTCACGTGTATAGGCATCTATACATTTCAAAAGGGAAAAGACGGTAATGTTCACTCATTTGCATACCCACACTGAATACTCTCTCCTTGACGGAATGTCGAAAATGGAAACACTTACACAGAGGGCCCGTGAACTAGGTCAGTCTTCCTTGGCTATAACTGACCACGGTAACATGCATGGTGCGTTGGCCTTTTATAAGGCTGCAAAGAAAAACGGGATAAAGCCGATACTTGGGATGGAAGCATATGTCGCTCATGGAACGATGTCGGACAGAAATCCACGAGAGAGACAACCCAACCACTTGACGGTTATCGCCCAAAATAACATCGGATATCAAAATTTACTTCGGCTGACATCTTTGGCCCACACGCAAGGGTTCTATCAAAAACCACGTGTTGATAAAGAGCTATTGGCTAAGCATTCAGCCGGTCTGATAATACTCTCAGGCTGTCCATCTGGCGAATTAATGTCGGCAATCAGAGATGATGATATTGAAGAAGCCAGGCGGGTAGCTAATTGGTATTCCGAGGTATTTCCTGATCGTTATTACATAGAGATTATGGGTCATGGTATTGAAAAATTTATCGAGCCAACTAATCAAGTCATAGCTCTCGCCAAGAGCCTGAATTTACCGTTAGTTTTAACTAATGATTCTCATTATACGTTTGAGGAGGACGACAAGGCGCATGAGGCACTTTTGTGTATTGGTACCAATTCAACGATCAATGATCCCAAAAGAATGAAGTTTGACAGTGATAAATTCTATCTCAGAAGTGAAGAAGAGATGCGTGAGATTTATCCAGATCTGCCTGAGGCGGCAGACAACACAAACACTATCGCTGAGTCCGTCGACTTGGAGTTGAGTTTTGAGCAACTCACTCTACCGAATCCGGGCATACCAGATGGATTGTCATCACGCGATCATTTGCAGAACTTAGCTCTGGCTGGTCTTAAGAATCATTATTCTAATGTCACAAGTGAGCATGAGGAACGGTTGAGGTATGAACTGAACGTAATTGGAGAAACGGGCTTTGACGAATATATGCTCATAGTCAAGGATATTGCGGAGTTCGCGCGTCGAGAGGGCATCCGTATGGGTGTTAGGGGGTCTGCTGCGTCTTCAATAGTTCTATATTGTCTGGGTGTTACTGATGTAGACCCTATCGGCTGGGGCTTAGTTTTCGAGCGATTCTTGAATCCTGAGCGTATTGGTATGCCAGATGTTGACTTTGATTTTGCTGATGACAGACGTGGCGAGGTGATAAATTACACAGTTAACAAATATGGGCACGATAAAGTAGCTCAAATAGGTACATTTGGCACGATGGGAGCGCGAGGTTCTATTCGTGATACTGCTAGAGTTCTCGGATATCCGCCAAATGTGGGTGATCGATTGGCTCGTATGGTCCCCAGCGTGGTCAATACGACCCTGAAAGGTGCTCTAGAAACATCTGACTTAGGTCCCGAGTATAAGCAAACAAAGGAATCAAAAGAGATTATTGATCTGGCTATGAGGCTAGAAGGAGTATCTCGTCATTCGAGCACGCATGCGGCCGGGATCGTGATTTCTAAGGATCCACTTCTTGATCTCGTGCCGTTGCAGAGACCAGATCCAGACACAGGATTTTCTATAGCCCAGTGGGGTATGGATGATATAGCAGATGTTGGTCTTTTGAAGATTGACTATTTGGGTCTAACGAACCTAACCATTTTAGGTAAGGCTTTGGAGATTATTGAATTAACTTCAGGAGAGACCGTCGATTTGTTGAAGATACCTGACAGGGATCCGGTGACTACTGAAATGATGTCGTCAGGGCATACTTTTGGAGTTTTCCAAATGGAAGGCTCTGGAATGACTGAAGCCTCAAGGTTGTTGGAGCCATCTGGTATTTCAGATATGGCAGCATTGGTTGCTTTGTATCGTCCCGGCCCCATGGAGCATATACCGCGATTTGCCGAGGTAAAAAAGGGACTTAAGGATCCTCATTACTTGGATCCGGCGCTCGAGCCCATATTGGCTGAGACATATGGTGTTATTACCTATCAGGAGCAGGTTTTACAAATCGCCCAAAAATTCGCTGGCTATTCATTGGGCCAGGCCGATGTTATGAGAAAGGCCATGGGCAAGAAGATAGCTGAGGTAATGGTTGAAGAACGGGAGCGGTTCGTCTCGGGTATTGAGTCGCAAGGGCATAAGAGGCGTCTGGGCGAAAAGCTATTTGATTTAATCGAGCCATTTGCTGGTTATGCCTTCAATAAAGCTCACGCTGTGTGTTATGGACTTATTGCTTATCAAACGGCTTACCTGAAGGCCCATTACCCCATCGAGTACATGGCTGCGGTTCTTTGTTCATCGAGTGGCGACAGGACCGCCCTTGCGGCCGCTGAATGCCAAAGACTAGGGATATCAATTTCCTTGCCTGACATTAATAAAAGTGAGGTTAATTTCAATGTAGAAGTGCCTGAGTCAAGTGACGGGTCACGTTCGATTAGATATGGACTGGGTCAAGTTAAGGATGTAGGGGCAGGAAGCGCTGAATTAATCGTAGCTGAAAGGTTAGAGAACGGAGAGTATTCCTCTATGGAGGATTTCGCGGCTCGATTGCCTAGCAAGTCAGCAAATAAAAGAATTATCGAAGCTCTTGCAAGAGCAGGCTCTTTTGATGCCTTGTGTGACCGCGGGGTTGCACTTCAGAATATTGATAGAATTATCGATATTTCGAAGGAGCAAAAACATTTAAAGGATACTGGTCAGACTACTATGTTTGACTTGTTAGGGTCTGATGGATTAGGTGGCCTCGATATGTCTGATCCGATGCGACTTCCAAGCCGGCAGATTCAGCTGTGGGAGCGTGAATACTTAGGTACCTATATAAGTGATCATCCTCTGACCGAGGCTTCTGAAATACTCAATAAGTATGTAACCCATTCACCGGCTGAGCTGACTTCCTTCTTGAACGGCGAGGAGGCTGTGGTGGCTGGAATTATCACTGATGTCCGAGAACTAACGGCACGTGTTAGTAATCGATCATTCTGTGCTATCAGAGTTGAAGGATTTACTGGTTCTTCTGAAATAATGATTTGGAATAAGGAGTATGAGCACTATTTCAAGACGGGGATTTTGACTGAGGGGAATATTGTTTTGGCTCGGGTGTCGATTAGAACTAATAAAAACTCTCGAACCACGATTGCGGCGAAATTTGTTGTTGCTTATGACCCGCACTTGAAAGCTCTGGGGCCAAATTTCAATGAGCGGCAGTTTCAAACTCAGAGACGAGGCCGCGGACGTGACAACAGTTTGTCAGCTATAAAACATCTACCTAGGCCTGAGAGAAACATGCTTGAACCTTTGAACTCGGAGTCTTTACCGACTGATTCTCTAGCCTCATCAGTGGCATCAACGATTAAACCACAGAGTAGTACTTCTGAGACATCTATAGCGATGGATAGTGGTTTATTGATAAGGATTGATGAGACACGAGATGCGGGCGCTGATAGGCGTCGCATTCATCATCTGTTTCAAATCTTGGACGAGTCACCCGGGTCGCTCACAGTTACTCTTGAGATTGAGGATAGGAATCATTTACGAAGTCAAGTTAGCTGTGCGGGAATCGATGAACGGATGATTTCAGATATTGCGGCTCGTTTACGTAAAACTTTAGGTGTACTTGGGTCTGTTCAATATGACGAGCGTTTTGGTGCTGGCGACTCAGCAGAAATTGTTGGTACTGAACCGCTTAAAGTTGTCGGTGGAAACTGAGTGATAAATTATCGAGATATTACTTCAGCTCTCACCCCATTAATTTGTATAATGTTGTAACGTAACCTATATGGCTATTTCAACCGATAGTGTGGCACAAAGTTATCGTAAACTTACTAACATACGGACTGCTATCAGCTCGGTCGTACTGGGCCAAGATGAGCTGATATCTGGACTTTTGATCGCTGCTATGACCAATAACCATGCTTTGATTGAGGGACTACCTGGTCTTGCGAAATCTCTCGCTGTTTCAACTTTTGCGGACACCATTGAGAGTAGTTTTACGCGTATTCAATTCACTCCTGATTTACTCCCAGCTGATCTAACTGGGACTCAGATTTTTGATCCTAGGGATACTCAATTTCATACCAGAAAAGGACCGATATTTTCAAATGTAATTTTGGCGGATGAAATAAACCGTGCACCTGCTAAAGTGCATTCTGCTTTATTGGAGGCAATGGAAGAAACTTCGGTTACGATAGGTGGCAACACGCTAGAGTTGCCTAATCCATTTTTAGTTCTAGCTACTCAAAATCCTATCGAACATGAGGCCACCTACAGACTACCTGAGGCACAACTGGATCGTTTCATGCTTAAAATCGTGGTCAAATATCCGGAGGTGAAGGATGAAAGAAGTATGCTGGATCAGAAATTATCTCGATCAAGCGTGTCACCAAAATCAGTTATTAGCGCGACTGAGTTGCGAGCGATTCAAGAAATCGTACGTCAGATAAACATCGATCCAAAAATACGTGATTATATTCTGAGGCTGGTGCGAGCGAGTCGGATTACGGATGAGGAGGAAGAAGGCGATATATCTCGCTGGATCGAGTATGGGGCATCACCTCGGGCATCAATATTTTTTGTCGAAGGGGCTCAAGCATTAGCTTTACTTAACTCGAGAGAATATGTCCTTCCAGAGGATGTGAAGCAAATTGCTAAGACTATTCTGCGGCATCGTCTAGTGCTTACCTATCAGGCCGAGGCCGAAGGTATAACTACTGATGATGTCATAGATCAGTTGTTGGAAAATGTGCCAATCTCTTGATTCAAGTAATTCTATGTTCGGTAAAATAAATTATTTCTCACGTTGGTTGAAGAAGTCAGACCAACGGGTCGGTTTCCGACTAGAAGAAATATCAAATTGGAATTTATCAAATCCAATCGTAGATCGATATATTAGAGAGTTGGAATTTCGGATCACGCGATCTGAATCGGTGGATCTTTATGGGCAATATCTTTCTGTTTTTAAAGGTACAGGCATAGACTATGAAGGTACTAGAGAGTACACACAGGGCGACGATACTCGCTTTATCGATTGGAATCGTACTGCCAAATCTAATGAAATTTGGAGCAAAGAGTTTCGAGAGGAACGTGGTCGTACAGTTTTATTTTTAGTGGATAATTCTATGTCGATGCTTACTCCACCGCCATATGGAGAGAAAATTCAAGTTGTGTTGCAAGTACTTTCACTAATCGGATATTCAGCTGTCAGTGCAGGTGATTTAGTCGGGTTAATAACGTTTTCATCTGATGTACATAGTGTAATGAGACCACGCATGGGCAAGGGGAATTTATTAGAGATAATACGAAAGATTGTTTGGGACTCATCGAACATTAGCGTCAAATCTAGACAAAGCACCGACTTGGCAAAGGTGATTCAATTTTCGAATCGGCTTCTCAAGCAGGGTTCCGTGGTGTTTATTATGTCAGATTTTGTAGATACTACATCATTAGAAATGATTAGACTTTTGGCACGTAAACATGAGGTAACAGCTGTCCGTATTAATGGTCCAGACTTTAATTTAGGTAGCGAGATCGGGCTGATTGATTTACTTGATGTAGAGACTGGTCGTTCTAGGGTTGTTGATTTGACCAACTTTGAAGGCTCAGATGAATTCGTCCTTGATGGTGTCAAGAAGGAGAATAGGGATTCTATTTTTAAAGAGCTAGGTGCTTCCGAATTAACACTCGATACTAATTCAGATATCACGGCCGAGCTATTAACTTATCTACGTATGCGTTCGCGCCGCATGTCTCGGCAATCATGATGCTAACTCGCTTATCGCTGTGTATATCAATAATCGGGCTAATGATCATCCCTCTTCAGCATGTGAAAGCTCAAGCGGGACCCGACATAGAGATAATCTCCACAGTATCTCCATTAGATATAAACATTGGCGATACTTTTTACTTGGAAGTGTTAATACGGCATAGTAATGCAGTTGCAATTAACACCAATCTAGCGATGATTCCTGAGATTGAGTTAGTGGGTAATCCAGTCGAAGGATTTGATAG
>CAJXBM010000064.1:0-7861 GCA_913051185.1 uncultured Chloroflexota bacterium | reverse complement strand
CCTGCAATCGCACTACCCTGTGAGCCAAACCCACCAAAGCTCGCATGTGGGCCAGTCTGACCGCGCAAAGTCGTACTATACCAAATCAAATCTGGACGTGACTTAAGAATATCTTTCGGATCGAATCCGAGGCGTTTCATTGTGCCGCTTGTAAAAGAGTCAACGACCACGTCAGCCCATTCAATCAAATCCTTAGCAATTTTTTTGCCATAAGGCGTGCGCAAATTCAGCTGCAAACCCAATTTCGACGAATTAAAATTCGCAAAAAATTGTCCCCGGTCTAAGCCTGTAATGCCGTCTTTAGCTGGCCTTCCCATCCGTAACACGTCCGGCATTGAAGCACTCTCAACATGGACAACAGTTGCGCCATGATCAGCCAATGCCTTGGCAGTAATAGGCCCTACCCCTACCCACGAAAAATCAGCAACTTTCAAGCCAGAGAATGCGAGCCCCTCACGGTCTTGACTAATTGGTTTCAAGCCATTCGCAGCGGCATTTCGAGCCGGAAGACCTGATGGAAAATTAATCGGCCCTTCTAGTACTTCATTATGCACACCCAAGCTTGGTGCGGGACGAAAAAACTGAGCCAAAGTTCGACTAAATTTCACTGGGGAATCTGGGTGGATTCGATTCCCGATTTTTTTCCAGAAACCGCGTGACCGTAGTTGAGGATCCCTATCCACAAGATCGGCGATTGAATTTACCGGTGCAACCTGGGCATCATAAGTGACAGCTCTATCGAAAATTTCAGCTTTAGTTCGTTTCGCAAAAACCCTATACACCATATCTGCAGCTTTAATAATGAGTGCCAATGTATCCTCAGGAGCATCGGGTTGTAGTTGAAGACTGAATTCATCCCAGTCAACGTTCCTTAGCTCAGAATCCAAATCGCCATCTACCTCAGCCAGTGCTGCTGCCATCCGAAATACTCGAGCGCCAAATCTTCCTGTCCGAAGAGTAGCAAGAACAAATCCATCCGAACAGGCTATGGTATTTACCAAACCAAGATCCAATTTACCAATAAATTCAGGCTCATCCGCTCTGTCATCACCGGTTAGTGGTGGCTCGCATTGTTCCATGGGCCAGAATCCAGTTGCGTGCATCAACGTCCATATCATGGCGGTCTGCATCGACACATCCAAATATTGACCTTTTCCGCTTGATGCCCGCTCGTTTAGAGCGATAACTGCGTCCGTTGCTGCCTGAGCACCTGCATGAAAAGAAGCTTGAGGATAACCAACTGCAACTGGCGGCCTGTCTCCATCACCCTGAAGGGTGGTGAGCCCCGCTGCCGACTCCACCGTAAAATCAGTCGCTGGCCAACTGGCCTTCGGTCCAGTTCGTCCAAATGCTGAAACAGATACGTAGACTAATCGATGGTTGGTCTCAGACAGCGAATCATAACCAAAGCCAAGTTGATTCATGTAATTCAGATCAGAACTCTCCACAAAAACGTCTGCCCGCTTGATCAAGTCCTTCAATTTTTCTAATTCTGTGGCGTCTTCGAAATTTATGGAAATAGAATATTTGCCTGCACCCACATGGGCCCAATACAGCGATTCACCATCTTCCAGATCAAACGGTCCTAGTTTGCGGGAATTTACCCCATTGACTGGTTCGATCTTGAATACACTGGCTCCAAGATCAGCAAGTAACCGGCCGCACATCTCACCACGTGAGTCCGTCGCGTCAACCACAACAACCCCTGCTAACGGTCCTGCTTCAGGCACTTGAAATGTAGTCACAGATACCACCTCACCTAATAATTTCTTCATCATAGTGCTGAACCGAGTGCTTTTCTACTGAATTAATCCTGCTCGTTAGAAAAAGGCGTGTTAAATTTTCGAAGTTGCTTTGCAACATGGATGGAAAAACTGTTGACAACACATTATCGGGCACCCAGAACAAAAAAACATAGACTCTCCCTAGATGCAGAACGCAGTCATGCGCACAAGAAAAAAGATTTCGCCTCTCGGAATGCCGAATCAACAACGCCGAAAAGAAAAATAAGATCGAGTAAGAATCTCCAGCCCGAGAACGAATCAAGCCGACACTCAGTAAATTTGCGGCCAAGCGTTCGAAGGATGCGCTTCGGGCCAGGCAGTAGCCCGCATCTGACAAGCCACATTGCCCCAACTCCCCTAGCCATAGAGGCCCCAAGCCAGCAAAGCAATCAACCTTCGGGGCCAAGGGCGTTCGTCGCCCTAAAAAATACCAGCTTTAGGTGGTTCTACTTATCGATGTATGGGCATTTCATACCGATGAATATGCAAATGGTGATAAAGCCGTGGCTTGCCTATGCACTTACCGGATCTTACGGCTGGGCTGGGTGGGTTACCCTTGCCGGAGCCATTCCGATGTTGGCACTTTCTCCAATCGGTGGACTACTGGCAGATCGATTGCCTAAGCAGAAAATAATACAAATAGGCCAACTTCTAAATGGATTCAATTCCCTATACATATTCGCCATGCTCGCGTTGGGAATGATGGATGTTTATCATCTAATTATCGCTGGAGTAATACATGGGGCAATCATGCCCTTAATGATGCCCGCGCGACAAGCCCTGATCGCACAAATTTTGGGTAAAGAACAGCTAACCAGTGGTGTCGCTCTCTCTGGAGCCGGCATGGCTATTACCCGTGCTGTTGCACCACCACTGATGGCACTCGGATTGTTCCTAGTTCCAGGTGACCTAGTAGCTGGCTCAACATACGTTTATCTGGTAATGGCAATTGCCTACTTCGGTGCGGTGTTCGCCCTGATGCCAGTAAAAGGTTATCCGGCTTCCGTTGAAAGTGGTGGGCGCTCACTGAAAGCGGCCTTTGGCGATATCGTTCAAGGATTCCACTACGCTAGAACCAATATCTCTGTTCGCTCTGTCCTCGTAGCTAATTTCTTCATCGTGATCTTCGTCATGCCATTTCATACCCTTCTCGCACCTTTCCTGGAGAATGAATTACAGGCTGACGAACTAACCGTAGGTCTTCTGTACGGCTTGACGGGCGTAGGAACAATCCTAGGGTCATTCTTGATCGGCAATATGTTGCCGAAAAACCGAGGTAGGGTACTCGTTCTCGCCGCCGCTTTCCTGAGCGTGATAATTGCTGTTCTCGCCATATCGGAATCAGTTTTACTCACTGCGTTCGTACTTTTATTATCAGGCTTACCGCAGGCCGCCCGCCAGACACTCTCGAACGTACTGGTTCAGACATACTCTTCTGACGAATACCGAGGCCGGGTTAGCAGCCTCTACATGATGGAATTCGGATTCACTATGTTCGGGGTTTTCCTCTTCGGGCAAATTGCAGATGTTATCGGCATCCGAGCTGGCCTGTTTGGCACGGCGATAGCGCTCCTCGCCGTCTCTCTCTTGCTTATCCGAGCCAAGGTTGCAAAGCTCGATTAGTTGACGCTTCCATAGCCCTCATCTAACGTTCAGTAATTAAACAAGGGCGGTGCCTGTGATAAATTCCATCGTCAGCCAAGCCGGAGCTACTTAATGACTCTATCGCCAGCTGCAGTTAGACCCACTCGCGTAACGAGTATGGCCTAGCCTGTCGGATTGCTTCCTCCCAATACCCTCAGGCTACATACTAAATCAACACCAAAATCAGAATGAGAACTAACCACCATGAATCCATATTGCAACGGCTTACAATGCAGAGAATGCGGGAGAATGTTTGACTTAGAGCCCATTTTCGCCTGCGACTTTTGCTTCGGCCCGCTCGAAGTCGACTACAACTACCAAAATATAAAGGCGGACTTAGACAAAAACAAAATTGAATCTGGTCCAAACTCACTATGGCGATATGCGCCCCTTTTACCCTGTGATCCAGAATTCAAAATTGACTTAGGAGACGGTTTTACGCCGTTAATCAAGGCAAAAAGACTTGCAAAAGCACTTGGCCTGGATAGCTTGTGGATTAAAAACGACACAGTTAATCCAACTTGGTCGTTCAAGGATAGAGTGGTTTCTGTGGCAATCGCCAAAGCAATCGAGTTTAATTTTTCAGCGATTGCATGCGCGTCTACTGGAAATCTTGCCAACTCGGTAGCCGCACATGCCGCTGCAGCAGGTTTAGACTGCTATGTGTTTATCCCTCAAGACCTAGAACAAGGAAAAGTCATAGGATCCGCAATATATGCACCGAATCTCATAAAAGTCGAAGGATCTTATGACGATGTTAATCGTCTTTGTACTGAACTCTCCATGGTCAAAAATTGGGCATTCGTAAACATAAATGTCCGTCCATACTATTCCGAAGGATCAAAAACGCTTGGTTTCGAGATCTGTGAACAATTGGGATGGAGAACTCCTGATCACATCGTCGCTCCGATGGCATCAGGTTCGATGTACACGAAAATTTGGAAGGGAATAAAAGAATTTCATAAGCTGGGGTTAATCGATGAGCCCAAAGTCCGACTCTCTGGAGCACAAGCATCAGGTTGCTCACCGATTACAACAGCATACGAAAATAATAGCTTCACCTTCATCCCGCAGAAACCTGACACCATCGCTAAATCGCTTGCGATTGGGAACCCAGCCGATGGGTACTACGCATTGAAACAGATGGAAGAGACAAATGGCTATGCTGCTCAAGCCAGCGATTCAGAAATCATCGAGGCGATGAATTTACTTGCCGAGACAGAAGGGATCTTTGCCGAAACCGCAGGAGGTGTGACGATCGCATGTCTAAAAAAATTAGTGGAAACTAACAAAATTTCCAAAAATGAGGAAACGGTAGCAGTAATATCGGGCGGAGGCCTCAAAACTATTGAAGCAGTGTCCGCTGCAGCAAACAATGCTATGTTGGTAAAACCTAATATTGACTCATTTGAAATGAATCTCGTGCACTAGACTCATCCATTTGAAAATTTCCAGTGAATGCAAAGGATTTAGGATGTCCGAAAGACGCGTGAAATTGACCTTTCTAAACGACAAGATCAAAGATCCGTTAATTTATCAAATGGGACACGAATTCAACGTCGTGACTAATATTCGTATGGCGGACATCACATCAGAAATTGGATGGGTAATGCTCGGACTTGTGGGTGAAACAACCGAAATTGACAAAGCATTAGCTTGGGCGCAAGCGAACGGCATTCAAGTCGACCACGACGCCACCGTTGGCGACATAGTGGAAGGTTAAGTTAATGGCTACAGTAAAAATCCCAACTCCACTGAGAGTCACGACAGCAGATCTGGACACAGTTCAGGGAAGTGGCGACGATTTGATTTCGGTAATTGAAAATCTAGAAAGCCAGTTCCCTGGTATTAGAGAAAGATTACTCGACGAAAATAATGAACTCCGAAGATTTGTGAACATCTTCATAAATGGTGAAGATGTTCGATTTCTTGATGGACTGAACACATCCATAACTGCATCCGACGAGATAAGTATCGTACCCGCAGTGGCAGGTGGCTAAAAACTACCTTGACTGCTGCAATTTATGTCTGAATTCACTATGCTAGTTCTCAGGCAAAAAGACGACTGGAGACGAAATGCTTATAGGTACAAAAGGCGACTACGGAGTGAGGGCAATGATTGATCTTGCCCGCCACCATACCGGTCAGCCCATCCCGCGAAATGAAATCGCAACACGTCGCCAAATTCCCGAGGCATATCTGGATCAGCTTCTTGGGCTTTTACGGAGAGCTGGTTTCATAAAATCGGTTAGGGGGCCTGGAGGAGGGCACCTTTTAGCGCGCGACGGTGACGAGATAACATTACTGTCTTTACTTGAGACGCTCGAGGGATCCCTCGAGCCAATCTCGAGTCTAAACAACGAACTGGATGCAACAGGGCAAGCTTGGATCTGGAATGAAATATATGAGCGAATGAGAGAGAGTCTCGAGTCTGTAACACTCACTCAGCTGGTCGAAGTTGAGAAAGTTAATGACGCCTCATCAGCTCCGCGTTATCTGATTTAGACCGTTAGCCAAAATGAGTCCTAAAAGTAGCAACAACACGAGTTCGCCCGAAGCAAGCGCAATCGTCGAATCTGTCTTGGGGCTGGTTGGCGACACACCGCTGGTCAAATTAGGGAAAATAAGTCCGGAAAATGGAGCAACTATTCTTGGTAAATTCGAAGTATTCAATCCAGCTGGGTCAGTTAAGGATCGAATAGCTCTCGCTATGATCGAGACGGCTGAGAAAGACGGGACGCTAAAACGCGACGACATACTTGTAGAAGCTACTTCTGGTAACACCGGAATAGGGCTGGCAGTAATCTGCGCATATAAGGATTATCGATTAGTCATAACGATGCCGGATGACATGAGTCAAGAGCGGCGAGAGCTTCTGCAACGACTTGGTGCAGAGGTAGTGATGACACCTGCGGTTGAAGGGATGACTGGCGCGGTCCATAAGGCAAATGAGTTGGTAGCATCTCAGGGATACGTGATGCTGCAACAATTTAACAACCCCGCAAATCCTGAAATACATTACAGAACAACGGGTCCGGAAATACTTAAGGCAACGAGCAACAAACTTGATGTTTTTGTCGCTGGCGTAGGCTCGGGTGGAACTATTACAGGTGTGGGCCGAGCTATCAAAGAAGCCCAGGTGCCTTGTATAATCGTCGCCGTGGAACCTGCAAATTCTCCTGTACTGCAAGGCGGAAGAGCCGGGCAGCACTTATTGCAGGGAATGGGTGCCTCATTTATTCCCTCGATTCTTGATCAATCGGTTTATTCAGAAATCGTAAGTGTGAATGATGGTGATGCTTTAGAGACCACAAAGCGCCTGGCCAAGGAAGAAGGCTTACTTGTGGGTATTTCTGCTGGAGCCAATGTATTCGCAGCAATGAAAATTGCTGAAAAACTTGAACCACACCAACGAGTTGTAACAATGTTATGCGACACCGGCGAACGTTACTTAAGCGTGCCCTTTTAATCGAACAATAATGCCTGTAAACATTTACATACCTACTCCTTTCAGGGCTATAACCGAAAGCCTCGACCACGTCTCGGTGTCTGGCAATACAATCAAAGAAGCGCTGGAATCGCTAGAGTCCAAGTATCCTAGATTCGCCGATCTTCTCTATAGTGAAGACGGCGAAATTTTCCGACATATCAATATCTATATAAATAATCAAGAGATTCACAGTCTTCAGGGACTAAAAACAAATCTCTCTCCCGGTGATCAAATAGCGATAATTCCTGCACTTGCCGGAGGACGCTAATTAACTTAATCATCTATGTCATGTTTACTGTATGCGTGAAGAGTTATGTCTATTAAGCTATATATTCATACTTAAGTCGATTAAACAAACTTGAATTTAGTAGGTGGAATTCCATATGAGCCCAAGTGAATCTAATTTGAAAGCAGATGCCCTGTCTCCTGACGAGGTTATGCGCTATTCCCGACACATAATTATGGGGCAGGTCGGCCCATCAGGGCAAAGGAAGCTGAAAAATGCCAGAGTTTTAATTGTTGGTGCGGGTGGTCTAGGCGGACCTGTCGCGATTTATCTTGCACTGGCAGGGGTTGGAACGATTGGTATCGTGGAATTTGACGTAGTTGATCTGTCAAACCTCCAAAGACAGGTACTACATCAAACAGCCGACATCAATAAACCAAAGATAGAATCCGCTCAGGAAACCCTTCGAGCCTATAACCCTCATGTAAATGTTATAGAACACCATGCGCCACTAACATCAGACAATGCGATGGACATACTTCCTGATTACGACATCGTGGTGAACGGTGCCGACAATTTCGCCACCCGCTACCTCGTTAACGATGCTTGCTACCTACTCGGCAAAACACTAGTAGACGGGGCCATTTTATTATTTGATGGACAAGCAACTGTTTACGAGCCCGGAAAATGCTGCTATCGATGCCTATACCCAACGCC
>CAJXBM010000063.1:0-8032 GCA_913051185.1 uncultured Chloroflexota bacterium | reverse complement strand
AACTGAAGCACTCCTTGAGGAAATAGACCCACACGTTAATGATCAGTACACATTCCGCGGCGCGCAATATGATGCCGGGCTTGCATTTGTCCATTCCCCTGAAGGAAAGGGTGGGCTAGACCTCAGCCGGAGTAAGCAAACAATCGTTGACCAGGCACTTCGAGATGCCAAAGTTCCTTATCACGACCTGATGGTAAATCCTATAGGTATTGGGATGGGCGCTCCTGTAGTTCTAAATCCTGATGCTCACCCAGGTGAGGAGCACGCCATACTGGTCCCAGTTCCACATCGCTGAAATTCCAGGGCGGACCAGGTATCTCAATTTTACCTACAGGCGAATCAACTGTTCGCCAAAATTCTCTTGCGCGAAGCTGCTGACTGTTTCCTAGGTCCTCAGCATCATTAACTGGAGTGACGGCAATCCTGAGCGCTTGAGCTTCGTGATAAATATCCTGCTTCTTCTTATTTTTTGCCCAGTCCGCAAAAGCTGCTCGATATTCTGGAACTGCATCTCGAAATTCAAGCATTGAATCAAGCCGAGGATCATCAATCAAATCTGTTCGCTCAATCATTGCAAAAAATTGAGGATCCGGACGAGGCATCCAAAATACATGCCCATCTAGACATTTTGTGATCCACGTCTCTTTTCGAGATTGAATTATTCCCTCGTGAGTCCATGAACTTGTGAGCCATGAATGCGCATTAAGCATACTTTCAAAAGTCGAGACCTCAACTGTCTGGCCTTGGCCTGTCTTCAACGAATGATATGCGCCTACCATTGCCCCAAACGCAAGTTGCATCCCTGCATGAAATTCAGCCTGAAATCCAGGGGCTAGCAATGGCTCCCGCTCAGGATCCCCTGAGAAATACATATAGCCACCCATTGCATAGTCAACTATTTCACTCGAAGATCTATCCGAATAGGGGCCGTCCACCCCAAAAGGTGTATGAACACCTAACACTAATTCTGGATTCGTATCTCTGAGAGCGATATGCCGTTCTAACAGAGTTCTGTCAAGCTTCGTTGAACGTGACAACAGCACAATATCAACAGCAGACGCTAATTTATCGAACTGATCAACCTCAACGGACTGCTGAAAATCGATAACGATCGATTCTTTGCCGGCGTCGAGCGCCAAGTGCAATCCTCCAGCCTCAATATCACCGAGTGCAGCGGGAGGGAAAGGGCCAAGTGTTCTCAGTCCAACACCGGTCTTATCTTCCACTTTAATAACACGTGCGCCAAGATCACCAAGCAGTCGACTCGCATATGCCCCAGCGACTCCGTCAGATATTTCGAGTACCCGTAGTTCCGACAACGGTCTCTTATCTGAATTACGGCTTAGATGTGACATAGACGTTCCGAGTCCAGTGGTTATCGAGCCGTGTATCCACCATCAATAGGCAGAGCAATTCCGGTCACAAAAGAGGCGTCTGCACTTGCGAGAAAAGCTGCAGCTGAGGCAATTTCCTCTGGCTCACCCAGGCGTCCCATCGGGTGCAAGCTTTCTAAAAATTCTTGGCCACCCTCTCGATCGCGCATACCTGCAGTCATCGGTGTAAAAATGTAACCTGGGCACAATGCGTTCACTCTAACATTCTGCTTGCCGTATATCACTGCGAATTGGCGAGTAAGACCCACGACCCCATGCTTAGCTGCCGTGTACGCCCCAGGACCATCGCTGGGATTAATATCGGCAGGTATTACTGCACCCGAGCCCCCAACTAACCCATTGAGACCAGCGACAGAGGCCGTGTTCACGATCGAACCCCCACCTCTCTCAGCCATCATTTTACATCCATGCAATAGCCCGTAGTAAACCCCACTGAGGTTCACTGCGATCGTCTGATCCCAGCCCGCACCACCACCAACTCCAGCGTTATTCATCAGCACATCGATAGACCCAAACTCTGAAACTGTTCGTTCCAGTGCCTCCTTCACCGCATCAGAATCTGTGACATTCAGCACTACCGCAGCGGATTTACCGCCGTGCTCGAGTACTTCCGCAGCCGTACTCTCCGTCCCCTCTTGATCGATATCTGCACAAAGAACTGCGCAGCCTTCATCTGCTAATCGGAGCGCCATCGCACGACCGATCCCCGATGCGGCACCGGTTACCAACGCGCTCATTCCATCATATCTATTCATAAGTATCTCCACCCTTTTATTCTTTTATTCGTGGCCACAGGCGCACTATACTCCGAACTGAGAAACCTGTTTAGGTTAACCATAAAATACGAACTTGAAAACTTATGAATCTTTTTTAAATATGGCTGAGCTAAAGACTCCACTCATAATCAAATCCGAGCGAGGCAACATATCCTGCATATGGCAAGCGGCCGAAATAAATGAACTACATACCGCGGCTCTTTTTATTGGCGGGGCGGATGGCGGATTCATGGGCCCATCTGATATTTATGAAACCCTGTCCGAATTATTCATCCCGCTACAAATAGGAGTACTCCGGGTAGATTATCGAATCCATCAATTTCCGAACGATGTCGAGCAAGGGGTGTACGATGCCAATCAGGCAGCTAACTGGCTAATATCACGGGGCTACGAAAAAATTCTAATAGTCGGCCATTCATTTGGCGGCGCAGTAGCGATAGAAACGGCCGTGCAAAACTCTAATATTCGAGGTGTTGTCGGACTCGCATCCCAAACAGCCGGTGCAATGAATATTGCCTCGCTGGTCGACACTCCAGTGCTCTTAATTCATGGTGACGCAGACACAAGGCTTCCAGTCTCGTGTTCGATAATGCTCTACGAAATGACTTCCACTCCATGCCAGTTAGCGATACTAGAAAGTGGTACTCATTCTCTGAGACAAGTATCTAAAGCAGCCAGAGACCTTATCTTTGATTTTGTGAAAAGTCAGATTTGAATTGAAATATCAATCAAAAGTCCATGCACCTTGAAAATCAAACATAGTACTTAGTGGCTCAACTGACTCTGAACGAACAAGTGCAAGTGAGACGGGATTCAACATCGGAATAACCACGCTTTGCTCAATAAGATAATTATGAGCATCAGCATACTCATTATTCTCCAGAAACGCATTATATTTCTCGTCAGTCAAGCTCAAAAAATTGTTGTCAGAATCACTGGCAAACGGAAGCAACCAATTTGATGCATGACGGTAATCAGCCTGCCATCCTCCGATTGCGAATTCATAATTCCCAGTCTTTAGATCAGCAAAATACTCCTCTGCTTGTTCAGACCTCAAAATCACCTGAACTGGCAACTTTTCCTCCCACAATTTCTGAAGTTCGGTGGCCAATTCGACATGGAGAGAATTTTCTGACGAATACAATAATTCAATACTAACAACGCGAGATTTTAATCCTCTCGCCCAGTAGTCTGTCACTAGTTCCTCTGATGCAGAAAGTGCTACCCCGGCAGAATTATCATTTCCAAAAATACCTGGTGGAATCCATGAATCAGTGGAGATATAACCTCTTTGGATTTCATCCGAAAGTGATCCAAGAAGTTGTTGCTTATCAAGACCTAGAGCTAGCGCCTGTCGTGATTCAACCGCAGAAAAAGGTAACGACTGACTATTCACAAACACGCCGTACGTAATGTGACGGGGCTTCACGGAAATCGCACTCCCCGAAGGAACAGTGAGGATCTCTAACGCTTGAGACACTGTCAAGTTGAGAACATCAATTTCACCATTTGATAACGCCTCTTTCGCCTCCGTAAAACTCTCAAAACCGACAAACTCTAATCGTTCAATTTCGTGCGCGCTAATATTACCAATCGGATCCTCCCAAACCTCGTTAGGGATCAGGCTAATTCGATTATTACTCCAGTAGTCTATCTGAAAAGGACCATTCGAAAGAAAGAAAGTCCCCTCATCCGTAGAGCCACTTCGTACAGGAAAAAAAGGAAGAAGTGATGATAGAGTCAAAAATTCCGGACTCGACTTTCTCAGCTTGATTACTAGTGTTCTATCGTCGATAACCGTACTTTGAGTTAAGTCGATCTTGCTAAAGAGCTCTAATAACTGAGGTCGTTCTTCTTTAACAGAGTCGTAGCTGATCAACGTATCAAGGATTTGTTGCGCCGTTATCGGTTCTTCATTGGACCATTTTAAATCTCTATTCAAAAGAAATGTATACGTTAATCCGTCAGTAGAAATGCCCTCATTCTCTATGCTTGGTATAGCCACAATCATTTGTGGCCATAGGCGCCCTGCAGGATCAAATCTTGTAAGTCCTACATATAGCTTATGTAAAAATATCTCTTCAAATAAGATCTTGGTACTTGTTTCTGATAGAAGGTCGCCAGGAATCGCAACCTTAAGTACTCGCTCAACAGGCTCAGCTGTCGCTTCAGCTGTAGAATCAGCTGTCGCTTCAGCTGTCGAATCGGTTGTCGCTTCAGTTGTTGCAATACTCGTCTGTATCTCAACACTGGAATCTTGCGAACAAGCGATCGAAAAAACTGCAACAAACGTCAAAAAAAACAAAGACAATGGAATGTAAACTTTATCTTTTATCATAAGATCCAATTTAAGCCACCTGATGTCATAGTCTCAAGTCGAGAGAGCTAGGCGTGATTCACAATTGAGCCATCTACAACCAATAGTTCGGCATTTACATACTCGGCCTCGTCCGACGCTAGATAAACCACAGCTCCTCGCAAATCGGCCGGGGTTCCTAATCGGCGCAAAGGAATGTACTTCTCAAGTACCGCTGAGAGATCAGCATCATTCTGAGGTCCAGGAGTATCATCGTAGAAGCCAATTCCGAGTGCGTTCACAGTCACCCGATCCTTAGTCAAAGCGTCACCACTGCCCCACTCAATTCCCAATGATTTAGTGAATCCCAATACAGCTCCTTGAGATGCACCAAAAATCGCACAATTAGGGATTCCACGATCATATAAATTAGATACAAGATTGATGATTCGGCCTTTACCTCTGGAAACCATCCGTTGACCAACCACTTGGCTCGCCACAAATACGGATGTCACATTCCTGCTTAGCTCCTGATTCCATTCGACGAGACTCGTATCAAGCACCGGCTTAATATTCGCAAAATGAGCACTGTTTACGAGGATATCAATAGCTCCAGATGCCTCTTCTAACTCACTGACTGACGATTCAACTTGAGATACATCGGTGAGATCTAACGTGAGGCATGTACCCTCAAGGCCAGAGGCAGCCCAGCACTCGTTCAATATTGAATTTGCTTCAACTTCTTCAGCCTTTTCACTACTTAGAGTCGTCACTGAGACTCTTGCACCCGCTTCTGCCAATGCTACAGCCAATGCCCTTGCCAACGGAGTTGTAGCTCCGCCGATCAGTGCATGCTTACCTGATAGATCGAAATATCTCTTTTGAAAATATGGATTCTTTTGCCCTTCTGGTGTAATAGGAAATACTTGATTACTCATAAACTGTTCTCCAATAACTTACGATTCAGACTTCGGAATAATGCCAGCTGGTGTGAGGCCAGCGGCTATCGATCCACCGTCCATTAAAATTGTTTCTCCGCTCAGATAATCTGATGCGGTGGACGCAAGGAATACGGCTAACGGTCCCATCTCAGGCATAAATCCGATACGGCCGGCTGGCTGTCTACTACCCAATTGCTCGAGCATTGCCTCATCGTCAGTTTTAGGAAATAAACCCGGCGCAATACATGAAGCCCGAATACTATCCCTAGCGTAAGTCATAGCAAGTGCCTTAGTCAGCTGAATTACGCCCCCTTTTGCGATGGGATACATGAAATTATTACGTCCTCCGCGATAGCCCCATCCAGAAGTAACATTAATTATTCGTCCGCCGCCATTATCTAAATAGTGGGGAATAATCGCTCGGGAACAGTAAAACGCGGAGTATAAATTACTTTCAATTCCACTATGCCAGTCCTCATCAGTGAGTTCAGGTAGTGTTTTACCACGTCCGGTCCCACCTAATCCTGCATTATTAATAATCAGAGTTATGCGGCCCATTTCTTGAATAGCCTCCGCGACAATCTCATTAACCCTGGTTGAATTTGTTACGTCGCCGTTAGGGATTCCAACGTACCTTCTGCCACGCGAGCGTATTTCATCGCCTATACTTTCAATAGGCTCGGGTCGTCGACCTACACCCACAATATCGCAGCCCGCATCTGCAAGAGACAGAGCCATTTCACGCCCTAGGCCAGTCCCTGCACCGGTGATAATTGCGGCCTGACCGGATAAATCAAACTCGTCAAGAATGCCCATACTAGATACCTCTTATTCTATATTTTGGCTAATGCAAGGAGCCTATCATGAGTCAAAGACAATCACAGCACATGAAACACGTAAAATAAATATATGGGCCAATACGGTTACGTTTATCTGATTCAAGGACCAAGAAAAGATGGGAAGGATCTCTTCAAAATTGGTCGAACGATTAATCCCAAAACTCGTTTCTTAAACCTACAAACCGGATCTCCTGTGTCACTAAAGCTTGTCAAAATTACTAAGACAAAAAATCCTAAGGAACTCGAGCGATACCTGCACGAACATTGTGCGGAAATGCGTGTTCGTGGGGAATGGTTTGCTCTAGGAAAACGAGACGTTCGATCTGTAAAAAAAATTATGAAAGGCTATAGACTCAAATCGCATAAGAAAAAACTCATCGCATTGCTGATCTTGTCTATACTCGCGATAGGATATTTTAATATCAATAGTTCAATAACAAACCTGTACTAACAGAGGAAGACAAGATCCCATGCCCACTCAACTACCCTCATTTTCTTTACCAACCGCTGGCGCGACTAGAACACAAAATGCTTACTCCTTTCCTTCGGGTAAGCCAACGCTGTTGTGCTTTGTTAAGGAAGATTGTCCAACGACAAGGATTTCCATGCCGCTTCTACAAAAAGCATTTGAAGAATTTGGCGGAGAGATAGATATAGTGGCATTGGCTCAAAATGGAGATGATGATTTAGTCCTCGTAGAGGAATACTCGATGACTCTGCCTTTTCTTGATGAGTCCACGTTGAATACATCTTTCGCATATGAAATCGAAACTGTTCCCACTTTAGTCCTTGCGACCCCTGATGGAACTCCGACTCGCACATTTGTGGGTTTCGGACGAGACGACTGGAAAAGCCTATTCGAAGACTTAGCCATGATAAATAAGAGTACTCTGCCAGAAATAGATTGGGATATATATCCTGAATCAAGACCTGGGTGTGGCTCAAAATCTCTTGAACCTGGAATTTTTGAGAGACTAAAAGCCGAGTCAGAAGGATCGCCGATTAGGGCTCGGCGGGTCGAAGTTGCGCTTCACGACGATGTCCACGAATTTATGTATCAACAAGGTCTGACCGATGGACTACCTGTCATTCCGCCAACTCCCGAACGAGTCATCCGAATGCTAGATGGAACAAAAAGGGACTCACAAGATACTGTGGCGATTGTGCCTCCGAACTTGGCCCCGGTAACCGTTGAAAAAATTGCAATAAATTCGGTGATGGCAGGCTGCCTACCGGAGTACCTCCCAGTAGTTATCGCAGCAGTTGAAGCGGTATGTAATGAGGAATTCAATGCGCACGGGGTGGGCGCTACTACTATGGGAGCTACTCCTGTGCTGGTGGTTAATGGGCCGATTCGACACAGAATAGGCATGAATATGGGACTAAACGCTCTTGGCCAAGGAAACAGAGCTAATGCTGCGATTGGGCGTGCAGTCAGACTGATACTCAGAAATGTAGGTGGGCAAAGGCCAGGCGAAACTGAACGATCTACTCAGGGATCGCCCATGCGATATTCAACCTGCTTTGCGGAGTGGGAAGAAATTAGCCCATGGGATCCTCTCCACGTCGAACGAGGCTTTAATAAAGATGAATCGGTAGTGACGGCGTTTGCAATGACCGGTATTGGGGTGGCAATCGATCAAACGTCGAGAACCGCTAAGTCATTAGTTGGTTCCCTTGGCGTCCGAATGGAGGCCCACCATCATCCTAATTCCCATAATTACGGTGATTCGATGCTCGTATTATGTCCAGAACATGTGGCCACTATCTGGGAGGATGGTTGGTC
>CAJXBM010000062.1:0-8360 GCA_913051185.1 uncultured Chloroflexota bacterium | reverse complement strand
TCATCCACACCTAATCTTTGTGGATCAGTCATAGTTGCCATACGGTGGATAAACACACCATTCAAATGAACATAGACCCCAATGTGAGCCAGAGTTCGCTTCGCCGACCAGATATCGTCGGATCTCGCTAGCCGCATCTCGGCTTCAGAAAACGAGTTTACACCTGCTCTTAACTCCGTCCTAACTTGAATCAAATCATCAACTAGATGAGCGTACTTTTCTGGAGCTCCGGTCACAAAATCGATACGCGACATACTAGCCTCAATTCACAATCAGTCTACTGAAAACCATAATTCAATTCTCAACTATAAACAGCTGGATCCAGCTCGAACACTAGCTCAACTTCCACCGAAGAACCTAGAGGTAAGGCAGACACCCCAACAGCCGCCCTAGCACCCATGCCCACGTCGGCTCCAAATACATCGATTAATAACTGACTTGCCCCATCTATAACCTTAGGCTGTTGATGAAAATCAGAAGCCGAGGCGACGTACCCCGACAACTTTACGAGCCTAATTCCGTCTAATCCGCCAATAAATTGTTTCACGGCTGCCAAGCCATTAATCGTACATACCCGAGCTGCTTCAATGGCAGCCTCAACAGCAACACTCTCTCCAACCGCCCCAGGGTGTACAAGAGAGCCCGCACTCATTGCCACCTGCCCAGATACATACAAATGATAACCTGAGCGCCTAACAGGTTCATATAAGGCTAGTGGCCTGGCTATGTCAGGTAACGCGATCCCCAATTCTGATAATCTTTCCTCTACACCACTTGAATAAACAGTCACTTCCATTCTTATCATCTCCTAAAGTGATCGGTACAACACGATAATTACAACTGATTTTCACCAAGCATGCCGTCAAGGATGCCAGTAAGCTCTTCATCGGAATAAAAATAAATAGTCAGCGCGCCTGCACCTTTTGAATTGCGGCGCAGCCTGACTTTTGTGCCCAATGCTTGTTGAACACTTTCCTCGAGCCCGGCAATCTCTGAATTATTAGCTACTGACTTCCTGACCCGCTTAGCTGCACTCTTAGCCAGTAATTTCTCAAGATCTCTGACGCTCAGCCGCCCAGATATTATTAACTCACACAGTCGTACCTGTTCGGACTCATCAGTAACCTGAAGTAAAGTCCTAGCGTGGCCAGATGAAATAGATCCATCTCCCAAATATCGCTGGGCACCGACAGAAAGATCCAGAAGGCGCAGAACATTAGCGACCGCGCTCCTCGAGCGGCCCAACCGATCGCCAATCTCTTGCTGAGTCAGACCGAATTTCTCCTGAAGTTGTCTAAACGCCTGAGCCTCTTCAAGCGTGTTCAAGTCGGCACGTTGCAAATTCTCTACTAACGCCAGCATCAAATGATTACTATCTTCCATCTCACGCACTACGCAGGGGATACTGTCTAAACCAGCAGCACGTGCTGCCCTCCATCGACGTTCGCCCGCGATAATAAGAAACTGTGAATTATCCAAATGAGACCTCGTAACCAAAATAGGCTGCAAAACACCATGAATCTCTATCGACTGTTTCAAAGTCTCCAGCTCTGCCCCATCAAAATGTTTCCTAGGCTGCTCAGGATCGGGCATAATCCGAGAAATCTGAATTAAATTACTCTCACCCCCTGCCACCCCAGTATCTTTCTTTTGAGGAGAGCCTTGAAACAACGCATCCAATCCTCTTCCCAGACGAGGTGAACCACTCATATAACACCGTCCCTCTCTTTTCTACAGCTTCAAATCAAGTCTCTCAACAACTTCCAGCGCTAATGCATTATAGGCAATTGCGCCAGCCGAATCAGGCGCATAGTTGGAAATTGTTTGCATGTGACTTGGCGCCTCGGCAAGCCTTACAGACCTTGGAATTACAGATTCAAATGTTGTAGGGAAGCGCGTCCTCACCTCACGTTCTACCTCGGCGGCAAGGTTTGCTCGGCTATCAACCATAGTGAGTGCTATGCCTAAAATTTCAAGATCTCTATTCAAATTATCTGTCACTAACCTAATAGTCTCCTGCAGCGAACTCAAACCTTCAAGCGCAAAATACTCGCACTGCAACGGAATCAAAACAAAATCCGATGCCACCAACGCATTGATAGTTAGAAGGCCCAACGCTGGTGGACAGTCTATGATCACCACGTCAAAATCACTCCGTATTGTTAATAAAGCGTTCTTCAAACGCGTCTCTCGAGCCATGGCGCTCACTAACTCAATTTCAGCACCAGCTAGTGCGGTAGAACTTCCCAACAATGACAAACCAGAAGACGACGTACCAGCGAGTAAGTCAGATATGCTTTCACCCTCGATCAGGACTCGGTACAGAGAATCGCTCTTTTCACTAACCTCTCTACCAATGAGTGAAGATGTCGCGTTAGCCTGAGGATCCGAATCAACCAACAAAACTCGTAAGCCCATATCCGCGAGTATTGAAGCCAGAGACACCGCGGTCGTCGTCTTACCAACTCCACCTTTCTGATTAGCAACGGCAATAACCGTCGCCTGCTTGCCAAGATCCGGCAGCTCACTTACCTGTGTCTTGACTTCAGAGTCTCGAAGTATTGACCTGACCTCAGGCCACCGTGGCATCGGTGCGGGACCTGACTTTTCCACAGTCATCGCTCCATAACCTGCAGCAACCTTCATTGCGGCTACCAGACTAATCTCACTGGCTATAGCAAATGCTGCTGCAAACGAATCCCCAGCACCTGTTGCATCTATAGCCTTCGCCGGGATTGCATCAACAGTATAACTTGCGTCCGGCAATCTAAGGTTTGCTCCCTGGTCCCCATCAGTCACAACAACCAAATCACACCGCGAAACCAAGTCATCCATATCTGACCGCGACCAACCCTGAGTTTCAGCCCGTGATAAAAAAAGAGCCACACCGGAACCACATAACTTCTTCAGCCGCTCAGTTGGGAACGGATTAACACTAATACTTTGATCGGTTCCAATTACACGCTGCAAACCTTGGGCGATAACCCACTTCTTCGAATCGGGAAATCTTCGATAGAAAGACTCTATATCAATATCATCTGGAAGCAACGGGCCAAAAATGATATTTCGCGGAATTGGCCACTCATCTGGTAAATCTGATGCGCAAAGCATCCTTGCTGGCCTACTAATCAAACGCAATGAACGATCGCCGCTTGGTGCCTCACCAACCTCAAAACTAAGTGTTTCAGAGTCCTCGACCACCGTAACCGTGTGACCTATCAATGCACTACGGTCCAGATGCTTACACCCACTAGTTAAAATATTTGCTCGCGCACCAAGTGCAGCAATAGTCCGGCCTGCATAGCTTGGAACACCACCTACAGTCACTATCTCTGCAGAAAATACATCTTCAGTAACTAAACCCACTATCAGAACCGGCTCCGCCGACTTTGATACTCCCAACATATTTAGGCGATCTAACTCTTCCACCAGTATTGCCAAACCATCAAGACTCTTATCTGAGTCACAATAATAAGCACTATCCGTACAGAATAGTAAACTATCCTAGGTGCTAGTCCTCGTCGTCGACAAACTCTTCATCAGATTCCAGGTTTGGTTGATCATTGTCTTCAGCAGGTAATACTTCAATTCTTCTATCCCTGCCTCGTCCAATAGACTGGGTGACTATGTCTGACCGTTCTTGCAAACTCAAGTGAATTATTCTTCGATCGCCAGCCGACATTGGCTTTAATTCAATAATATCGCCCGTCTCGCTGACGTCGTTTGCTACCTCTTCGGCCAACTCGCGTAACCTATCATGATGCCTTCGACGGTATCCCTCTATATCCACCGAGAAAATAGGCGATCCCTGTTTTCCCTTACCCACTATAGTATTTAGCAAATACTGGAGAGAACTTAAAGTATCCCCACGCTTACCAATTAAGACACCTATATTATCTGCTGATTCTTCGTCAGTCGCGTCAACCTCAAGCGTGACATCACGACGTCCGCGATCGTTAGTCGAATCCTCTGCCTCACTCATGGTTATTTCCGTGCCTGTGAAACCAAGAAGCGTCAGTACATCCCTGAGAGTACTGCCGGCCTCATCCACTTCATCTTCATACTCTCCAGAAGGTTGCAGCGGCAGCTCCTGAGGTGACCCTGGGATTGGAATCTCGTCATCTTGAGAAACCCCGACTATCTCAACTCTTTCGACCTGAACTTCATCTTCCTCGGTGATTTTTTGATCAACTTGCTTACCTGAATCTTCTTCACCGCCCTGACTATCCGAGGCCTTCTTCGCTCGGCTACCCCTCTTTCTAGAGTCAGCAGAACGTGACCCGCGCTTACCCCGACCTTTCTTTGATTGGTCAGGCTTAGCCGTTATCACGACTATTGCATCCTGTCCACCAATGCCCAAAAAACCTTCCTTAGCGTCTCTTTCTACGTCTACGTCTGCCTGATCCCGACTGATCCCTAGATCCGTCAGACCTTGCTCTATCGCTTCCTCGACGCTTTTTGCGCTTACCGTCACCTGCTGCTTGTCTTGATCCTTCTGATTCGTCACTACTGCTCTCCTTTTCTGAGCTCGCTCCATCATTATCCTGAGAAACTACTTTTTCTTTACCAATCGATTCCGCACTAGGCGGGACAAAATCATTCATCCCAATCTGGCGCCGAATTAAATTCGGAATTAGCGAACCCCAGCGGAAATCACCAGGGCCAACAAAAATCCACTGCAACACTATCCCTATGAGCGTGCTGCTTCCCCAATACAACCCTAATCCTGCAGGGGTTGCAAGAACAAACCAGGTAAACATCAGTGGAAACATCCATTGCATCATCGTATTCATCTGCTGCTGGTTTTCGCTGCGATTTGCTAAGCTCCTATTAGATGAAATACGCTGTTGCAACCACATAGCACAAAAAACTATCACGGCCAGCGCGAAATCCCCATTTTCACCGAGATCGAGCCAAAGAAAATCTCTTGACAAAGGAATACTGTTCTGAAGCCACGCAACATCATACAAACGGTCCGATAGTGCAACTACAGACTCAGGCGTACTACCAAGAGTGATTCTAATAACCTGATAAAGCGCAATAAAAATAGGAAACTGTATGAGCTGCGGCCCCAAGCAGCCCAAAGGATTCACTCCAGCTTCACGATAAAGCTTCATAGTTTCCTCTTGGCGACGCTTAGGATCTGAATATTTTTTCTGAATCTCCTGCATGCGTGGCTGAATCTCTTGCAGTTTCTTCATCGAATTCAGCATTCTTACCGTCAACGGAAATAAAAGTGCCCGCGTTAAAAATGTAAATAACAAAAGAGCTAGTCCGTAATCACCAAATGCAATATCGGTCAGCCCGACCATCACATTTACCAACGGAGTCTCTAGAAATGTTCGCCAAATCGCTCCTATAGGCACAATAAACTCCTGATTCCGTTACTAATCATCAGTTCTGTCCAGCTTTTTGGAAAAAAGGAGTCTGCTCGAGCCACTTCGGGCATCTACTTCTAGTAATTGGTTATCTTTCGTCAGTAAAATCAGCATATCGCCAATCAAAATAGGATTTGCATCAGTCTCTCGTCCAGTCGCAGACTCCCAAAGCTTGTTTCCTGTATCAAGTTCCAACGCAAAAACAAGCCCTTCGCGGTCTACAAGTAGCAATGAATCGCGATAAATCACTGGTCTGGCACGAAAATTAGACTCAAAATAGCTACGAGACCAGATTAATTGGCCAGAATTAACATCAACAGCATGTATAGAGCCTCGACTTGTCGCTACATACAAGCTTGAGCCATCTATTACTGGCTGGCCAACAATCCAGCCATCTGTAGGCGTTCTCCACTCAACTTTCGGCTCACGTAAATCAATTCGTAAAAGCTCCGACCCAAAGGTACCCACGTACCCTGACTGATTTACAAACAAACCATCACCTGGTACACCGCCACCCAGATCTAACTCAAATACTATCTCGCCGGCCACCAAATCCAGAAAAAACATCTGACCCTTGCTTATATCAGCTAAAACAAGCCTATCCTCATACACGTGCAGACTTGACCAAATTCGGTCAGTGCCCGTCGGCCATCTTTGAAGTATCTCACCTGAATTAGCCGCTATCTTGAAGATTGCCCCCTGATCTGTAGCGATATAAAGATCGCCACCAACGAGTACGGGGCTGGAAATCACCTTTTCTTCTAGCTCCGTGATCCAAATTTCAGCCGGAATCTCTGTTACGCCATTCGAAAGAGATAATTTCCTCACAATTCCTGAGTTTGACACGAGATATATATCATCGCGCCCAATTATCAATGGTTTTGCATAAAACGGATCATCAGAAAACTTACTGTCGGACCCTCCGCCGAATAAACCGCTTAAAAAGCCACCACCGTCATCGCTTGATTCTTCAACTTCAACTTCTGGAAATGTCCAAAGTAACATCTGATTTGAAGACTCGGAGATGTCGATACCAGAAACTCGCCCACGATCAACTTGAGCCAAAAGGGTCGAATCTGCGAGCTCTACAGGAGGTGACCATCCTTCAGGGTTAGCGAGCTGTGCACCACAAGCCGAATTTAAAATCACTACGAATACCAAGCCAATAGCTGCAGAAAGTGCAGAAAGCGATTGTTTCACGTGAAACATCTTACTCACAGCCATACTCCTAACTTCAACTGTTCAAGTGCCTATCCACTTGAACATTTACACAATAGGATCATACCCACTATCGCCGCCTGGGCGGCATCTCAATAAACGTCCGCAAATCTTCCTTAACGCCGGTATCGGTCGGTAAATTTTCAACGCGCCAATCGCATACTCGGAACACGTCGGTTCGAATCGACACGCCGGACTTAACTGTGGAGATATATACCTCTGATACAAACGCACCGTGGACAAAAGTGCTCTACTTCCTAAATCACTTATTACGGTCATTAACTCAACCCGCTCACTAAATCTAGGATTAAGGACTCACGTGCCTGCTGTTCAACTCAAACGCCTGTGTCTTACTTAAATTAAATACAGTTTCGGTGAGGTCAAACGACAGGCTACCTAGAACTAAAAGACTAATGCTTTAGATGATTACGCGCGACAGTCACTAACAATTGTTGTTTGAATCAACACCTGCAAAACAATGATTAATTTCTTCATTTAGATCCTCAAAAGGTGCAAACCTTGCTTCCGGCCGAGCTATAATTACAACTAGGCAATTCACCGGGACAGCAACATTTCTTACAATACTCTTAATACGCCTGCGAATAAGGTTTCGCTGGACCGCATTTCCAACCTTTTTACTGACGGTGATTCCAATTCGACTAGCTGATGAACCGTCAGCTCGTGTCGAGGTAAGGACGGTAACTAATTTACCTCTGGATCTATTGCCTTGACGCATTACCAACTCGAAATCGTGTCGACTTCGCATGATTTCAAAATTTATCTTATGTTTGGTCATCAAAAATCAGCTTCATTATGCTCTCAGCACAATAGGGCACTGCCGAATATGTAGTCTAAACTGAAAGCCGAACCCTACCACGAGCTCGCCTACGGCGAATTACTGCCCGCCCACCTTTAGTAGCCATCCTACTTCTGAATCCCAGCTTTCGCTTACGCGGAAGGCGCTTAGGTTGCCAAGTCCTCTTCACAATTAATCACCTTCCTACAACACCCATGCCAAAATCTCGTTTCTAGCAGGCAGACTAAAGATTCTAATCTCCCCCTTTGTCTAAAGCAAATCTTCAGCCGAATCTATGCGAAAAGATACAACAAGAACACACGGCCAGACTCGTGTATCCTAACCTATGTTTATAGCGCCACTGTAGCTCAGCGGTAGAGCAACGGTTTTGTAAACCGTCGGTCGAGGGTTCGATTCCCTCCGGTGGCTCCATAAACAAAAATTCGCTTCATGCCGCAAATATCGCACAAGCGATCCACAAGGCCACTGTAGCTCAGGGGTAGAGCAACGGTTTCGTAAATCGTAGGTCGAGGGTTCGATTCCCTCCGGTGGCTCCATGATTTAATTAGATCAAGATGATCGGGAGGTATTATCAATGAGAAAACTAGCCAAAATGCTTAATCAGATAAGCGACCGGCCTGGAACTCTTGGCTTCACAGGCTTAAAAGAGACAGAGAAGCCATCAGTTGCAACCTTCCTTTCAATCATCAATCAATCGGACCTAGAAGTTATTGCTATCAGCGATATGTCTGCAATCCTCGTGACTGACTATGCGATACTCGAATCATACACCCCTCCAGATTCAGTTCTCGTCGGCCTTGACCTGCGCCTACAAAACGAAATATCAAATGAAAGTCACTACGGACAAATAGACTTCGCAGTTGTGAATCTAGACGTCAATTTCGGACTGATTGATAATGAAGATTGCGGGCTAATTCTCGAAATTGAACTATCTGAAGACACAAAAG
>CAJXBM010000061.1:0-8668 GCA_913051185.1 uncultured Chloroflexota bacterium | reverse complement strand
CCCTGATTTTCTGGCGCCCCAATATACGCCCTCGCTCACCACGCGAGCTGGATATTGATTCAAACCAGGCCCGGATCTATACAAGGAATTAATTTCCTCTATGTCCTCTGGTCTTAATCTACAAAGAGAATAGTCTGAGTCCAACTTCGTAGCAGCGGGCTTAAAAGAAGATTTAGTCGTCATCATTCGATTCATTTTCAATACAGCGGAAATATGATGGCTCTTGCTAATACTTTCGAAATGTTCGGGACTTGCTGTGGCAAGATAGGATTTCCGCAAGCTCGGGGCGACAAGCAAAGTAGCCTCAATTGCGCACCTGTCTCCAAAAGTTAACAGAAGTGAATTAGGCTGATTCACGTAAAAGATCAAGCTTCGTCCAGTTGGTCCGGTGGCAAAATAATACTGAATCGAATATCTCGTTGAAAAATCAATCCCCAAGGTACTCGAAGCTCTAGGATTCAGGTAAGCCAGAGCATACGCACCAATGTCGTGATTTCCAGCAAGGAATTCTCGCACCTCGTCGGAGTTACTTGACTTCCAAACTCTAAATTCCATTTCAACTCTTTAAAAAATTTCGGACAATCAGTTAAAGCTTAATATCCAAAATTTTATCTAAGTATGTCTTCAACTTCAGCTAATTCTTCTGAGGTTAAAATCCAGTTAGCCGCATCTACATTTGCTTCAACCTGTTCAACTGAGGTGGCACCAGCAATAACCGACGCAACAGCTGGCTGCTGAGCCAACCATGAAAAAGCCAATTCAAGAAGGGAATGTCCTCTCGACTCAGCCC
The DNA here is from genome assembly GCA_913051185.1 of uncultured Chloroflexota bacterium. Classification (GTDB taxonomy): domain Bacteria; phylum Chloroflexota; class Dehalococcoidia; order UBA2979; family UBA2979; genus UBA2979. Next base: position 7,878 of record CAJXBM010000061.1, on the reverse strand, counting down.
ACTCCAACAACAGTTCGGCTTTATCCATATTTTGATCCGTAAGCATTCGATCGGCCATCGGACCCGATGTTAAACGCGCCCCTTCGGGACGAGCCTGCCCCTTTCGATATTTTCCAGTCAACAATCCGGAAGCCAACGGAAAATACGGAAGAATTCCCAAGCCAAACTCTGTGCACGCAGGCTGCACGTCCGGTTCGACTTCTCGGTTCAGCAAATGATAATGATTCTGTGCTGAGATAAACGGATTAAGAGAATACTGACGAGCCAAATGATGCGCATGAGCAATCATCCAGCCAGTAAAGTTGGAATGACCGATATATCTCACCTTGCCTTCTTTGACCAAATCATCAAGCGCACGCATCGTTTCATCCAGTGGCGTATTCAGATCAGGAAAATGCATCTGATACAGATCTATATAGTCCGTATCAAGTCGCCGCAAAGAGTCTTCAACCGCATTGATAATATAGCGACGAGCCCCTCCTTTTTGCATAGGGAGTTCACCCATTGGCCCTCCAAATTTGGTAGCGATTACAACTTCATCTCTGCGTCCCTTGAGTGCTTTTCCTAAAAATATTTCAGACCTGCCATCACCACCGTAAATATCAGCGGTATCAAATAATGTAATTCCTGAATCAATAGCGGCACTAACGACTGTTTCTGTTCGACTTTCATCAAGACGTCCACCAAAGTTATTGCAGCCCAGACCGATAACTGAAACTTCAAGTCCTGATTGTCCCAAGTAACGTGTTTCCATTTTTTTCATCCCTCCGGAGTAATATTTATCCCAAAAAATAATCCAATTGCCATAATTCGACTAGCTAACATTTGGCCTACCATTGACCAATGCTATCTCGTGGATTCCTGGTGGTTGGCCTTTCGATGATGATGGCTACACTGGGATTAGGTGCAGCCACTCCCATCATACCCATTTTTGTTGGTGAAATGGGTGGAGATGACATAGCTCGTGGAATCGCTTATCCAGCATTCACTGTCACGCAACTCGCAATATCACCATTTGTTGGCCGACTGGCAGATCGGTACGGTAGAAAATGGTTCTTAGCTTTTGGTCTGTTCACCTATGTAATCACGGCAATGGGCTGGTTCTACTCCGATTCTGTCTTAGAAATCGTATTTTTTAGAGCGTTTTCAGGAATTGGCTCTGCTCTAATTTTTCCTATGTCACAATCTTATATCGGCGCGCTCGCACCGAAAGGCAGTGAAGGTCGGTATATGGGAACCTTCAATTTATTTGATTTTGTCGGCTTCGGGCTCGGACCCTTGCTGGCTGGAATTCTTAGAGACTATACAAGTATCGATCTGATCTTCCTATCAATGACTGTCCTTTTTGCACTTGCTACGCTACTAGTGGCAATTCTGCTGCCTACACAGCCACAAGGCAAAAAAAACAACAATTCATCAGCCCTTATCTCACCGAAATCATCTGAAAATGAACATATGAGACCAAGCTGGTCGCAAATTATCAAAAATCCGCTCGTCCAAGCAATATTTTCCCTTAGAGCTTCTGTTTCAGTCGCCATCGGCGTCTCATTTACCTTTATTCCGGTTCTACTTGAGGAAGATCTTGGAACAAGTTCTACTGCTGTTGGGTTATTAATTGGTGGCCAGCAATTTATGGGGGGTGCAATCCAGCCATTAATGGGAATACTCGCTGATAAATATTCGAAGCAGCTTATCGCCTTAATCGGATCTGTTCTAATGGCCAGCTCCTATTGGGTTGCCACTTTCAGCGATACCTATTGGATATTACTAATAGCTTTCGTAGTCGGCGCTGGAATAGGAAGTGCGATGAGCCAAGTAGTTGCCGCGACAAATCAGATACAAATCGGCAGAAGACTTGGTCTCTCCACGGTAGCCAGCCTTCAATCAATGGCATTCGCGATCGGTATATTAATCGGAAGTGCGGGAGGTGGCGTTGTAGCACAAACACTAGGACGAAGGTTCACCTTCACCTGTGCAGGATTAATTATCATAGCTGGCTATTTAATCTACACAGCACGTAGCTCAAAAAATAAGGAAACTGTTACCTAATCAGTCTTCTTGCTTCTCAGAACTCGTTCTCGAGCTAGTTTGGCATTTGTACGACGATTTTTAATCTGCTCGCCACGAAAAAACGTCTCTCTCTCACGTTGAACACGTTTATTGATAGTTGGTTGAGATAAACGCTTCGGCATATCTGAATTAACAGACCACTCTGAAGTCACGTATTCGGCACCCATATTTTCCTTGCCTTCACGCTCAATGTCCTTCATAGCCTCATATCGTTGAATATCCTCAACACTGGGGGGGGCATGTTCCGGAGCTCTTTTGGCATCTAGTTCTGGATGAGTACCTAGAGGCCCAGTTTGACTCATTGGCTTAGAGACTTTCTGACCTAAATGCCAATATGTTCCATCATCAGGAATCTTTCTGGGGAATCCGTCTCTAAAAGTAAATGCAGCCCACTCCCTTGACATGATTCGAACACCATCAGAACGACATTCCAGACACGACTGACTTTTATTAGCGTCTTTCACCGACCTAACAAGTTCAAATACCCCATTACAAGGCTCACAATAGTACTCATACAACGGCATTCAACACCTCCCAGTAGGAGCATTATTGTATCGCAGATTTGACCCTGAGTACGAGTCGTCCCGCACAATCAAAGTATCGATTACGATCTATAATGTTGTTCTAATTTATTAGCATATCCATTCAGAAACACTCAGGAGTAAGTTATGCGCAAACCACATGCAACTAAACAAGATTATGAGACAGCATTTAAGGGCTTTCATTATCCTATGTCGCGAGCAGCAATTTTGAATATGGGTCGAGATAAAGGTGGCGTTGATAGGGAAGTCGCAGCAATTCTCAAGCTAATTCCGGACAGAAAATATAAAAATGAAGGCGAAATCAGAGAAGCTGTTAGAACAATCTATCGGATCCAAGGGGTCGATAACGAAAGTCTGCCATTTTAACAATTCGCATGTGAAGGTAAATACCCGTGCCGAAAAATAAACCAGACAATGAACGCTTAGTCTGGATTGACCTGGAGATGACTGGGCTAAATCCGGATAAACATGTGATTATTGAAATCGCCACCCTAATCACCGACAAAGAACTAACAATTCTCGAAGAAGGACCATGTCTTGCGATTAACAGAACCGAAGAAGAACTCAGTGAAATGAACGAGTGGAATGTCAATACCCATACAAATAGTGGACTACTCGAACGCGTCCGAAAATCGGATATCAGCATCGAGGTTGCTGAGGAACTTACTCTTAAATTTATTTCGTCTTGGCTCGGCAAGGCTGTGAGTCCTCTTGCCGGAAATTCTATTGGGCAGGATCGACGGTTCTTGAGAAGAGAAATGCCTATGGTCGATGACTATTTACACTATCGGAACATTGATGTGTCCACACTCAAAGAATTGGTTGCTCGGTGGCGTCCGGAACTAGAACCCTACAAGAAGAAAGGTTCGCATCGAGCGCTTGACGATATAAAAGAAAGCATCGACGAGCTGAACTATTATCGGACACACTTCATTCGATAAAAACTAGATACTATCGCTTCGTGAACTGCTTAGCTCTGCGTGCACCAACAAGTCCAGGCTTTTTACGTTCCTTGACTCTAGCATCTCGGGTAAGCAGATGATGTTGTCGTAAAGTCGATCTATGAGCCCCATCAGCTTTAAGCAGCGCACGAGCAATTCCTAATCGAATCGCTCCTGCCCATCCCGTTATTCCACCACCACGGGCGAGCACTTGGACATTGAAACCATTCCTGGTTCCTGTGACGAGGAGCGGACGTAACATATCTTCACGCAATATTTCCCGAGGAATCACAGCTTCAGCCGGCCGGCCGTTTATAACTACTCCACCGCTTCCGGGGTAAAGACGTACTCTTGCTGTAGATGCTTTTCGCCGACCTAAACCATAGTAATACTGACCTTCAGAAACCATTATTCGCCCTCCAGTGGGTGCTCATCATAAAATGTTTGTATCGCCTGATATACATCATCTTTCTTCCAGCCACTCACTAGCTCAATACCTAGCAGACTGGCTTCACTATCTAGTTCAGCTCGCTTATAGGCAGAAGCAGCTCGCGTAAGACGCGGAGATACTGATAGGGCTACACTTTCTGCGACAGCTGGCGAAGATTCAGCATCTCCTGCGCTTTCAGGATTTTGAATCGGTGTCTCTTCAGTGGCTTTTACTTCAGTGTCAAGATTTTTCACAGGAACAAACTTTTTGGGACGAGTAATCTGGCCTATTTGACCTTGGTGCGGATGATCTGGCCCCGAGTAAACTTTTAGTGATCTCAGAAGTTCATATCCACGTGCTCCACTAGGCAGCATTCCCTTCACTGCCTTTTCAATCACACGCGCAGGATCACGCTGCATTTGCTGCTCGAAACTCCGTTCACGGATACCCCCTGGATAGCCAGTATGACGATAATATTTTTTGTCATTCATTTTATTGCCGGTCAATATTACCTCTGCCGCATTTATGACAATTACATAATCGCCCATTACCAAGTGAGGCTCGAATGTTGCCTTATCCTTACCTAGCAGAATATGAGCAATTTCTGATGCGACCCGACCTAGCGGTCTATTAGCTACATCTACTATTCGCCATTGCCTCGCAATTTCAGATTCACGAAGACGACTTGTCTTAGGTCCTCTTATGCGCCGACCCTTTTTCAAAGTTGCCATTTAATACTCCGACTTCATATCAATATTTTTGATCTATACTCACTATCTATATAATTAGATATTTTTTCCTCGTTATGCGCCCAGTCAACAAGCCCCACTGGGTAATGAACATCAGCAAGCTCAAGTCCTTCTGGAGGAACAGCTGGACCAGCACTGCCAACCCCTCCAAGTAAAAGTAAGTGGAAAGTATCAGGAGATATCTTAAGTCTCCCAACTCTTAAAAGAGCACCCACCATTATTCGAACCTGATGGGGTAAAAAACCATCGGACTCAAAGCTAATCTCCAAAGTATTCGACCCGACTTCCCGCAAATTTGCACCCATCAACGTGCGTTGAGTAGAATAATGAGCTGGAGTCTTCCCGGCAAACGCCGACCAATCAACTTCGGTATTGGGTAGTGATCTAAGCGCAGATTGCATCGAATCAACGTCTAATCTCTGTCGAATATGATACTTTCGATTTCTGCTTAACGAAGATCTTCGAGATCCATGTTGTATGTAATAGCGATAGGTTCGAGATAAAGCATCTCGTCTTGGATTAAAATTTTCTGATGCAATTCCTATATTAGAAAGACTGATATCTTCAGGTAAATTTCTGTCAACTATTCTTTCGAATGTTTCTAATCCATAGCGTTCAACACCATCACTATTGAAAGCACATACTTGACGAAGGGCATGTACCCCAGCATCTGTACGTCCTGAAAAGTCAACCGAGAATTCAGCATCGAAAACACGTTCTAGGACACCTTCAACAGTTTGCTGAACTGTTCGCAAATTTGTTTGCCTCTGGCTACCATGAAAGTCGCGCCCATCATATTCAATAGAAAGCGCAATTCTCTGCGAACTAAAATTATTGTGCGTCTTTGAATTCATTCGGCTAAATCAAACCAATTCTAGGCGAGCGACTCGAGCAGCATCGCCCTTTCGACGACCTAATTTAACAACACGAGTATAGCCACCCTCACGCTGTGCATATCGAGGAGCAACGTCGTCAAAAAGAGTCTGCACAACGTCCCTATCGGCAATGAACGAAAGCGCAAGCCGCCGTGCATGCACAGTATCTTTTTTACCCAGTGTTATCATTCTGTCAATAATTCGCCGTACCTCTTTGGCTCTTGCCTCAGTAGTAAAGGCGCCACCACGAGTAATCACTGTACGTACGAGAATACGAAACATATGATTTCTTTGGCCAGTCGGCATATCGAATCTACGCCCAGATTGACGATGTCGCATTACTTTCTCCTCTTATTCAAATCCGATTAGCGATCTTCTGATCCGGATCTCTCTTTCATTGCGTCACGAAGAGCTGCCGCCAAAGCACTTGCCGGCTCATCATCACTATCATCACTATCATCACTATCGGACTTGGCCGCAATTAGTGAATCTATGGATTCTTCCATGCCATCTCCCTCGCCCTCAGGCATTGGAAAACCTTTGGCAGACATAGCAGAAATCAATTCGTTATACCCTAGTTCACCAAAATTTCTCAAAGCGAGCAGTTCTTCACGGCTATGCTCCAAGATTGAACCAATTGTGGATAGTTTTGATCGACGAAGCAAGTTATTCACCCGCTGTGATAGACCCAGATCCTCAATTGGAAGATCCAAAATAGGTGATGACGGCTCGGAATCCAGCGGCAATCTGCCCTCTGTCATCAAGGAAAAAGGAGTTAGTTGAGCTACCAGAACGTCCGAAGCCTCGCTGACAGCATCACTTCCAGTGATAGTTCCGTCAGTCCATACTTCAAGTGTAAGGCTGTCATAGGCCTCACCTGCTTGCTGCATCTCATTCACTTCATATGACACGCGTCGGATCGGCGAATATACCTGGTCCATGGGTATTAGACCTATAGTGACTGTCTCACCACTCTTATCTGTTCTCTCCGACGGGATATAGCCTCGACCAGTGCGCACAAACAACTCAATAGATAGATTCGCGTCTTTATCATCGACATGACAGATCACGAGATCTGGATTAACGATTTCATAGTCAGATGTGCTTTGAATATCAGCAGCCGTTAATACACCCTTGCCCGACGCATCAAGTGTCATTCGTGCTTGGCGATCAGCATTAGCCTTGAGTCTGACTTCTTTCAGATTCAACATTAGTTCGACTAAATCTTCTCGAACACCTTCAATAGTTTGAAATTCATGTTGAATATTGTCGCCACGCATCGCATATATCGCAGCACCAGGCAGGGAAGATAAAAGGATTCTCCGCATCGCATTACCGATCGTAGTTCCAAGTCCGGACTCAAAAGGTCCTGCCCCTACTCGAATGTAATCAGATTCTTCTTGCTCAATCGTTATATCAGCTAAACGCAGATCTGCCATAGCAGTATCCTTCCTAATACTTTCTTTATTTATTTAACTACCGTGAGTAATTCTCAACAATCGCATTCGGATTAAAGATAGACTCCCAATCACCAGCTCCAGGTAATGAGATAAGTTCACCTGTAAGAGATTCCCTATCAACAGATAACCAACCACTCACATCTCGGCTAGCTATCTCTTCTTTTAGTATTTCAAAATATTTACTTCTCTTGCCTCGCTCCGTGAACGAGATTTTTTGACCAATCTTCAATCTTGCACTAGGTACCGAGAGCTTATTCCCGTCAACCGATACAAGACCGTGAGTGACTAGTTGCCTCGCCTGTGACCTTGTAGATGCCAAGCCGAGCCTGTAAACGATGTTATCAAGTCGCAACTCGAGCAGCGACATCAAATTGAGGCCTGTCTCACCTGGCATTTTTGAAGCCTGGTTATAAAGGCCTCTGAACTGACGCTCCATAAGACCGTACGCAAATCTAACTTTCTGCTTCTCAATCAACTGTTGCCCGGCATCCGAAATTTTTCGACGGCGAACAGGTCGCGGGCCAGGCGGAAGATTCTTCCGATTTATCGCACAATTAGCCTTGCCACAAAGCGATGCCTGAAATCGGCGACACTTTCGACATTTGGGGCCGGTATATCGAGCCATTAAATTTACTCCTTACTAATTCCGTGGTCGTCTTCGAGCACGGCAACCATTATGAGGAACCGGCGTTGCATCACGAATCGATAAAATTCTCAGTCCATTCGCGCCAAGCGCTCGAATAGCTGACTCTCGTCCCGGTCCAGGCCCATTCAAAGTCACGTCGACTGCACGAATACCAAATTCTGAAAT
>CAJXBM010000060.1:0-8926 GCA_913051185.1 uncultured Chloroflexota bacterium | reverse complement strand
TCCCGTAATGGCGAATCAGTCGGCGAATGCGGGTCAATCTGGTTCTGCAGATGAATATCTTAAGAAGTCAAATTTTGTAGCGAATCCAGTAGTAGACAGTGAAAGAGTTTTAAGTCCCGTGCAGCCGCGATCTGCTATAGCTGTTGGGACTGCAATCTTCCAGCAACGTGAATCACGCTTAGGCGGGACATCTACTCAAGGGTTGTATGGCCTGGGAGAAATAAGCCGCGAGAAAAAAAATGCTCTGATGCGTGGCACAAAAATTGGTAATTATGGATTGGGTAAGTTTGCTAGTGAGGAACTAACCGAAATTTCGTATAGCGAGAATCTGTCATTCAATCAGTCAATAAATAATAGCGAGACTGAGCCTATGTTGGAATCGCCTTTTGACGAATTGGGTAAAGATATCAGGCCTGACAATAATACTGATAAAGCTACCAATTCGTTTCAGCACCGACCAGATATTGACAGAGAAGCTCTGAAGAGTTTCTTTGCTTCTGAAAATCAACCTAGTAGATGGCGGAATATATTTGTCGCTGGATGTAGCGCTGCCGCAATCACGGCAGGGGTCCTGCGTTTCTATGAGAGATCTGATCGATAGAGTGAGTTAACGTACGGCTGTGGTTTCAATTGCGTCGTTAATTACTGACTCTAAGCATTGAATTAGGGCATGACTATCGTTCAGACATGGTATCCAGGTGAAGTTGCTGCCGCCCGCATCCATAAATGTTTTTCTTCCTCGTATATTGATTTCTTCTAATGTTTCAAGGCAATCGGCTACGAACGAAGGACATACGACGACTACATTTTTTTCTCCTACTTTCGGTAGCTTTGCGAGCTCTTTGTCGGTGTATGGTTTAAGCCATTTCGGATCGATAATATTGACTCTCGATTGAAACGTCAGAGTCCATTGATCGTGATCCAGCTCTAAGACTTTTGCCACTTTTTCGGTTGCGGTAAACACGTTAGAACGATAGCAGAATTGCGATGAAACACAGTCGATTTGGCAGCAATTTTCGATCGTCAGGCAATGACTGGATGTGGGGTCAGGTTTTCTTGTGTGTCGTTCGGGAATGCCATGGTAACTGAACAGTAACCGATCAGTTTTGTCATCGATATACGGTTTTATTGAGTCCGCCAGTGCTTGGATATACTTTGGATGATCAAAAAATGGATCCACAAAAGTAGCCTTCAAGTCTGGGTATAAATCGCTAATAATTTGGTTGACAGCTAACGTGGTGGTAGTAGTGGTGGACATGGCGTTATGTGGATAGAGGGGTACAACTGTGACTTCACGTATACCTTTTTCTTTCAAACGTGTGACTGCATCTTGGATAGATGGTTCTTGATAACGCATCGCAATATCCACACTCCAGCCCGTTAATTGTGCTAACGCGGAGGCTATTTTTTGTGTATTAGTGATGAGTGGTGAGCCAGTGTCCTCCCAAATTAGCTCGTAAGCTTCTTTGGTTTTCTTTGGTCGGAAGGGAAGAATGAACATCCTCAAGATGAACTGCTGAAGTGGTTTCGGTAGATCAATAACCAAGTCATCAGATAAAAATTCATTGAGATAGACTTTTACGTCCTGAGTGTCTAAGGACTTAGGCGATCCAAGATTTATCAGGAGGATATGTTTAGACGGTGTAGCCAAAAAATTATCCTATTTGAGAAATGGTTACGATGTGACTTGCTGCGCACTATGGGTTGGGGGTACTGGTCGCGTTACAAGGAAGGTGCAGAGCACTATTCCAAAGCTGATGAATGCGATATCTGCAAGGATTGGGAAGCTCGTTAATAGGATCGTGGCTCCGAAGGTGGGGACAATAAGGCATACCGCCGTAATTTTTGACTTAATACTGATACCACGATACTGCCTCCAGTTTTGGATAAGAGATCCAAACACCGGGTGTTCTAACAACCAACGTTCAAATCGCTCTGACGATCTGGAAAACGCCCATGCCGCAACAAGGACAAATATCGTCGTCGGAAGCCCAGGTACGAAAATTCCAATAAACCCTAATCCGACACAGATAAAGCCGAGCGAAAGGTATAGATAGCGCTTAACCATACGTGTCCTTTGTTAGGATATCGTCTTTTTAAATTCTCTCATTATCCTGACGGTGTGAGAGAATTTATCTTTCATTTATAATTGGATTTATATTACTCAGCAACTGGAAATCTTATGCTATTTGAAGTAGTTGATAGATTTTTTTTCTAGTTGTCGTTATTAAGTTTTTTGAGAAAACTATTGATTAAGCTCGCACCAGCCTCAGGATTGCTGCACATCCACCAATGTCCCTCGCCAGCTAGAATTCCAACTTCAGCACTTGCTTGTGTGGCAGCCTTACGCCCCAAGAGCTCGCCACCGACAAATGGGTCATCTGTTGCAATTATTGCAAGTCCAGGTCGTGCACTTGCATTTGCTAACGTCGGAAAAAAATCTCCTACTATAGGCTGAGCAGCTGACCGATAGAGGCTGAGAATCGCTCTAGCCATATCGCTGTTTACTCCGTCTGCTACTTTATTTGCGATATCAGTGCTCATTCCCAAACTTTGATATCGTGCGGCTGTATCTGCCGGGTCAGCTGACACCATTGCGGCCACAGCTTCTTCACCAGCGTCGGGAGTTTGCCATATCTGTGCGCGATCGTGCCATACGTACTCCGGCGTAAACACCCCGAGAATATCACTTGCCCATGACCGTATGAGGTCGGGTCTTTCACATGCCAATCGGACAACATGGCCACCTCCCCAGTCATGACCTAACAGGTCGACAGGAGAATCGAAATTTGATAGTTCCGAAGCAAGCCATTTCACGTACGCGTCGCTTGTTGCATCAAAGTTGTCAGGTAGTGGTGAGCCGAACCCGGGAGGTGAAAGTGTTTGCACATCGTCATCATCAAGAAGAGGGATTAGATCGTTCCATATTGCTGCGGTCTCTGGGTTGCCGTGTACAAGAACTAAAGTCATATATCACCCTCCAATGTAATAAACTACGCACGTCAATCTAATAATTAGAATTGACTATTCAATTGTATCGTCTAGGAGATGGCATCATGACTTTTGCGATAAATCACATTCATTTGAAATCAAATTCACCGCGTGAGTGCGCCGACTGGTGGGTTAAGGCCTTCAACTTTCGTATATTGGGAGACACTGTTCGAGACAGCGGAGATCAGTTTATTGCCTGTGAAAGTGAGAATGGGGTGACAGTTAATATTTCTGGCCCCCAATCGACACAGACGCTCGCGGCGGGCGATTACGGCGTGAAAGAAGGTCTTGAACACTTTGGTCTAGATTCAGAGAATCTAGAATCAGATATCGAGCGCTTGACCTCGCTTGGAGCAGAACTATTGGACGGGCCAATTGAGATGGGCGCAATTAGGATTTGTTTCTTAAAAGCGCCAGACAATGTTCGTATAGAACTAATTCAACGCGACTAGTTACTCGTCCGAGCTGAAAATACCATCAGCTGCCAATTCCGTTATTTCAGCTTCGGAAAAGCCAGCCTCAATCAGGACTTCGTAGTTATGTTCCCCGACCAAGGGTGCCCTCTTCCGCGGAGCTACATCCGCACCTTCTATGTGGAACGGCGTTGAAATTATCCGATATTCTTTACCGTCGACGTCTTCAAGAGTTTTAATGGCTTCCTGTTCAACGATCACGGGATCGGCTGCGATTTCGTCGAGCGACGCAGCAGGCGCCCATATACATTCATTTTTATCGAGTAGTCCAGCCCACTCGGATAATGTTTTTAGCTTGAACTCTGCCTGAAGTTCCCCAACTATTTCAGGACCGTGTTCCAGCATTCCGGCATTTGTGGCGAATCTTGAATCTGTTGACCAATCTGGACGTGCAAGTGCCCCACACAGTCGTGGCCAATGCTTTGGTACGTTATGCATCGTGAGCATGATCCATCGTTCGTCTTTAGTCTCGTAGGCACTTCTGATCAATAACCCATGAGTTTGCCGATTGAACCGGCTAGGTACACCGTTAGGAAGATTCATCGCAAGTTGCATATCGGTCGCAATTGTCCATAAACCGGTTCGAAGAAGAGAGACTTCAGCTTTTTGTGGCAGCCCTGTTTGTTCCTTGAGTCTCAGCGCCGCAAGTGTTGCAGCAAGGAGGTTCACACCAGTTGGGTGATCTCCCTGGCCAGGACGGCTCTGGACTGCGGGAGCACCGACTTCTCCCATTAGTCCCATCACACCTGATCGTGCCCAGAAAGCTGTACTATCGAAACCAGGACGTTCGGAGTCTATACCCGTACTGCTATACCCAACTAAATGGGCATACACCAGAGTGGGATGAACTTGTTTCAGGGTTTCGAAGTCAATTCGATATTTTTTAGTGCGGTTCGACGTCAGGTTGGTAACGAAAATATCTGCGCTAGCGATTAGTCGATGTAATGCATCTTGTGCGGCGGTTTGTCCAAGATCTAATGCGAGAGATTGCTTACCCCTGTTGTCGACTTCGAACACATAGTTTGTCTGCGCAGATACATGGAGGTGCGCTCTATTTCCACGGAATGTATCACCATCAGGGGGTTCTATCTTAATGACCGTAGCACCCATGTCTGCCATAAGCGCAGCGGCCGAAGGGGCTGCCAAAAAACTTGCCACTTCGATCACGCGAATACCATCTAGAGGGCCAACCATATTGTTCTTTGTATCATAGTCTTACCCTTGTGGGTAAAGATTTATTTATGCGAGAGGTTTACTGAGGGAATAATTATGTCTGGACCACTAGATGGCATGCGGGTTCTCGAGTTCACACAACTGATAATGGGCCCACAATGCTGCCAGTTATTGCGCGATCTTGGGTGCGAGGTAATCAAGATTGAGCATCCAGAGGCTCCTGATTCTTCGCGACGTATACCTGCATCCGAATATAAATCTGCTCCACCCGTATATCACGCCAATAATCGTGGTAAGCGAAGTATCACGATTGACTTCGGAAAACCTGAGGGACTGGAGTTGGTGCAGGCTCTCATAGCTGATAGCGATGTCTTGGTTACAACGCTAAGGCCAAATGCCCTAGATCGTGCAGGGTTGGGATATGAGGATTGTCGCTCTATTAATCCACGCTTGATATATGCGGTAGGTACTACCTACGGTCCAGAAGGCCCAGATAGTGATCGTCCGGGAAATGATCTAATGGCGCAAGCTGCTGGCGGCTTGGCTTGGAATACTGGAACCACGGAATTAGCGCAGGGTGCGGGTGCATTGGTTGCGGACACTATGGGAGGGATGACCTTGTTCGGTGCTATTGTTACGGCTTTGTTTGCTCGTGAAAAGTCGGGTCTGGGCCAGTTGGTTGAAACCTCGCTTCTGGGAGGGCAAATTTGGGCACAGTCTTCAGAGTTAATGGCACATGTGCTGGCTGAGACCCAACACGATCGATCTCAGCGGACATATCCGTGGTTGAGTTCGATATCACCTATCAGTATTTATCAGGCTAAGGATGGTTACGTAGCATTATCAGGGGTACCTAAAAGGTGGGAAGATTTCTGGAATGCTTTGAATCGAGTTGATCTCGCGGCTAATGAGATATTGCGAACGGGTGTGGAAAGATTACGTCAAAATAATTTAATAACGAAGGCGATTTCTGAGGTGTTTGCGAATATGGCGGTGAGTGATATTCATATCATATTGGAGGAGGTCGATGCGGTTTGGGCACCAGTTAATGACTATGATCATGTGGTCACCAGTCCACAAGTGTTAGAAAGTGGTTACCTGCGTAAGACTACCCATCCTGATTATGGTGAGATGGTAACTATGGGCGCGCCAGTTCGCTACAGCGATGGAATTAACGAGCCAGCTGATCGTGCCCCTGAGCTTGGTGAGAATACTGAAGAACTCTTGCTGGAGCTTGGTTACAGCTGGCAGCAGATTGAGTCGCTCAAGAAAAGTGGAGCTATCTAGATGGCCTGATCAGTATCCACGTGGGTCGGCACATTCTCTTCCGTAAATATCATGTCTATTTCCTCACGAATCTCAGATGTGAGCTCCCATTCAACGGCTGCGACATTTTCTTTAAGCTCCCACTCATTACGAACGCCCACTAGTCCTACCGATACAGCTGGATGCCCAAGTGTCCAGGCGATTGCCATTTGGGCTACTGATTTATCGTTTCGTTCCGCAATTACCTTCAAACGCTCAACTACTCGCAGTTCCTTGGCGAACTCTTCTGTCTGGAATAACGGGAGTTTGAATGCTACCCCGCTGCTTCGCCAGTCATTCTCTCCAAAACTAGTGTCGGGAGTAAAGGCACCGGAGAGCAGACCAAAGCCAAGCGTTCCATAAGCCATAAACCCGATGTTCTTATCTAGGCAATGCGGCAGAACAGTTGATTCCATGCGGCGATCGAACATGTGATATCCGACTTGATTGGCTGCCATATGGCCATATTGTTCGCACTCATCCATCATCTCTGGGGTGAAGTTGGACACGCCATAATGTCTTATTTTTCCACTTTGTTTTAGTTGTTCGAGTGCTCGGATGGTTTCTTCAAAGGGAGTGTCGTGATCAGGCCAATGGATAAGCAAAAGGTCTAAATAGTCAGTATTTAAACGATTGAGGCAGCCTTCAGCCCGGTCTATAACATGTTGAAACTGAGAATTGCGGCCTAAATTTTTACCATTTTCATCATACGCGAAGCCAACTTTGCTTACTAAGACGATATCTTTGCGCTTATTTCCTAACGCTTTAGCCAAGAGCTCTTCAGAATGATACGGACCATAGACCTCTGCTGTATCAAAAAGAGTAATGCCATGATCGATAGCCGCGTGTACAGCATCAGCTGCTTCTTTTACGTCTATATCACCATAGGTCGTAGTAGCCATCTCCCAAGTCCCAAAGCCGATGGGTGAAGAAAAAAGATCGCTATCGCCAAGTTGTCGTTGCTCCATCATTATTCCTTAATTTCCGTGTTCACTTGATAGTGTTTGGACTTTACCATAGACAGCGAAGCCTGATTAATCGAGACGGATCTTGCAATAGACTTGATCTGACGTCGACTTAAAATTAGGTTAACTTGCATAACCTGAGCACGGTTTTACAATATAGATTCGTCCGAGAGTAGAAAACAACGATTCGTTAAGGAAACTTATGGCTGAAGAACATCAACGTCTATTGGCAGGACTTCGAATAATTGACGCTGGCCAGGTATTGGCTGGTCCATTCGTATCTACGTTATTAGCCGATATGGGTGCTGAAGTTATTCGCGTCGAATTGCCGGCACTGCGGCACGATACGGCAGCTCAGCAGAATTCAACAAGAGCTGGGTTGCAACGTAACAAAAAGTCAGTTTCGCTGGATTTGAGAAAACCTGAGGGTGCTGAATTATTTAAGAAGCTGGTTGCCAGTGCTGATGCTGTGGTGGAGAATTTTTCTCCTGGCACAATGGAGCGTTGGGGTATCGGCGAGGATGAGCTTGCAAAGGTTAATTCGCGGCTAATCTTTGTACGAATTTCTGGATTTGGTCAGACAGGACCGTATCGTGACCGAACTTCATATGACAGAATTGGTCAGGCGATCGGTGGGATGATTTATGTAACAGGTGAGGCAGATCAGCCTCCGGTGCATCCCGGATACATGATGGGGGATTTGGCTTCAGGTACATATGGTGCGCTTGCTATTTTAGGAGCCGTGTACCACCGAGATCATGAAGATTGCCAAGAAACACAAATCGTGGATTTGTCGTTATACGAATCTATTTTGAGCTATTCAGGACCAATGGCAGCTGAATACAGCCGTTCAGGTATTATTCGAGAACGTGCAGGTAACATTCGATCATGGTCTATCCCCGGGGATCAATTTTTGACTAAGGATGGAAAGTGGGTATTAATTCTTGCTCTTAATCCCCAAATCTTTCAACGATTGTGTGATGCAATGAATATTCCAGATCTGCCACAAGATCCAAAGTTTTCAAATCATGCGAATCGTTTTGCGAACGAGGTTGAACTCCATTCAATGATTCGAGAATGGGTAAAGGATTTTGATTCCACTGATTTATATGATCTCTTGGATGAGTATCGAGTACCGTACGGTCCGGTTTATAGTATTGCGGATATATTCGCTGACCCGCATATAGCTGCAAGGAAAAATTTAGTGCAGGTAGATGATCCACACGTTGGTCCTGTAACTGTCCCCGCACCATATCCAAATTTGTCTCATGCCGAGGGAAGAATTTATAATCCTGCTCCGCGAATAGGTGAGCACAATAATGAGATTTACAAGGAACTTTTAGGTCTTACTGAAGCTGAGATAGATCAGCTTACAGATTCGGGTGCTATTTAGAACTACAGTTCTTAACTAAGCCCAACTAGTCAGTGTTTATAAGGTATAACGCCGATTTAATGTTGAACTAAAAACAGCAGTATCTAGTTACTTTGCCCCCATCCTGCCCCCATGGGGTGGAATTTTTACTCGGTTGCCTTCTTAGGTTGGAGGCAGTCGAACGTATTATGCTGGAATCATGCTTATTTCAATCTTTCTGGTGGGTTTGTTAGTAGTTTTAGTAGTGCGTGCTACGTACCGCTTTATAAGGAAACGATCTAAGTAAGGACGGGTACCAGGTCGCTCCAGGCAAAACCGGTGCTATTCCCCTATGACCGCGTGCACTTCTCCCAAGGGACCCAGATCGCCGGTGAGCTCGTCTCCTGGTTTCGCCAGGTACATACCAGTTAGGCTACCGGTGCTGACGTATATGCCCGCAGGCAGTCCGACCCCGACTCGAGACAGTTCGTTGGCGATCCAAACGAGGGGCGCGAGTGGGTGCTCCACCGCGTCGAAGATGCGCCCTTCACGGCGTTGCGTGCCATTGACGCGCAACGCGGCATCGCCCGTACTGAAATCGTGGGAACGCCATCCGACGATCGCTTCCCCGAGCACGAGGGTTCCCGATCCACTTCCATCGGCAAGGA
>CAJXBM010000059.1:0-9448 GCA_913051185.1 uncultured Chloroflexota bacterium | reverse complement strand
CGCGACATAAGATAGTCAATGTCTGACTGATCTAAAACAATCGTCAATAAACCAACCTTGGAACAATTGTTTCGAAAAATATCAGCAAATGAAGGTGCTAATATCGCCTGGACTCCAATATCCTCTAAACCCCAGACTGCGTGTTCTCTAGAAGACCCACACCCAAAGTTTTGCTGCGCAAGCATTATGGGAGCACCAATATAGTTAGAATCGTTTAATACAAAAGATTCTTCTTTCCGCCACTCATAAAAAGCGAACGGTCCATACCCGGATCTTTCAATTCTCTTCAAAAACTGTTTTGGCATAATTTGATCAGTATCAACATCTGCTCGATTAAGTGGGATTGTTTTACCCTGTATTGACTCAATAGCTTTCATCTTTTTTTCCTCACTCGTTAAATCTCTCGGATATCCACAAAATGACCTGCGACTGCGGCGGCGGCGGCCATAGTAGGACTGACCAAATGAGTTCTCCCACCTGCACCTTGACGACCCTCAAAATTCCTATTCGAAGTCGAAGCAGATCGCTCACCAGGCAATAAAATATCGGGATTCATGCCTAGACACATTGAGCACCCAGGGTCACGCCATTCGAAACCTGCATCCTTAAAAATAGAATCCAGTCCTTCAGCTTCCGCCTGTATTTTGACTGGTCCTGAACCAGGCACAACCATAGCCTTAACAGTCTCAGATATTTGTTTACCTTTCAAAACAGAAGCTGCCTCTCTCAGATCTTCAATACGCCCATTCGTGCAAGATCCGATAAACACTCTGTCTATATTGATATCTTCTATACGTTGTCCAGATTCCAAATCCATGTACGCAAGAGCACGTTCCGCAGTTTCCTTCCCCGCTGCAGTAGTAAAATCCTCGGGCCCAGGCACGCGACCTGAAATCGGAACTGACTGTGCGGGCGTCGTACCCCAAGTAACATGCGGTTCGATTTCAGATCCGTTTAGAACGATTGAGTGATCAAATTCAGCACCATCATCAGTTTTTAGCGCACGCCAATCGGCGACTGCAGCCTCCCATTCTTCTCCTTGAGGTGCCATTGGCCTCCCTCTTAAATATTCGAAAGTGATCTCATCAGGCGCGATCAAACCAGCACGAGCTCCCGCCTCAATCGTCATATTGCAAACCGTCATTCGAGCTTCCATTGACAAGGATTCAATCAGTTCACCTCGATATTCGATGACTCGTCCAACTCCTCCATCAACACCCATCCGTTGAATAATTGCAAGAATCACATCCTTAGATGTCACCCCAGGTGAAAGCGATCCGGTCACCTCTACCGACATAGTCTCAGGAGGCACCTGAGGTAATGTTTGTGTCGCCAACACGTGCTCTACCTCTGACGTACCAATTCCAAACGCCAACGATCCAAATGCTCCATGAGTTGATGTATGCGAATCACCACACACAATCGTCATACCAGGCTGAGTCAAACCGTGCTCCGGTGCAATGATATGGACTACCCCTTGTCTCGTATCAAATATATCCCAGAGTGGTATGCCGAACTCCGCTGCGTTTTTTTGCATGGTCTCAATCTGTTGAGTAGAAAGTGGATCTGGATTCGGAAGATTTCGACCCTGAGTAGGTACGTTGTGATCAACTGTAGCCAATGTAAGATCTGGGCGCCGAACTGGACGGCCTGTTAAACGCAAAGCCTCAAAGGCCTGAGGTGACGTGACCTCGTGAACTAAATGTAAATCGATATAGAGTAGATCCGGTTCACCAGTCTGTGATCGGACAACATGTTGCTCCCACACTTTTTCAATAATTGTTTTTTTCGCGTCCATTGCCGACCCCTCTATTTATTGCACCAACTTAACTTAAATCATTCTTACGAAGCCATATCATCATTCAAAGAACGATTCATTGCATGTATATAGGCACGCGTACTAGCTACCAATATGTCCGGATCGGCAGCACGTCCCATATAGCTGTTTCCATTCGATTCAATTCGAATAGTTACCTCGCCCTGGGCATTGATTCCTTCAGTCACAGATTTGACACTGTACTCAGTTAAGGTGTTTTCTGCGCCTGTCACCCTATTTACCGCATTGTAAATCGCGTCAACGGGTCCCTCTCCAACAGCAGCATCCTCGAATACTTCGTCAGAAGAATCAATCAAACGCACAGTCGCCGTAGGTCTTCCATGATCTGTTGTAGAAACCTGTACAAGGTCTAATTTCCAAAGCTCATCGACATCAAACGATGTGTGCTCTGAAATAATAGCCATCAAATCTCGATCATCCACCTCATCTTTTCGATCAGCTACATCTTTAAAGGCAGCAAATACTTTGTCTAAATCAATATTTTCAAGATCAATCCCTAAATCTTGTAGTCGCGCTGATAAACCATGACGACCAGATACTTTCGTGAGTACGATAGACTCACCAGTTGGTTGCCCGACAGACTCCGCACTCATAATTTCATATGTCTCACGCATTTTTAGCACGCCGTCCTGATGAATTCCTGAAGAATGTCGGAAAGCATTACGACCCACAATTGCCTTGTTGTTCTGAACCTGCATTCCGGACAATCGTTCTACTAACTTAGACGCGGGGTACAACTCAGTATGCTCAATATCGGTATAGACCCCCATCATATCTTGACGTGTAGCGATAGCCATAATCACCTCCTCTATCGAAGTGTTACCAGCACGTTCGCCAATCCCGTTAACTGCGCCCTCAATCTGGCGCGCGCCCCCAATTACACCCGCAATCGAATTTGCTGTTGCCATCCCTAAATCATTATGGCAATGCACGGAAATTCGTGCCTTATGAATATTGGCAACATTCTCGTAAATTGATTTAATAAACGCGGTAAAGGATTCTGGGATTGCGTAACCAACAGTATCGGGAATGTTAATTGTAGTTGCGCCCTCTTCGATAGCTGCTTCGAGAATCTGATAAACGAACTCCGTGTCAGATCTGGACGCATCCATTGGAGAAAATTCAACATCAGAAACATAGCTCTTTGCTCGAGCGACACCAGCTCTAGCCATTTCAATGATGTCTTCACGGTTTTTTCTTAGCTGATGAGCCATATGAATATCACTTGTAGAAAGAAATACGTGGATACGAGGAGATTCTGCCTGACTTAATGCTTGCCACGCAGCGTCAATATCTTCTGGCACAGCTCGCGCTAGCCCAGCAATTATTGGTCCACGAACATCCTGTGCTATCGATGCCACCGCATCGAGATCACCAGGGGAGGTAGCAGGGAAACCCGCTTCTATAATATCCACATTAAGTTTTGCTAATTGCTTTGCGATTTCAACTTTATCTTCTTTTGTAAATGAAATGCCTGCAGATTGTTCACCATCGCGAAGAGTTGTATCAAAAATATACACTTTATCGCTATTGTTATTACTCATTGTCTTCTAACCTTCAGTCTTAGTATAAATTGTAAAAAATACGAGGTAGGCCCTCCCGTTTGCTCTATGCAACGGAGGGCCGCTGAAGCGACAGAGGTAGTAGTAGACATAACAATCGTATTTTCAAAGAAACCTCTTAATGTTCTATACTGAGCTTCATAACTATAAGGGATAAAAAGGTTGTTTACCTTTAAATCCTTTCGTTAACAGAATGTGTTACGGAACTTAACATTTTCTACTCAGTTCACAGTAAACTCCCGAGGGTCAGTTTTTTCTGTAAAGCATAAAGGAATGTCAAGATGAAAAGTCTCAAACAAAAGTATTGCATCGTGGGTGTCGGGAATACGGCTTATGGTAAAAATCCGGGCATTTCACAAATCGCTCACAATGTACTGGCTATTCGAGCAGCGCTAAAAGATGCAGGCTTAAGTGCACAAGATCTTGATGGCGTACTCACCAAGGCTCCTACTTCAACTTTCCCGATGCTCTGGGGACCAAAAATCGCGGAAGCGTTGCGAATTCAGCCAAAAGTTACTGCAACGCTAGATCAAGCTGGTGCAAGTAATATCGGGCTAATTCAATACGCTATAAGTGCAATTGAAATGGGACAAGCAGAAGTAATAGCAATCTCGTATGGAGATAATCCGCGCACAGGTACGCGTGCTTCATATGCACGACCGAGAGGTGATGATGCATTAGCGGGTTTGTTTGGAGCGCCATCAAGCTACGCAATGGTTGCCAAACGTCACATGCATGAATATGGAACTACTAGTGAACAGCTTGCGAACGTTGCAATTGCTCACCGAACCCACGCAAACATGAACCCAAACGCCCAATTTCAGGAACTTTTTACGGTTGATGACTACATGGCATCAAGATGGGTTGCGGAACCATTCAGACTGCTTGACTGCTGTCCAGTTTCCGACGGTGGCGCGGCGTATATTATTACCACTGAAGAGAAAGCCAAAGAACTTAAAACATTGCCAGTCTATATCGAAGGTATTGGTCAGGCACATCCCTCTTGGGATTTTTATCGTCGACCTGAATTAGCCACGAGTGGTGCAAAAATCGCTGGGAAAATGGCATTTGAATCAGCCGGACTCCAACCAAAAGACGTCGATTTCTGTGAAATATACGATTGCTTTACAATTGTGCCCCTTATAAGTCTCGAGGAATATGGATTTGTCGAGAAGGGTGAGGGAGGCTCATTTTATGAGGAGCAAAGGACACATATCGGTGGTGAGCTCCCCTGCAATACTTCAGGAGGTCTATTGTCTGAAACAGGCATGCCTGGGACCCAGCTGGTTGTAGAAGCTGTCCGCCAGCTGCGAGGTGAAGGTGAAAACAGGCAAGTCGAAGGCGCGGAAGTCGGTCTGGTTAGTCAGCAGGGTGGAATCATGACAACGCACGCTACTATGCTTTTATCAAACCAGGGAGTGTGACAATGAACGAAGCCCCTATAGCCGATAAATTTGCTGCTTTTGAGGAGTTGATTCCTCCCCTCACCGATTTAAATACTCCCTACAGAGAGGCACTTAGTCGTGGAGAACTCATTCTTCAAAAATGCCAGACCTGTAGTAGTTACCAATACCCCTTCGAATCATTTTGCTACGAGTGCGGATCGACTGAAATCGCGCACCAAATATCAAATGGGCAAGGATTTATATATTCGTTCGTTAAAGTCCACCAACCCTACCATCCAGCATTCAAACCCTTTATCCCGTACACCGTTGCAACTATTCAGTTAGACGAAGGTCCTCGCCTACTCTGTGCAATGCTAGACCTTACCACCGAGGTAAAAATAGGGGACAGAGTAACTCCACGGATTGAAAGAATTACTGCTAATGAGTCAATGCTAACGTATAAATTAGAAGGGTCTTGATATGCGTATACAAAAACCTTGGACTGCTTGGGACGATTCAATCAATTACAAAACATTGCCCGGAGCTATGGGTGTTTTTGAAATTGCTGATAATGAACAGAAAACAATTTATATCGGCAAAGCATCCGGTAAATCGCCTTTTGGTCTTCGCGGAGAGTTATTTCTCTGTTTCGGAGATAAGAATGATTTTGATGGAAAGAATTGGATTCACCCTCAAATGGGTCAACCATTACCGAGCATTCAAAAGCATGCGGCCTACTATCGTTACGAAGTAAATCACATGTACTACAGTCGCTGGATTGAAATTCTTACTCGATTTAATGAAGATCATGGCCGACTACCGACTGGAAATCTAGAAGACTCGGAGGTTATCCCAACACTCGGTCGTTACCACTGGAAAACAAAAGAGAGCGGAACGGAGAACTAGAATGGTTGATTTTAGAATCAGTGACGAGCAAAAACTTATTATCGATAATGTTCGAAGGTTAATACGTGAAGAAATAAGACCGTTAGAAGAAGAACTGGATCCAGATGCGTTTTCTCTGCCTCCCTCAGAGAAAGATCGCTTGGTTTCTATGGTCAAAGAAATGGGACTCTACCAGATGGATGTGCCCACAGAATATGGTGGTCCGGGAATTGATTTGGTCACTCGGACTCTGGTTGCTGAAGAATTATCACAGCACCGAGCCGGCTTGTACGCTCCCGCATATGGTGTCTTTGGGCATGGCCCTCCGGGCCAACTGTACAACGCTACCGAAGAACAAAAAGAGAAATATTTATGGCCTGTGATTCGAGGCGAGAAAAGTGCATTTTTCGGGCTAAGCGAGCCTAGTGGCGGATCAGATCCAGCTCGAGCAATTAAAACTCGGGGAATAAAAGATGGAGATGATTGGGTCATCAACGGAGGTAAGCTCTGGAACTCCGGTGCAGACACAGCAGACTTCGGAATTGTCTACGTCCGCACTGATCCGTCCAAAGGGCGAGAAGGTATCAGCGCATTCATCGTAGATACGGAGACACCCGGCTTTCGAGTTGAACGACTCGTACAAGTACTAAGGGCACACTACACAACTGAACTCTCATTTACCGATATGAGAATCCCAAGCCAAAATCTTCTTGGTGAAGAAGGAGGTGGATTTGCTCTCGCTAATGACTACCTGAGTATGCAGCGCATTCCCTACTCTGCCACCGGGCTGGGAGTGGCAATTTTCGCCCATGAAATGGCTATGGATTGGGCCAAACAAAGAGAAACTTTTGGGCAACCACTTGCGAATCGACAAGCTATCCAATGGATGCTCGTTGATAATGAAATTGATATACGAACTGGACGATGGGCGTGTCTTCAGGCAGCCGATCTTGCGCACCGTGGTGAGCCGTTTAGATTTGAATCATCAATGGCTAAGCTTGTAGCTACCGAAGGAGCTGGTCGAGTAGTCGATCGATCCATGCAGATTTTCGGCGGACTTGGAATGAGTAAAGATCTACCTCTTGAGCGATGGTATCGAGAATTAAGAATTCGTAGGATCGGAGAAGGCCCATCCGAGGTTCAACGAATAGTTATGGCCAGAGATCTACTAAATATTAGAAGTGGCTCATGACTTTCACGAATAGATTGCTACAACTGAGAGGATTAAATTATGACAATTGACTTTGAAATTTCAAATCACATCGCGACAATCACGATCAATAGACCCGAAGCCCTCAACGCTATGACGCCAGATATGTACGCTAAATTGTCTGATTCTTGGCTCGAAGTTAGAGACAATCCAGATATCTGGGTGGCCGTAGTAACTGGGGCCCCACAGCCAGACAGAACCCCTGAAAAACAGGTTTTCTCAGCCGGTGCAGATCTTAAACAGACCATCCCACAAAAACCTGAAGCCTTTGAGTTCTGGCAAACACAAAGTAATCAAATTCTCAATCGCGGGCTTGAAGTATGGAAACCCGTGGTGGCAGGAATTAATGGACTGTGCCTTGCTGGTGGAATGACGTTACTGCTCGCAACAGATATCCGAATAGCATCTGAGCACGCGCTCTTTGATCTATCCGAAGTAAAACGGGGAATACTACCTGGCAATGGTGGGACGCAGCGCACAATTCGACAGCTTCCATATCCGATAGCAATGGAAGTTCTTCTGCTTGGCCGACGATTATCGGCTGATCGAGCAGCTAACTTTGGCCTAATCAACGAAGTTGTAGCTCATGACAAGGTACTTGAGACAGCCATGGAACGAGCTGAAGAGTTAGCCGCGATGCCTCCATTGGCTGTACGTGCCATCAAGGAACTATCGGTCCGTGCTCAATATATGCCACTAGGTGATGGCCTTCGGCTGGAGTCAGCTATGCAAGCGAGACTAAGCTTTACTGAGGACGCGAAAGAGGGGCCAAAAGCATTCGCTGAGAAACGTAAACCAGAGTTCAAGGGACGCTAATTAAAAATTATTAGATTTGATGGTGTAAAAAGATGAGACAGACAGCGTATAGAGCAGGACTGTAAATGGAAATCTTGAACAATGTAGGATTGTCAGACCTAATAGCTGACTCTTCGGAAACACTTTTGTGTGACGGATTTGGTTTTACCGAAGGGCCGATCTGGATCGAAAACGATAATTCGCTATTATTTAGCGACATCAATAAACAAACAATTCATCGCTGGCAACAAACCACGGGACAAGTTAACTCATACCGCCCCTCTAGCAATCATTCAAACGGACTGACGGTTGACTTGGATGGAAATATTCTCGCTTGTGAACATTCGGGACGACGAGTATCTAGAGCCCCATACAACCAAGAAAGCAAAATAGAGACAATAGTCAGCCATTGGGAAGGTAAAAAATTTAACAGCCCAAATGACATAGTAGTCCACAGTAATGGAACAATTTATTTTACAGATCCCACATATGGACTAACTCAGCCCGCTCAAGGAGATCCGAACGCAGAACAAGAATTGACACATCAAGGTGTTTACAAAGTAGCACCCGATGGAACACTTGACTTACTAACCACAATATTTACGCAACCAAATGGACTTACTCTTTCGCCTGATGAAAAATTTTTGTACGTCGGAGATTCAGCAGATCGCTTAATACGAAAATTTTCCGTTGAAGACGATGGAATGATAAGCAATCCAGTTTTATTTTTAGACGTAGTAAACGATCCGAGGCCGGGCTCGCCAGACGGTATGAAAGTGGATAGCAAAGGCCGCTTGTGGACCACCGGACCGGGAGGAGTTTGGGTAATGGAGTCGGATGGAACAATTCTTGGTCAAATTGAAATCCCCGAACTCCCGGCAAATATAGCGTTCGGTTCTGCGGACTATAAAACTATTTTCCTAACGGCGAGAACTAGTGTTTATTCCATCAATACACATGTAAATGGAATAGTTCCACCAAAACGAATCTGACGCAATCAAATCTCACATCGACGTGATTGCGTCATCATGCCGAGTGACTACTCGTTAAGCCATGCCATCATTGAACGAACCTCGGCACCAACAACCTCAATTGGGTGCTCTGCGGTGATCCGTCGAAGTGCCTTAAAGTGTGGTTGCCCAACTTGGTTTTCTAATAACCATTCCCGAGCGAATTCACCCTGCTGAACTTCAGACAAAATCTTCTTCATCTCAGCCTTTGTCTCGGGTGTCACAATTCTCGTACCACGGGTGTATGCACCATATTCGGCCGTATCAGAGACTGAAGACAACATAGTTGCAAGACCGCCTTCGTACATTAAATCAACAATTAACTTAATCTCATGAAAAGTTTCAAAATACGCTGACTCGGGCTGATATCCGGCCTCGACAAGCACTTCAAAAGCCGCTTTCGCCATCTCAGCTATACCACCGCAGAGTACCGCCTGCTCACCAAACAGGTCGGTCTCCGTTTCCTCCCGGAAAGTGGTCTCAAGAATACCTGCCTTTGTTGCCCCTAAGCCTTTCCCATATGCCAAGGCGACGGCAAGTGCGGATTCAGTAGCATCCTGATGGATAGCTACCAGAGCTGGAACTCCTCCGCCCTCTTGAAAAACACGTCTCACTAAATGACCAGGCCCTTTAGGAGCAATCATTGATACATCAATATCGGGGGGCGGATTAATAGCGTCAAAATGAATATTAAAGCCATGTGCAAACATTAAAGTTTTACCTGGTTCAAGATGAGGTTCAATATGATCCTTATAAACTTGGAA
>CAJXBM010000058.1:0-9449 GCA_913051185.1 uncultured Chloroflexota bacterium | reverse complement strand
TTATTTTGGGATTTGCTGCACTCATCCACTTCGGTGAGTTTATCGAGGGAGCTCTGCCTAAGGAAATGCGGCATTTTCATTTTCATATGGATGTTTTCGTCTTGACTGTCTCTACCATTGTCGCGCTTGGCGGAATTGGGGCAGCGGCCGCAATTTATTTGGCGAATCAACCGGCGTCTGCTGTCATTCAGAATCGATTTCCTCGCGTACATAATATTTTGTCGAGACTTTATTACGTCAATGAATTTGCTGAGGATGGCGTGGTGCGCGTCGCACTACTCAACGGCGTTGCACGAGGTGCAGAAGCTGTTGATCGGCAGGTGATCGAGCGCATAGTTAATGGAGTTGGGTCGGGAACAAAACTATTGGGAGAAGGTTTGAGACGGACGGAAACAGGACAATTGCAAAGCTATACGTCTCTTTATATGGTCGGTGTGGTGGCCGTTGCCGGAGGCTTTTTGATTCTGTCTGGGGACATGTTGAGTTCGATTGGGATCGATGTGCATGCAATTATTGATTACTCATTTAAATTACTTGATCCAAAGAATTTGATTCCACCGAAGTAGGGCGAGGAGAAATTTAGTGTTAGCTGCGTTCCTATTATTACCCTTAGCGGGAGGATTACTTACTGCATTTCTGCCCGAGTCACGCAAGGGCGAGGCTCGATGGATCGCTTTATTTTTCACTACACTCGCATTTCTAATTTCCATAATTATGTATGTTATGTATGACAATACTGTAGGTGGCTTGCAGTACGTAGAAACCACCGAGTGGATTTCAACCGATTTATTCACGCTTAGCTTTGGGCTTGGAATTGATGGTTTGTCTGCTCCGATGATTTTATTACTGGGATTACTTTCGGTCGTAGCTGTGTTGATTTCTTGGAATATCTCAGAAAAGACAGGCCAATATTTTAGTTGGTTGCTATTGCTCGAAAGCGCGGTTGCAGGTGTGTTTTTATCACTAGATTTAATACAATTTTTTCTTTTCTGGGAACTGGAATTACTTCCGATGTTCATGTTGATATCTCGATGGGGAACGGGACGGAAACTGTATTCTGCGACTAAGTTCTTACTCTATACACTGGCCGGTTCAGCACTCATGCTGGCCGGTTTTTTGCTTCTCGGAGCCGCTGGCGGCTCGTTCGATATTCAGACATTAACGGAATCTCCCGTTACTGACGCAGCGATTCCGTTGGGCCTGATTTTTTGGTCAATTATGCTCGCGTTTTTGGTTAAGCTACCTGTGTTCCCAGTTCACACATGGTTGCCTGATGCGCATACCGATGCTCCAACAGCGGTTTCAGTGATGCTGGCAGGAGTCCTTTTGAAGATGGGAGGCTATGGTATTTTGCGGATCGCAGTACCGTTGCTGCCAGAGGTCGCACATGATTCACAGACGATTCTTGCCACGCTCGCGGGGATATCAATCATCTGGGGTGGTGTAATAACACTACGTCAGACTGATTTAAAGAGACTTATTGCCTATTCATCGGTGTCACATATGGGATATGTTCTGCTCGGTGTCAGTGCCATGAATTCGGTTGGATTTAGTGGTGCGGCGTTTCAAATGTTTACACATGGAACTATTACTGGTCTTTTGTTTGTCATGGTTGGATACGTGTACGAACGAACGCATACTCGAGAAATCTCTGAGATGTCTGGACTAATGCACCACCTGCCTAAGGGTGGGGTCATTATGGTAATTGCCGGTCTTGCCTCATTGGGTTTGCCGGGATTGTCTGGATTTGTTGCTGAACTTACTGTATTTTTGGGAGCCCTCGAACCGCATCCAGTGGCAACCATCTTGGGTATTTTTGGGGTGGTTCTATCATCAGGCTATATCCTGTGGACTGTACAGCGCGTATTTCAAGGGCCGCCTAGAAAAGAGTGGGAACATCTCCGTGATAGTACTTCCTGGCACGAATGGCTGGCTATTACGGCCTTGCTGATACCTATTGTTTTATTTGGTGTGTATCCGGCTCTGCTCGCTGAATCTATTGAGAGTGGCATACTTCCTATTGCTCAAGTGATGGAAGCTTTGGAGGAACTAGTATGACACTCGTTGACCATCTGAACCTTGTGGCTCCTGCTCTTCTCGCATTTTGTGGCTCGGGAGTGGTTCTTTTACTCGGTCTTTTACCAATCAAGAATAGATATCTTGGTTTCTGGGCCAGCCTTTCGTTAGTTTTAGCATTTGTTTGGCTGATAGCCCATCACTTAAATCAAACAGATTCGGTTGGGCTTTCTGGTGCAGTTAAACTCGATGCGTTTTCAATTTTTTTCTCAATGATTATTGTCGGGGCCACAATTGCTGTCGTATTAGCGACTCAAGATTGGGCAGCCAAACTTGAAAATGAGATGGAGTTTTATGCGCTGCTCTTGACTGCGGTAGGGGGCATGTTAATACTTACCCAGGCAAACGATTTGATCACTATTTTTATAGCGATTGAGACGATTTCACTCTCTCAATTTATCCTCGCGGCAGTGGTGCGGGATGACCGTGGAGCTGAAGCCGGACTAAAGTACCTGCTAACGGGTGCCGTCGCGGCGGCGGTATTACTTTACGGGCTCGTCTTCCTTTTCGGGATATCGGGGTCAACTTCCTTGGATTCAATTTCCCGATTTATTCTGTCGTCACCAGAGGAATTTAAATTAGTGCTGCTCCTTACGTTTATATTTATCACGGCCGGCGTTGGATATAAAATGGCACTCGCTCCGTTTCACGGTTGGGCCCCGGATATTTACCAAGGTGCACCCAGCCCCGTGGGAGCATTTCTTTCAGTTGCGTCTAAGGCAGCAGGGTTTGCTATCGCATTGAGAATTCTTTACGGAGGACTAGCCGGCGGAGACTCCTTTTTATCAGACGATATGAGCCAGATTTTTTCAATATTGGCGATTGCATCAATGATTATAGGAAATACAGGCGCGCTTCGACAAACAGATGCAAAACGCTTGCTGG
Source organism: uncultured Chloroflexota bacterium (assembly GCA_913051185.1). Taxonomy (GTDB): domain Bacteria; phylum Chloroflexota; class Dehalococcoidia; order UBA2979; family UBA2979; genus UBA2979. Next base: position 6,488 of record CAJXBM010000058.1, on the reverse strand, counting down.
GCTACTCTTCAATAGCACAGGCCGGAAATATAGCCGTGGGATTGGCAGCTCTTGCTATAGGTTCTACGTTAGGTGCTGGGGCAGTAGCGTTCTTCGTTGGAACCTATCTCTTTACAAACCTAGGGGCGTTTCTCTGTGTTCATATAATTGAATATAAAACTGGTAATACGGAAATCACAGGCTATGCCGGAATGCTCAAGCAGTCACCTCTTTTAGCTGTGGTACTAACTATCAGTCTACTTTCGCTGACGGGCATTCCCCCTACGGTTGGTTTCGTAGCAAAAGTGTATGTATTTAATGCGGCAATTAGCGCTGGCAGCCCCTGGCTGGTGGGACTGGTCGCAGTAGCCGTAATCAACACAGCAATATCTGCTTATTATTATCTTCGTTGGGTGCGCATTATGTGGCTTGAAGACTCACCCGAGAAAGCTATACAAATTAGACCCAATGGTTGGCAACAATTTGTTTTAGGGGGTCTGGCTTTAGGTGTAGTTCTACTGGGAGTACTTCCAAATAGTCTAATAAATTTAGCGAAAGCGGCCGCTGAGACCTTACTCTGATGGCAGTAGATGAAACTCCATACGAGATTGAGCTTGTCAGTGTCGACTCAGAGACTATTCCAGTTGAGGCTTATGACGCAGTAACTCTGACAAGGGAAATACTGCGAGAAATTGGACAACCTGCTGCGATGTTGAGCGTTGTCTTTGTTTCGGCACCGGCGATGCAAAATATGAATAACGAACATCGTGGTATTGATGCCGTTACTGACGTGTTGTCCTTTCCTATTGATGCGGACTGGCTTGAACTAGCTGACGTAGCACCCGAAAATTTTGGAGATGTGGTGATCTGCCAAGAGGCAATCAGAAAAAATGCAGAATCAGCTGGTCTTGAGTTCAAGACCGAATTGAATCATGTCATTGTTCATGGTTTATTGCATCTACTAGGTCATGTTCATGAAGATGAAGAAAGTGAGCGACTCATGTCGTCCGTAGAGGAAGACTGGCTAGGTGAGCATATTCATTAATAGACTTTGCTGAGTAGTATCGTCTGATAGAGCCTAGTTGCTGGTAGAATGAAGATCTCTTCTGTTGGAGGTCAAATGGCTCAAGAAGTTTTGTATCGAAAATGGCGTCCTAATCGATTTTCAGAAGTGTTTGGGCATGACGCGGTGGTGGAAACTCTTAAAAATGCCGTAAAAGCAAATCGTATTTCACATGCATATATGTTTTCTGGTCCCCGTGGCACTGGTAAAACGACGCTTGCAAGAATTTTATCTAAGGCTGTCAATTGTGAGAGCACACTCGATGGTGATACATGTGATCAATGCGCGTCGTGCTTAGCGCATGACTCAGGACGTGCGATTGATCTAATTGAAATAGATTCAGCCGCTGGCGGCGGCGCAGATGGAATTCGTGAGTTGGCAGAGAAAGCGATTTATGCGCCGGTGAGTAGTCGCTACAAGGTGTACATACTTGATGAAGTTCATGCCTTAGGAAGTGCTCAGGCTTTCACCGCACTGCTCAAAGTGTTGGAAGAGCCACCGCCACATGTGATCTTTGCCTTCGCTACTACTGAAATTGATAAGGTAATTCCTACGGTTTTGTCAAGATCGCAAAGGTTTGATTTATCTCGAATTCCAATGGATACGGTGATAGAGAGACTCACTCAGATTGCGGACAGCGAAGGCTTCATGATTGATAGTACGAGTTATAAATTGATTGCTCGTTATGCGACGGGATCGCTTCGTGACGCGGTAAATGCATTGGACCGAGTGACTGCGTCATTTGGACCAAACCCAAGTGCCGAAGATATCCGATCCAGTCTTGGACTGATGATGGATAGTCGTGCACTTGCAATTACAACTTCAATTTTTGAGCATGATCTGAAGTCTAGTCTTATGTCAATTAACCTAGCGGTTGCTGACGGAGTTAATATTCGAAAGCTCACGAGCGATATCGTTCTCGTTATGCGGGCGACACTCCTGATGAAAGCAGGCGCTGCTGATGAGCTTGAATTTAATGAAGATTTGATTGCTGCAATCACGCAACTAGCAGCGAATGACGTCACGACGGTCGATCAAATAATTGAGGCATTGGATAGTTTGACACGGGTGGCTTCGAGTCGCTATTCGGGTAGCGAATTTGAACCACTCCCTCTTGAAATCGCAATATCTAGGCTAGCTCTTGCTAATCACAACGTTGAAACTCAATCAAATGCCATAACCAGATCTGTCCGATCTCACACACCTGTACAAGACAAAATCTCAGCTAACAGTGCAGCGAGCGTCAATCAAGTAAAACGCGTAGAAACAGGTAGCTCTGATGTTACGACCACGGATGAGCAATCTGAAAGTGAGGTGCTTCAGGTAGAACCCGAGAGTTCGCAAGAAACAATTTCGAGGCCAACTGCACCTGAAGCGATTTCATCTGTACTGGATTTAGAACGTGTTCGAGGTGATTGGGATCTTGTTAAGGAGAATATTAGAGAGATTAGCAAACCCGCGGAGGCGCTGTTGGCAGCTGCATTTCCTAGATCGGTGGAGAATAAAAAATTGGAGATTGGATTTTTGCATCAGGCTCATTTACAAAATTTTCTCGATCCCAAGAAAACGATCGCTAATGTGATTCTGGTGGAGGCATTGGCTACCTCGGTCGCTGCGGTGTTTGGGGATTCCCTGACTCTATTTTTCACCCATTGGCCTGAAATGAATGTGGCAAGTAATGATGTATCTACCACACAAGCGCCGAGCTCTGGACACCTTTTGACTGAGGCACTGTCTCTTGGCGGCACTTTGATAGAGCAGGAATAAGCGATGACATTCGGGGAGCAGGAACCGGTACTCGGCAGTAGTAATCCATATGGTGGTTCATCACCCATTAATAGACTTGTAAATGCTTTTCATATGCTTCCTGGGATAGGACCGCGCTCAGCCCAGAGACTGGCTTACCACGTGCTTCGTTCACCGTCTTCTGAAGCTTCAGAACTTGCAAATGCACTGCTAGATGTCAAGGAGAATATTATTTTGTGTGAATGCTGTCAGAATTTGGCTAGTAGGTCTCCATGTCCTCTCTGTGATGATATGAGTCGTGTTCAAGATTTGTTGTGTGTAGTGGAAGAGCCTCTTGACGTCGTGGCTATTGAACGAACTGGTGACTTCAAGGGTAATTATCACGTACTTCATGGTGTAATTGCCCCTCGATCAGGGGTTGGGCCTGAAGACCTGAAAATTGATGAGCTGATGAAGCGACTTCGTAGTGCTAATAGCCCGTTTAAAGAGGTTATTGTAGCCACCAATCCAAGTACAGAAGGTGAGGCGACTGCTTTGTACCTTGCTCAATTGATTCATTCACTTGATCTCAAGGTCACTCGATTGGCTCGAGGCCTGCCAACAGGTAGCGACGTCGAATATGCCGATATTGATACGCTGGGTCGTGCACTTGAATTCAGACATGAGATTTAGTGATGGTGTTTGGTGAGGTCGGTGAATAAATGACTCCGCGTGCACCTCGAGTTTACTCTACTCAAGCCATAGTCATAGGGCAACGTGAGTTCGTGGAAGCCGCCAAAGTGATTACGATATTGACTCCAGATACCGGTAAACAGGATTCTGTCGCCAAGGGAGTGCTGAAACCGAAGAGTAGACTAGCCGGTCATCTAGAGCCTGGTACTTATTGTGATTTAGAGCTCGCTGTTGGTAAGAATCTGGATATCATTCGAGAGGCGCAAACGATCTCACGTTTTCGTCAGAGCCAACAAAGTTTAACGAGAATAACAACTCTAGTATACGTTTTGGAACTAGTCGATAAGTATACGGTGGATGGAACTGGTAGCGACTTGTTTGAACCGTTACTCATAACGTTGAAGCGCTTGGAGGTGGGAGAGAACCTCTCCGCAGTGGTTCATGGGTTTGAGCTCATGGTATTAGAGATTACGGGATTCAGGCCATCCCTTGATCAATGTATTAATTGTTTAAGTGCCGTAGATTCGGGCCAGGCAAATTGGTCTCAAGGTGGCGGCGGTGTAGTCTGCGGAGAATGTGTTTCGCTTATTCCAGATACAAGTTTGATTGAGGCGAAGGTTCTTAAGGTACTTAGGGCATATCAATCTTGGCCTTATGCAGAATCTGCACGGATTACAATTGACTCTGTTCTGGAAGATCAATTAAGTAGGGTTATGCATGGTCTGATGAAGGCTTTTGCAGAACGGGATATTAAATCTGCAGATTTACTCGAAGAGATTAAATGGCGGAAGGAATTACCTGACCGCCGATTTGAGAATTAATTATTTCGATCAAAGGTATATGCGACCAAATTTTCTAGAATTTGCTTCTCTTCGCACTGTGGAATAATTTCTAAACTCGCGAGTGCAGAATCGCACATGCTGCGCGCCATAGCTCGGGATTCTCCGATAATTTCATCATCACTAAGGATGTCTTTGATGGCTTTGTCTAAATTTGCATTTGTGCGGATACCGTCAAAAGCTCTTTTAATAGGATTTTCTTTAGGGTATTTTTGTAAAAATAGGATGGCTGGCAAAGTCAATGTCCCTGACTTTAGATCGGACCCGACCGGTTTCCCCATCTCTTCAGCTGTACCTGTGAAATCAAGAATATCGTCGATTACTTGAAAGGCCATTCCAAGATTCATTCCATATTCGCGCATTGCCGTGGTGATTGTTTCCGATGCATCACATACGAGAGCTCCACCCTCTGCCGCGGTTGCAAACAGTACAGCAGTTTTCCCTTTAATTCTGTCCAAATATTGGTTAATGTTTGGTGAATATTCAAATGCTGTGCTGTCTTGTTTTAGCTCTCCCTGCGCGATAAGCATGATTGCATCAGCAAATTTCCGTACGACTAGTGGCCTATTTGTGCGAGCGATGAGATCAGCTGCATTGGCAAACATATAGTCACCTAACATCACAGACGCAGCATTCCCAAAAAGAGAGTTAGGGGTTGGCTGTCCCCGACGTTGATCGGCTTCATCTATTACATCGTCATGAACCAAAGTGGCTGTATGCAGGAGTTCGACCGACGCTGCTAGAGGGGCAACAAGCTCAATGTTATACGTCCCGAGTCGAGCTGAAAGAATGGAGATTGCGGGTCGAAGTAATTTCCCACTACCTGACAATGCTGCTGACAGCATTTTTTGCAGGAATTCCAGTTCGGGCTCTTCAGCAACAGATCCTATTAGTTGCGTGACCCTAGGAAGGTCTGCGGCAGCAGGTCCGTACAATAGAGCCAGATCGGAGTCAGCTTTCATTAAAGATCTCCCTTGACGTCATTCAGTCTAAAAAGTCTATATGCATTCTTCGTAGTCGAGTCGGCAATCTTTTGTGAGGGTACTTTTTTTAATGAGCTTATAAATCTTATCGTATCCACAACCAAGGCGGGTTCGTTCCTCGTGCCTCGATGTGGAACGGGAGCTAAGTACGGCGCGTCAGTTTCAACTAAGAGTTTATTAGTATCTATTCGCAGCACGACTTCGGGGGTGTCTTTAACATTATCGAATGTTGCGATGCCGGAGATCGAGATTAAGAATCCGAGTTCAATGTATTTTTCAGCAAGAATATAGTCACTTGAGAAACAATGTATCATGCCGAGTTCACGGTCGGATCTATAATTTCGTGGAGCTCGCTGTACCCAGTCTCTGAGGATTTTGTAAGTGTCTTCGTCAGCATCTCGTGAATGAATTACTACGGGTAATTGATATTCAATTGCTAGATCTAATTGCTTTTGAAATGCAGTGATTTGCTGGTCCACGGGTGAGAGGTTTCGGTAGTAATCCAGACCGATTTCACCGACTGCATCGTATGCACCACCTGAAAGCTGTTGCAATAAAGTTCTTTCAAGCTGATCGAAATCTTTAGCATCGTGAGGGTGAATACCTGCAACGCAGACCAGATTTATTCCTTGAGTTTTAGCTTCTTGTTTCCTGGGTGCTGGATCAAGGTCATAACTAACATCCACGATACACACTAATCCTGCGTCGGACGCACGCTGTAGAACCTGTGCTCGGTCATTTGCGAATTCTGCAGACCAGAGATGCGAGTGTGCATCCGTTACGCTAGACAAAAGTATATTTTCGCTATTGTTCTTCATTTGTCCGAGACTTTCTAAGTCGTACCGTTCAAGAAAATATCTTCTACCGAATCAAGGTCTAGCTTGGCGAAGATAGGTTTTGCTACGGGTAATGAAGCTCCTTCATTGATAGCTTGAGGAAGCCAATCAGTGAGTAAGCTGTCGGAAGAATGACCGATCATTTTCCAGACTTCTTGACTAGAAAAGGGGAGAATTGGATTGTATAAAATTGCTAAATTACTTATCACTTGCAATGCGATATGCAGGGTTTCTCCTGCGTGTGCCTGGCCGCCATTTTCATTTTTTAATGCAGCCCATGGAGCTCGATCTTCTAGATATTTGTTAGCTGCCGCAGCAACCTCCATAATCTCATTCAATGCTTTTCGAATCTCAATTTTATCTAATTCTT
>CAJXBM010000057.1:0-9585 GCA_913051185.1 uncultured Chloroflexota bacterium | reverse complement strand
GATCGGATGTTTTTTCTGATGGTCTCGTGGTCTGGTCTTGATATAGGTTTCGATCGTGGAAGTCCTGTGGGAACATACGATGCACCATTTAGCTTTACGGGAGAACTCAGTCAGGTAACAGTGAATTTAAAGGATGATCAGGAACTGGACTTTGATGGCGTTGGAAAAACGGAAATGGCACGTGAATAGTTCTAGCTCACTTGAACGATGTTGACCCTATCGAGAGGATTTGAATTTGAAAATAACTGATATCAAACCCTATGCCGTATGGATCGACCGACGAAATCAAATGCTGGTCAAAGTAGAGACGGATGAGGGTATATACGGCTGGGGAGAATCTGGATTCTCTGGCAGGGAGCTCGGTGTACAGGGCATAATTGAGCACTACAGGGAATTCTTAATCGGTAGAGACCCCATGCGCCGAGGTGCATTATGGCAAGAAATGTATCGAAGCCAATATTTTGAGGGTGGACGAACACTCACCGCTGCGATATCCGCTATAGATTTGGCTCTCCATGACATAGTCGGCAAAAAATTAGGGGTGCCCGTTTACGAACTTTTGGGAGGCAAACATCGACATACCGTGCCGGTTTTTGCCACAACCTCAGCTCCACCTGGCCCAGAAATGATCTCACAGGCAAAGCAATTTATGGCGGAAGGCATCAATGCGTTCAGGTTATCCCATGACAGCATGGACATACAAAACGGTGGCGTATTTGAACCAAGAGAATCAATAGCTAATTCAACCGAATGGCTAATCCAAGCTAGGCAAGAGCTTGGCAATCACGCAATAATAGGAGTCGATTACCATCACAGGTTATCAGTATCTGAGACAGCTTCTTTCTGCCAAATGATGCCGTCACACACTTTAGATTTTCTTGAAGAGCCAATACGAGATGAATCTCCTGAAGCGTATGAGTCTCTTCGTAGGCTTACAGATATCCCGTTCGCAATAGGAGAAGAGTTTGCGTCGAAATGGCAATTTCTTCCGTACATTGAGCGTGGGATAACCAACTATGTGAGATTGGATATTTGCAACGTGGGAGGATTCACTGAATCAATGAAAGTGGCTGGCTGGGCCGAAGCTCACTATATCGATCTAATGCCTCATAATCCCCTAGGACCTATATGCACAGCCGCTTCTGTTCATCTTGGTGCTGCCGTGCCTAACTTCGCCTGGTTAGAGATCAATCTCGAACGTGCTAATAACCCGGACTTCGAAATTTTTCCTGAACAACTAGTCTTCGCGGGAAATGGTTATGAAGTGCCCGAAACACCCGGACTTGGAGTGGATGTTGATGAGACTAAACTAACGAAACCATTCGAATTCTGGGAACCACCCCACCCGCACCGTGCCGACGGTTCACACACGAACTGGTAAACCACAGGATAATTCAAGCACACACTAGGACACGAATCTAAAACATTTTCACGAATAAAAGATTATGTCTATACGTCAGATGACTCGACCACCGTCAACCTCCATACAAACACCCGTAATCATGCTGGCTTCATCCGAGCAAAGATAACAAGATGCGTTGGCGATATCTTCAGGGGTCGAAAAACGGCCCAACGGTATAGTAGATATAAATTTTTGCCTAAGTTCAGGGGTGTCTCCCCCCATAAAAGAAGGAAGTAATGGCGTCTCCCCTGCAACTGGGTTTACAGCATTCACTCGAATACCAAAGGACGCAAGCTCGACCGCCATCGTTTTTGTCGCCGTGTTCATCCAGCCTTTTGAACTGTTGTACCAGTTTAGATTAGGTCTTGGGGAGACTCCCGCAGTCGAGGCAATGTTCAAAATTACGCCTGCCTTTCGGGCTTTCATATCTGGAATAAATGTTCTTGCCATCAAATAGACAGACTTACAATTCACCGCAAAAACACGGTCAAAGTCTTCTTCGCTTACTTCATCGAGAGCGGCTGGTAAATGGGTGACACCAGCATTATTGATAACGATATCAATGCTGTCAAAGCTCTTCTTTATATCTGTACGCAATTGCTCGACTGATGCTCCACTCGTCACATCGACATATACAGCGATGGCATCTTTGCCGACCTCATCTGCAAGCCTATTCGCGGCATCAATATTTATGTCGGCGATCACCACTCGTGCGCCCTCGTCAAGAAATTTTCGAACAATCCCCTCACCAAAGCCGGATGCACCACCCGTCACAATTGCTGTTTTTTCTTTGAGTCGCATAAATATTCCTTTTGCTTCATCCCTAATAAATTACGACGGTTTCTATAACAAAAAAACCGCAGAACACCTAAATAGTTTTTTCGATTTCAAGCCCTCAAGAGCGTAACTTAACTGCTCACGCGCGGGTTGTATTTTCTTTTCAGATATCTCTTTAAATTACCTCCAACATGACGGCGAAATGCCTATCGGTCGGCAAAGCAAAGAATGTTGAAGACACACTGAAAAGCAGCATTGACCTGCCATGACAATCAATTCCTGCTAAAAATTGAAAGCATCTGAGACTTCTCGCGTACCTAACATAAATGCATCAGCCACTAAAACGAGCGGATCAAGATTCACTTCGCTCTCGCCAGCTTGGATCAACTCGGCCATTCGCTTATATAAATGTGCGTACTCTTGACTCGGTCCTAAATCAATCTTCTTACCGTCGATGGTCAGGATGGTGGCTGATCGCTCAAGAGAAATCTCTCCTTGGTCTGTAGTTATATGCATATCCCATACTGGTGGACCTTCATGTCGAAAATTAAATGAGGCATTAATAGTTGAATTCAATACCAACTCAGCGGCAATAGGCTGATTGCGATTCTCTGGATATACAAGGGAGGCACCGGTCACTCTGAGCCCATTTGGCATAATTTCGGTCAGGATTGAAATGGCATTAATCCCAGTATCAAACACCCCAATTCCGCCAGGTTCAAATATCCAGTCCTGATTTCGCTTGGTGCCACCAGATCCAGAGTCCTCGTCAAGATTACTGACATGAAATTGCCGTATATCCTCGAACCAAGTCACTGACGCTTCTTTTATAACCTTATCCGATAGCCATTTTTTGGCTGGCCGCACTCCTGGGGCCATCTGACTGTGCCAGGTCGTAAACAAAGTTCGGCCACACTCATCAGCAAAATCTCGCAAATAATTCATCTCGGCAATCGTTGCTGCAGGTGGTTTCTCGAGCATAACGTGCAGACCTGACCGAAGTGCTTTTACCGCATAATCAAATCGTGCGATGGCGGGCACACAGAATGAAACCACCTCAACATCTTTTCGACTCTGCAGAAAAGTATCAAAGTTTGTGTATGAATCAATGCCATTGACTGTACCTTCGAGAGCAACGGTCGCGACAAGATCCCATGCATCGCTTGCCGCAATATTAGGTACATGTTGTGCTTTGGCGATCTTACCCACGCCAACAAGAGCAATATTCATAAATGAGATTTCAGCCTAATTACTGGCCAGTGAAATTTGCTTTGCGTTTCTCAACAAAGGCATTTTTACCCTCAAGTACGTCGCTGCTTCGTTCAATTTGCTTCTGTGCTGACCATTCAAATTCGATCTGTTCCTGAAGAGATGCTTCCCACGTGTGCATTGTTTCTCGCTTCTCCCACATAAGTGAGAGGGGTGGACCATCAGCAAGTTCCTTAGCCATTTCGAGAGCATGTGTTCTTGGGTCATCAACGAGGGTATTAGCCAAACCTATACGGACAGCTTCCTCAGCGCCAACTTCCCTACTTGTATACATGAGTTCAAGGGCTCTCCCTTGACCGACTAATCTAGGCAGATGATAAGTGAGCCCGCAGTCTGGACCTAGGGCCCGCCTCGTAAATACGGTGAGGAATTTCGCATCCTGCCCAACGATTCGAATATCAAAAGACAGAGCTAGAGACATACCACCGCCCGCACATATGCCATTAACAGCAGCGATGGTGGGTTTATCTATCAGTGGCATTGCCATACCAACTCCACTCACACCCATGGAATCATTCTTCCCAGGTCGTGGATTAGATGAGGACTCTGCACCAGGATCTTCAGTCGTCAAGTCTGCTCCTGCGGAAAACCCTCTTCCTTCATGTGTTGCTACTACAACTCGAACGTCCGGATCTGCGTTAAGACGTCGACCAAGCTCCATAATTTCCCAAAATGTCTTATGACGCATGGCATTTAACTTTTCAGGCCTGACAATTTGCCATTCTGCAACTCTGTCAGTGATAGTGACCCGTAAATCTTCGAAATCGTCGTAATGCATAACACGCTCCTAATACAATTCTTCTCAGGCAAACTTAGAAACCGGTTGCCTGCCGCCTATGGTAACTCATCCGCATGGCCCAAATGCGTCTACCACTCAGGAGAATCACTCCCAAGTGGACGCGAGCCGAAGGCCCAATATGGTCGAGTTTCTGACATTTGAAGTGATGGAGCGAGGTGCGTCATTTCACCATAGGGCGTGTCGTGGCTCTCTAAAAACTCAGACACGTTGCCGAGCTTATTATCAGGAGCAACGCTTTCAATTAAGCCAAGTTTTTGGAACCACATAGAAGTCTGAGTCAATGACACTTGAACATGCCAAGAACCACCTTCAGTCGCTCGTCTCCGTAATGCTTCCAAAACCCCATATGCCGCAAAATATGCGGTCGTGTAATCATTCACTGCCGCGCCAACAAGTCTTGGTGCCTGAGGGTCGTCACCAAGCGCGATTCTAGTGTCGTCATTAGGTTCCAACGGTGCCATCTTTCCTTGAAGATCAGCGAGTCCAGAGATTATCTGTGAATACTGTTCATATCCAGGTCGATTGGCCCATGGTCCTTCGTGGCCATAACAATTTTCAGATACATAGATGACACCGGGTCGCAATTTTGCCATGTCATCCGGACCGAATCCCCTTTTATCAAGGGCCCCTTTTCGAAATCCCTGATTGAAGACATCTGTCGTCTTGGCAAGATTTCTAAGAAGGTCCGCCTGACCAGAATCATTCAAATCTATATGTATTTGACGTTTCCCATGCCCAGTATCCATCTCAAATACCTCAACCGTAGGTAAATGTGGAGACGCAACATGAAATACATCGGCGCCATGTTCTGCAAGGGATCTTGCGCAAGTAGGGCCTGCTAATACACGCGTCAAGTCGAGAACGCGCAAATTTGAAAGTGGCCTTGATCCAGGCTCGATAGACTCAGGAGGTGAATCTCCGATTTTAGTGAGCTCAACTACTGGTTTATTCGATAGGATTTTCCCCTGCGCATGTGCTGCCCATTCTTTGGTAGTGCGCACGACTCCACCTGTCATATTTTTCTCAATAAGTAAGTCTTCAAGCTCAAAAGAGTTCCGAACAGACATAACACTTGCGATTTCCTGCACGCTCGCATGCGTACTAACCCCCAACAACGCAGCCAAATCATGAGTATCTCCAAAGTTACTATGCAGCTGAAAATATCTTCCATCAGCACACTTGTAGATTCTCCTGAGATTTTCGCCCAGCGTGTCCCTCACGGGCATTTCCGGAACCGACAAAAATTGCGCGGAACTCAATGACGCTGCCGCATGACGCACATCAACTTTTATCTGTTGTGCCGCATACCCCTGCTCTCTCCAGATCTGGTCAACTTGTGATCCGATTAGTGCTTGTGTGACGGCTGCACCTTCGGCAAGATGGAATGGTCCATAAAAGACAGGATCCTCACCAAATATCTCAATATCAGAGTCGGGTATTGGTAGGCCAGCCAGTGTGATGGCATCGTCAATATCTTGTCTCTTCATCTGGATACTCCATCTTAATTACCGAAGAATGATATCAAAAAGTTTTGCAATGCCTGCGTAAATAGATGATTAGGAAGAGATTCGTTTAAGCGAAAATTCGATGGTCACTCGGGTTGAATAATTACGTCATCCTGAATTAGCTGGTCAATATGATCCTCTGAGTAACCCAGTTCCTCCAGTATCTGCCTCGAATGCTCTCCCAATCCCGGAGAAGAAACCGTTGGAAACACGGGGGTCTTCTCCATCTTGATGGCAGTACCATACGTCTTATAGTGCCCTAATTTGGAATGCTCTAGGCTCAATACAAAATCGTTAGCGAGGATTTGTTCCTCATCAAATATTTCATGAGGAAAATTAAATGGACCTGATGGCACACCGGCCTGACGTAGCTGCTCGATCCAAAAATCAGCCGTCTGACTTCTCATAATATCCTCACACTGCCGAGTAAATTGAACGAGTTTGTCATAATCTTCTGATCGATTCATATCAAAATCCTCTGTCCGTGGGTCCACCACATCAAGAACTCGGCAAAACTTTACCCTTAATCCATGGCTCAATGCGCCGACAGCAAAGAATTTATCGTTGGCTCTGTAATATCGAAAGTACGTATTTGTTGCCTGTCCGCCTCCCGGATTAGTGAATTGATTGTAAATATCTCGCTGTTCGGCAAATCCAGCGCCACTTTCTTGAGCCTCGGCTAAAGCGACGGACGTTCGTTCCCAAGCTGGAGGATCAGTGGCAGCAAACCAGTGAATTCTATTCATGGCTAGTATGAGAGATGTTTGCAGCAAGCTAGTACTAACTTTTTGACCTTCACCTGTACTATCACGATGGCGGAGAGCAGTCACCACGGCCAATGCTGACGCTAGGCCAGTGGCCACATCAGCTACCGCTGGATTAATAGTACCTGGCACTCCCGCAATATCACCTGCCATGATAGAGCCCAGACCTGACATCCCCTGAGCAACCACATCATATCCCCCTTCCTGGCCATACGGACCCTTTGGACCATATGGAGCATGCTCCAAGTAAATGATAGATGGGTTCCACTCATTAATATCTTCGTAACGCAGTCCAAATTTCTGTAGATCTGAGAGTTTCAGTGACATCAAAACGATGTCCGACTGCTCCACAAGTTCCCGAATGATTTTGGTCGATTCTTCGGCACCAAGATCGATCGATATGCTCCGTTTTCCTCTGTTTATTACTGTGAAACCCTTACTTTCATTTGGAAGGATTGGACCCAATCCATATCGATGCGGATCACCTGTCAGGGACTCCACCTTGATTACTTCAGCCCCCATATCCGAGAGGTGAACCGCACAGGAAGGGATAGCCAAAATTGTTGCGAACTCTAATACCTTTACCCCGTGCAACGGTCGACGGGTAATATCTCTTTGATTCACTGGAGATCTCCCAATAACTGAGCTAAGTCGAGTGGCATGCACACGTCTATAACTTAACTACCTTAGGTCCACCTAATCTGTCCTGCCTCTTTTGCCTTTTAGCATTTTCTGCAGCAAGTATTTCTTGTCTTCGTGCATCAAGTGCTTCTTGTACAGGATCACTTTTTTCTTCTACCGAATCACTCTTCTCTTGATCAGTTGGATTTGAGATTATTCCCAATGTTGATAACGGGTGATCTGCTGGCAACATTGACTTCGAGTACGCAGCTTTGAGGCGCTGAGCCTTTTCAATCTCTTCAGGTGTTTTATCTCTATCTGCCATATTTCAAATAATAGGGGTATCCGGCTCTTGGTTTAACTGGTTTTGGATAATCTTGCATAAACTTCATCGACAATGTCCACGAACCCTGGTTTCCATACCGTACCATCAATCGTCCCTTGTCTTGCAAAATTTTCATACGCCTCTAACACACCCTTATTGGAGAAAAAGTTGGATAGGTGGATTTTATAATATCGGGGGTCATTGGACATTCGACCAAGTCGCCATTCAGTAGACAATCTGCCCATTTTCAGCATCAACCACTTATTAAAAATAACTTCTTCTTCTCTGGTCAGATTTCCTAGGCCTTCTTCTGATTTAGATAAAATTTTAGACAAATCAACGTCACTTATTTCGGCAAGAATAAGACTTTGATTCAACTGCCAAGAATCCATTGTCAACTGAATTTCTGTGTCCTTATGTTGTTGATAAAGTTGCGACACAAGAATAAGAGCCACAACAAGAGTGGCTATCCCCGTAACGATTTGGGCTATATCAGTAATTTCCATGCCGAGAGTGTAAGGGGTTCTAGACGTTTTTTCGTGCATAACCTTATTAGCCACACCTTAGGAGACGCCCCTGATTCATCGTGAGCTGTAACCCTCTAGTCGTGACGCCAGGTAATTAGCTAAATTAGTATATGAGGCGTAAGGCTGTGAAAGGCAAATTCTAATGACTAACAATCCAAAAGAAGAAGCTATTGCTGCGTTCCACCGTTGGAATACTGCATTCAACCAAAGAGATGAGGATGGACAACTCAACTCAATGCACTTCCCGCATTTCAGAATTGCGAAAAAAGAGATGGCTGTATGGGAAACTCCGGACGAATGGCGTGCAAAGGAGCCCCAGCAAACCGAAAGACTTAAGGCCGAAGGATGGCATCACACCACAACGGTATCGATAGAAGCTGCTCAAGCCAATGAAGAGAAAGTTCATCTCATTATCAGACAATCCAGACGAAACGAAAATGATACTGAGTACCTGTCGTTCGAGACATTGTGGATATTCACTAACGAAGATGGTCGGTGGGGTGCTAAGTTTAGATCTTCTTTTGTCAATTTCAATAGTCCAACTAATAACTAGACTGTTACCCTCTCAGCATGACAAAGAAATCAGAAACTAGCGGGTGAACTACCAATTGCAATCGTAGTTATGACTTACATCTTTTGATGGATTTAACGTGATCAGGAAAATTCATAATGCAAAATGAAGAGTTCTCCAAACCTGAACAACTTTACGAGCTGACTGACGAAACCTTGAGGGAGCACGTCGGCGCGTACTTGGAGAACTCCAGAAAACTGATCGCAAAAGGCACGTCAACGTCTGTTGAGGAAGTACAGAGTCAGCAAAATGCGCATCTCAATGACACACGAATTTCTTGGTTTAGAGAAGAAATCAGCAAAAGAACAAATTTTGAGCAGGACAAGCCACGTACATTTAGTAAAGTTGAACTCACTGAACTAGAAGAAATTAATGCGCTTCTAGATGCTCAAAAACTACAACTCTATGCTGAGGACTACCGCCGGACAAAGTATGGCATGACTCTTGGCATGAGTCGCATGAGTCTTGACGCGGTGGGACGACTGTCCCATTTACTAGAGACCGAAACAATCCCCCGCCTACATCAAGCCTGGGATTGGAGTGGTGATTCTGGGCAAAAAGAGGATGTGCTGTTTCAACTGCAAGAGGCGCTTCGTAGTGTGTCCGATCTGCGCCGACCCCGTGACTCGGAGTGATCAGTGAATCTATTCGATGCAAGCTAGTCAATGAAGTTATATAGGATGTCTAAAATTCTAATAGCAGGAGTCATCTTTATTGCTCTCGGCATAGCATCTCTATGTATTCAGAACACCTATTACGGATATGTTGATGCTGATGGAATACTCCACGACAGTTTATATTTGCCGTTTGCCTTTATATTCATGGGAATAGGCTTACTTCTCTTGCTGATCCAAGGATTAAGAAAGCTGGCAGCTAAATTCGCTAATAAACGCCTCAATTAACTACAGTTACTTGAAGCCTTTATGGTCTTAAACTTGTCTAGAAGCGTACGCTGCGAAAAATAAAATAACTATATGCGGGTATTTGGACAAGGATCCACACAACGATCCCTGCACCAAGCCCAA
>CAJXBM010000056.1:0-9961 GCA_913051185.1 uncultured Chloroflexota bacterium | reverse complement strand
GGCATCAGGTGCTTTAGATCCTGATGATCTTCCATTTTGACGGGTTTAACAACGAGATATATAAGCATTGATGGGAAGTAATGATGACAGAAGAATATGGCCGTAACTCAGAGTTTGGTGGAGATCGTGGAGATCGTGGAGATCGCGGAGGTTTTAGACGATCCTTCCGACCTCGCGGTTGCGAGTTTTGTAAAAGAAAAAATGGCCGCGTAATCGATTACAAAGATGTTGATACGCTTAAGCGTTATATAACGGAGCGAGGTGCCATGGAACCGAGGCGCAAACTGGGCGTGTGTTCCCGCTGCCAAGGACCCTTAACTTTAGCAATCAAAAGAGCCAGGCATCTGGCACTATTACCATTTACCAGTGAGCATATTAGGGTAGCCGGAGTAGACTTAGGTCGAAGTCGGTCATACAACTAGTAAGGAGTTTATTTGCCGTGAAAGATCGGTATGAAGGCTCACTGATTTCATATGTTGTGGCATTAGGTCGGAGGCTGACAAGTAAATTTAGCTTGTCCGAGTTGGCGATCTCAAGTTTATTATTGGCTGCAATTATTATTCTGGCGGCTGGCTATCTATCTCAAAATATGTTCGCTGGCCGATCCGTGATTCTACAAATCAATGGTAGTACTTCTTACACGAGAGATGATTTGAGTGAACAATTGGAATTGCTCACTGCGATGGATCCAAGCCCACTATCTAGCAAGAGTATCGAAGATTTATTAGATTTTTTAGTTGTTTCGGAAGCAATGCGTTTGGCGGGTGTGGAGAGATATGGCTCACTTAGTGATTTGGAGATCCAGCATGAAATTGTGGCACTATTTGGATTACCGTCGGAACAGTCTGTAACCGAATTTGCTCTTTCTTATGCACAGTTACTTAGTGACCAATCTGTAACAAAAACCGAATTAGAGCAAGTAATTTCTGGTTTGCTTTATAGAGATAAATTCAAGACTGATTTACGAGATCAAATACCAAGCACGTCTCTTGGATACAGGCTGGATGCTATTTTTGAGTCAGCTAGGCGGGCTGAACTGCTTTTGACTGCGATCGAGTCGGGTAAAGTTTTTGCTGTTGCATCTGATGAGTTAGGAATGAAAATTGTCCCTGCATCAGATAGTGGTGAGTTTTGGGTGCCCGATATTGAGTTGCGGTATCGATTTAATGACGAGATTGTCTCATGGATAGAATCTGCTGAAGAGGAAGAAATCTCAGGAGCATTTACTCTCGATGGAACGTCAGAGAATTTAGGGATTTATCGCGTGAGCTTGATTAAAGAGATAGAACTTTCAGACAAGTCGATTTCATTTTTGGGCGAGAAACGATTTGAGGAATTAGTAATAGAATCTATTGCCGTGATGAGTGTAGAGAAGGAATTGAGCCTCAAAGATCGCGATTGGTTGATCTCTGAGACTGTATTGCAGTTACGCTAAGATGGATAATAGTCGATATAAGTGAGTAGCTGGTTTAGGAATTTGTTATGAGTCAAGACCGAACTATCGGTATATCTTTTTTGGGTGCTGGCAATATTGGAACTACTGTCATTTCGGAAATTGAACGATTACAGGTCGAGTTATTTGGTCTTTCGGGTGTGTCGATAGAACTTAGACATGTATTGGTTAGAAGTATTGACAGAGCCGCTCGAGAAGCTCAGGGTTTTGTGATATCGGCTGGGCAGATTACTACAAATGTCGACGAAATTTTTTCAGATCAGCAGACCCATATAATAGTGGAGCTCATGGGTGGTGAAGAGCCGGCAGGCGAGTACATTCGCAGAGCGCTTGAAGCTGGCAAACACGTGGTTACGGCGAACAAAGCAGTAATGGCTGCTTCGGGCGCAGATTTATTCGAACTGGCTAACCGTAATAATCTACACCTTCAGTTTGAAGCATCTGTGGGTGGTGGAATCCCAATTATATCTAGCCTTCGACGTGATCTATTGGCAAATGACATTTCTTCTATTGAAGCGATAATTAATGGCACGACTAATTTTATTTTGAGTAAAATGAGCACTGGTGATGACTACGAGTCAGCTTTAACCGAAGCTGGACGTTTAGGTTATGCGGAACCTGATCCGTCTGCGGATGTCGATGGACATGATGCGGTTGCTAAGTCGATTATCCTTGCGATGTTAGCGTTCGGGGCTTTAATTCCTAAAGATAGAGTGGTTAGTCAAGGTATCCGAGGTATTGAGAGCGCCGATATGCAGGCTGCGTTGGAGCTAGGTTATACGATAAAGCTACTCGCACGAGTTCAATCAGCAGGTGGCGAGGTGTCTGCGTCTGTTTTACCTACTTTAGTTGGCAGGACAACTCAACTCGGAAATGTAGGCGGAGTGACAAATGCGGCCGAATATAAGGGAGATTTAGTAGGTACTCTTTTTTACGAAGGCCCTGGTGCCGGTCGTGAAGCGACAACTTCGGCCATTTTGGCTGATCTGATTGAGGTTGTAAGAGATGAGGTCGTTGGCCGGAAGCCGGTACCGTTTATTTTGCCGAAATCTTTACCGATAAGGGCTCCTGCAGACTTGAGTTCACGTTTCTTCCTCCGTTTGATCGTTGCAAACACCTCAGGCGTATTGGCGGAGATTTCAAAGATTTTAGCGGTGGCTGGCATCAGCATTGCCTCGGTGGTGCAAAAAGATATTCTTACAAATAGCGAAATCGCAGAATCCTTGCCGGAGTCTGCCGAGTTAATTTTGACGACGCATGTCAGTAATCGGGGTCAGCTAGAGCAAGCCATTAAAGAATTTGATGATTCTGGAGCCGTGCTTCAGATTGGTAGTGTCCTGCCTATCTCGGGATAAGATCCGAATTTATAAAGAGAAAGGTGTGAGATGAAGCAGAATCATCTAATTGAGAAATATGCTCAATTTCTCCCTGTCACAGCTGAGACTTCTCGAAAATCTTTAGGCGAAGGATCGACACCTTTAGTTCGCTCTAGCCGATTGGGTTCTGAATTAGGATTGAAAAACTTATATTTCAAGCTGGAGACACTAAACCCGACAGGATCATTCAAGGATAGAGGGATGTTCTTGGCAGTGGCTAAAGCAGTTGAATCTGGTTCAGAGGCGGTTATTTGCGCATCGACTGGTAATACTTCGGCTTCAGCTTCGGCCTATGCGGCGCTCCACGGCATCCGAAGTTTTGTTGTGGTCCCGTCGGGGAAAATCGCACTGGGGAAATTAGCTCAGGCTACTGTGCATGGCGCGACAATAATCCAGATACAAGGATCGTTTGATGATGCACTTCATATAGTTAGGGAGATCACTGAGCGGTTCCCAGTAGCTCTTGTTAATTCAGTAAACCCTCATCGTATTGATGGGCAAAAGACAGCTGCGTTTGAGATAGTTGATGAATTAAGAACGCCACCCGATCTTCTTTGCATACCGGTTGGGAATGCTGGAAACATCAGCGCTTATTGGAAAGGATTTAGCGAATATAAATCGGCTGGAAAGACTGAAAGCCTACCAAAAATGTGGGGATTTCAGGCTGCAGGTGCGGCGCCTATTGTACTGGGTCAAAGAGTTGATGCACCTGAAACAATTGCCACAGCTATCAGAATTGGCAATCCAGCGTCTTGGACCGCAGCTCTTAATGCTAAAGATCAATCAGGCGGTAAAATCGAGAGCGTGACGGATGATGAAATTTTGCGCGCATATCATCGACTTGCCACCGAGGAGGGTATCTTTTGTGAGCCAGCTTCTGCGGCGTCTGTGGCAGGATTGATAAAGCAATCTCAAAGTGGCGAGAATTTTAAAGAGCTAACAGCCGTTTGTGTGATTACTGGGCATGGTTTGAAAGATCCTGATACAGCTTTAAGTATTGCTGCTGATAGAGTTGAAGTTGAGGCTGATGTGCGTCTGGTTGAAGAAGCAATGGATTTACATTAGATGCCTTTGCGGATGTATTTCACTGTATGAGTAAACGGAGTTGCCACTGATGTCAGAGAAAAATATCGACCGTGACCGCGTTATTTCGTTGATACAAGAATTGATAAACGAACTTAAGCTTGGGGAGGATGAGGGGCTGACTGATACACCTCGTCGGATTACGGATATGTATCTTGAATTATTTAGCGGGGTAGATGTTGACCCAGGAGAGCTTCTGGACGTCCAATTTAATGAAAATCATGAAGAACTGGTTATCCTCAAGGACATACCTTTTTATTCGATGTGTGAGCATCATTTTTTGCCTTTTCACGGGACCGCTCATGTAGGTTATCTACCCAACGGTTCGATAGTTGGTTTGTCTAAGCTCGCACGCGCAGTTGAGGTGTTTGCTAAACGCCCACAGGTGCAAGAGCGCTTGACCGGACAAATAGCGGACAGTATTGAGGCCGCATTAAATGCGCGTGGGGTAGGCGTGGTAATCGAAGCTGAACATCTTTGCATGACTGCCCGAGGGGTTAGGAAGCCAGGAGCACGTATGGTGACTTCAGCTCTTCGCGGACGACTCCGCGAAGATGTTAATTCAAGACAGGAATTCCTTCGATTAATTGGTGAATAATTTAGTTTATGATCAATCAAATTCAGCCCGAGAGTAATTTTCATTTTCATTCAGATCTTCATTTGGCAGTGCTTTCAATGCACACGTCCCCGCTCGCGCCACTAGGTGGTCGTGAAACCGGTGGAATGAATGTTTACATTCTAGAAACAACGAAGAAATTGACTGAATTAGGAGTCACTGTTGACATATTTCTTCGGCGTGATGACTCTACCTCTCCAGAGGTTGAATTTATTAACGAGCGGGCTCGGCTTATCAGAATCCCGGCTGGCCCTTTATCTCGAGTTGAGAAGGAGGAGATGAGCCTGTTCGCGTCTGATTTTGCCAAGGGTATTGAGGCTTGGGCTAATAGGAATCAGAAACACTATGAGGTAATACATTCGCATTATTGGTTATCAGCATTGGCTGGTATTGAACTTGCGCGGAATTGGCAGACTCCACATGTTGCAATGTTTCACACCCTAGGTAAAATCAAGCTTTTACATGGGATTTCATCAGGAGAATCACCCGATCGATTGCAGAAAGAAAAAGAAGTTATTGCGCGTTTAGACAAGATTGTGGTTGCGAGTGATCACGAGAGGCAACTTTTAGGAGAAATCTACTCTGTTCCACCGAAAAAAGTTGTAACTATCCCACCGGGAGTTGACTTGGAAAGATTTATCCCTGGGGATGCATGTGATGCCAGAGACAAATTGGAGCTTACACAAACTAGTTTAATTTTTCTTGCGGGTGGGAGAATGGAGCCGTTGAAAGCTCTTGATAAGCTAATAGATGCTTTGGCAGTTTTGCCTGAAAGTATTGATTATCAGCTTTTGTTGTTTGGCGGCAACGATCATCCAGCGTCGATCAAAGAACGTGAAAGACTAGTCGCGGTGTCTAAGGCTGCCAATATCCAAGGTAGGATAAAATTTCTCGGTCCACTTGATCATGATATTTTGCCGGAATATTATCGCGCTGCCAATGTTGTTGTGGTTCCCTCGCTCTATGAATCTTTTGGAATGGTGGCCCTTGAAGCTATGGCATCGGGCCGACCTGTAATCGCCTCAGAAGTTGGTGGACTAGCGGGTATGTTTTCGTCTAGTTCGACTGAATCGAGTGATCAGGCCGGTGTGCTGGTTCCACCTGACGATGTTGAGCAACTTTCGATTGCTATCGCTAGCCTGATCGAGGACGTAGATCAGATGCGAGAGATGGGTAATGCTGCTAGGATTCAAGCTCTGGGATTTTCGTGGAGTGAAAGGTCGCAATTGCTTAGCGAGCTTTACAGAGAAATGAGCAAGAGTTGATAGAACCGTTAGATCCACAAGGGGATTTAATATCAGAAGTTGCGACGAAGGCAGCGAAGCGTGCCTTATGTATTTTTGCTCATCCGGACGATCTTGAATTCACATGTGGTGCAACAGTCGCAAAGCTTGCGCTAGATGGCTGGGCTATTGATATTGTTATCACAACCTCAGGCAATAAAGGCACTAAAGATGCCAAGGTAACGGGGCAACAGCTAGCGGGTGAACGTGAACAAGAAAGCCGTGCTGCAGCTTTAATATTGAAGGCTAATGAGCCAAAATTTCTAGGATTCCCTGATGGCATGCTTCATGCAGATGATGAACTTCGAGAGTTGCTTGTGAGAGAGATTAGACGACTTCGTCCTGAACTTGTGATTACATGGGATGGATTCAGGCCAGGATTTAATCATAGAGATCACAGGGTCACGGGTATTTCGGCATACGATGCAATATATCCGGCCGCAGACGATCATCTATTTCATCCAGACCAAAAACACGAAGGTTTAGAGCCACACAGACCGTCTGCTATGTTACTTGCCGGGACAGATGATCCGGATTATCACATAGATATTGAGCCATTTATGGATATAAAAATTAGTGCTCTACTAGCGCACGCGTCACAGATGGGTGGGAGAGATGCGGAAAGCTTGAAGAGAATGTATGAAGAGCGAATACAGGCAAGTATGTCTGCTGGAGAAAGTGCTGACCTTCCCAAATTGCGAGAATCATTTAAGAAAGTTATTTTGCGACGTTAGATTGTGAATCAGAAGATGAATTAGCTAGCATGGGCTTTTACACCGTAGTCACTTGCACATAGGTCAATAGGCAAAGTAGTATTCTTCTTCTGCGTGGTGAATAGATGCACGCGGTATCCGAATAAATATTCGAATAATTTTTCTATTGTGTACGCATGCAATATTTTGTTTGTGTAGTAGGTAATTGAAGAATAATTAGTTACTGGAGAATGTACTATGCCGACCATAAATCAGCTGGTCCGCAAGCCGAGAAAGCGAAAGCTCAGTAAGACTAAGTCTCCTGCGCTGCGACTTCGTTTTAATACGCTAAAAAATCGCATGCTGCGTGAACCGACCGGTGCACCACAAAAGCGAGGCGTAGTCACTCAAGTTAGAACCGTAACGCCGAAGAAGCCTAACTCAGCCCTTCGAAAAGTAGCTAGAGTTCGGTTGTCTAATGGTTTAGAGGTTACGGCATATATTCCCGGTGAGGGACATACTTTGCAAGAGCACTCCGTTGTCTTGGTAAAAGGCGGAAGGATTCGTGATGTCCCGGGTGTGCGGTACAGGGTAATTAGAGGGGCGTTAGATGCGACTGGTGTTGACGGTCGGAAGCGTGGCCGGAGTAAGTACGGCACTCGAAAAAGTTAGGTTCTGGAGTTTAAGACATGAGACGAAATACTGCCCCAACTAGGTTTACTCTTCCTGATGCTCGATACCAGAGTCAGACAGTGACGAAGCTTATTAATGGCATCATGAAGGGTGGGAAGAAGTCCACTGCTGAAGGTCTCGTGTACGGGGCTTTTGAACGAATCGAGGAAATCAGCGGACGGCGCGGTGTTGACGTATTTGAAATCGCGGTCCGAAATGTCACTCCTACAGTCGAGGTAAAACCAAGACGAGTAGGTGGTGCGACTTACCAAGTTCCGATCGACATTCGGGCTGAGAGGCGTGAGACGTTAGCATTGCGCTGGATTAGAGACGCCGCAAGAAATAGGAATGGTCGTTCTTACACTGAAAAACTTGCTTCTGAGTTAATGGAAGCTGCAGCAGATCAACCGACAGGTGCTGCAATAAGAAAAAAAGATGAGACACATCGAATGGCCGAGGCGAATAGAGCATTTGCTCATTATCGTTGGTAGAGATTTGCAGGCTATACCGTTAACGCTGAAAGAATTTCAGCGTTTTCTCTTTTTGAAGCATTATTTTTTAGCGAACGATACTGAAGGATGTATGTAAAGAGTCGTGGCAAATTAGGATAGAAGGAAACAATAGTGACTACTACAACGATATCAGGTGCAGTTGAGGGTTCATTGGGTGCAATGCGAAATATTGGCATTATTGCCCATATTGATGCGGGTAAAACGACGGTCACAGAACGTATTCTATTCTACACGGGTCGAACTCACAAAATTGGTGAAACCCACGACGGCAATACAACGATGGATTGGATGGAGCAAGAGCGCGAACGCGGAATAACTATTACATCTGCGGCGACCACCGCTACTTGGGCGGGACATGTAATCAATATTATTGATACACCAGGTCACGTGGACTTCACAGTTGAGGTCGAACGTTCGCTTCGAGTACTTGATGGTGGTGTTGTATGTTTTGATGGAGTCGCCGGGGTAGAACCCCAGTCTGAAACAGTCTGGCGTCAGGCTGACAAATATAGCGTTCCACGTATATGTTTCGTAAATAAATTAGATCGCACAGGTGCGAATTTTACCCGATGCGTCGAAATGATCACTGATAGATTAGGCGCTATTCCTTTGCCGCTTCAGATTCCGATTGGATTAGAAGACAAGCATGAGGGTGTAATTGATCTTGTTGGTATGAGAGCTCTTTATTTCAGAGGCGAACACGGATTGGATGTAGTGGAGGAGGAAATCCCAGCTGCATTATCTGAAGAGGCTGCGTCAGCCAGAGAATATTTGATAGAGACTTTGGCTGAGTATAGTGACGACATAATGGAACTGTTCCTAGACGGTGCTGACGTACCAGAGGATCAATTAAAATCCGCGATACGAGAGGCTACGATTTCGAATCAGCTCTCACCAGTGCTATGCGGATCTGCTCTGAAAGACAAGGGTGTTCAACCTCTACTTGATGCGGTGATCTCATTTTTACCGTCTCCGCTAGATGTACCACCGGTCACTGCAACTATTGTGGGGTCAGATGAAACCGTCGAGCGAAAAGCTGACGATAGTGAACCGCCTACCGCAATCGCATTTAAGGTTGTTACCGATCCTTTTGTAGGGCGACTTGTTTTTTTCCGGGTGTACAGTGGCGTGTTAACGCAGGGTCAGCAAATCTTTAACGCGAATAGAAATAATCGAGAGCGATTAGGTCGTTTAGTAAAAATGCATGCAGATTCGAGAGAAGATGTCCTTGAAGTGCGTGCAGGTGATATTGCCGCTGCCATAGGTCTTAAGGACACATTTACTGGTGACACTTTGTGTGATCGTGATAACCCTGTTGAGCTTGAACGTATTACATTTCCTGAGCCTGTTATATCTATTGCTGTCGAGCCGGCTACGGTCAAAGAAAACGAAAAGCTTTCGGATGCCTTGATAAAACTCCAAGAAGAGGACCCAACATTCAGAGTTCGTTATAATGAGGAAACTGGTCAGACATTAATTTCGGGTATGGGTGAGCTTCACCTTGAGGTAGTAGTGGACCGTGTGAAGCGCGAATTTGACGTAATAGCGACCACAGGTGCTCCCCGAGTTTCTTATCGTGAAACCATTACTAAGACCGCAAAAGTTGAAGGTAAATTTATCCGACAGAGTGGTGGTCGCGGACAATATGGTCACTGCGTTTTAGAGATTTCTCCTCGAACTCCTGGCGAAGGTTTTGAGTTCGAAGATAAAATCGTGGGAGGTGCAATTCCACGGGAATATATTGGGGCTGTCCGGCGAGGAGTTGAGTCAGCACTTGTCAGTGGTGTAAAGGCTGGATATCCAGTTGTTGACGTTCATGTAGCCTTGTTAGACGGCTCATATCACGATGTAGATTCATCTGAAATAGCATTCGAGACCGCTGGTTCTATCGGAATGAAGGAAGGCCTTAGGCAGGCATCGGCCATACTTCTTGAGCCTATTATGAAAATGGAAGTAGTGACTCCGGACGACTATTTCGGCGATGTGCTTGGCGATATTAACTCCAGGCGGGGTCGAGTGGAATCTACGGAGGTTCGTGGGAATACACAGGTAATCGATGCGAAGGTGCCGCTTGCAGAAACCTTTGGATATACAACTGATCTACGGTCTCGCTCGCAGGGTAGAGCCTCCAATTCGATGGAGTTTTCGCATTTTGAGCGAGTGCCTGCAAGTGTGGCTGAAGAAGTAGCTGGTCAACAGAAATAAATAAAAGAAAACGATAGTTGGATTGAGAAGATTGAGTCAAGGAGATAGAGATGTCTAAGGGTGTATTTG
>CAJXBM010000055.1:0-10328 GCA_913051185.1 uncultured Chloroflexota bacterium | reverse complement strand
CTCCTACCAATACTGCCTCAGGCACTCCTACCAATACTGCCTCAAGCACTCCTACCAATACTGCCTCAGGCACTCCTACCAATACTGCCTCAAGCACTCCTACCAATACTGCCTCAGGCACTCCTACCAATACTGCCTCAAGCACTCCTACTGACTCAATGAGTCCCGATAAAACAAGGATCCCAGATGAGTCGAAAATGATCATGAAACGGTGGCAATCAAATGGAGACGGTCAGTGGAGTTCAACTCACGAGCCTGCGCGCTGTCCTCTAATGAATGAACTGTTTGAAATATTCCCAATAGACATCAGCGTCTTAACTCAATTCGCCAGACCTGGAAGAACTGGGTTCAATGAAACGATCTATATTGCACACGGCGCGCTCAGGGCTGACAACACAAAATATGATGAGATCAACGTCAAGTTCCCAGCTAGTGGGTTTTCATTACACGCCGTAAATCGAAGAGTCGAGACCTATATCCAAAGTGATGAAGAACAAATCAAATTAGAATTCATCCATCCGTGCGGAATTCTCGTGCGGTTAGACCATCTAGCTCAACTCAGCCCAAAATGGCTTGATATAGTAAAAGATGTCCCCGTCACTTCAGATTCACGTCTTACTTTTGTAGAACAAAATATACATCTGGTAGAGCTCGGAGAGGTCTTATCAGGTGGAATTGGACATCCGACTAATACCTACTTGGACTTTGGCATTTATGATCTGACGCGGAAGAACAATGTGGCAAAATACATTTCTGAAAACTGGCCAAACTACAAAGGTTCAGGTGATCATGGAATCTGCTGGTCTTCATTTTTTGGTGATGAGACGGAACAAATATTAGAAAATTTACCAGCCGGGTCGGTTAGTACCAGTGATTACTGTGACAAATAAAAGTCCCTTGCTATATAAGGGATTTAGATGGTGGACCCGATGGGGCTCAAACCTTTTACGGCCCTAAAATAGCCTAAACGCGTTATATATGCCGTAAGCAGCAACCGGAATGAGCAGTAACAATATCTTCAACATGTTTTAATTCTACTTCGGGAACGATCCGGAAGTGCTCGTGCTGCCGAGCAGTGAAAGGATTATTTACTACGGGAACTTTGACCCGGCGGTTGGCGGCCAATTGCTTTCGGCTGCTTGTACTGAGTGGTGAGCAAGGCCGTTGGGAAGCTGACAAAGCATTCCAAGAAAGAAAAGCCGAAGCTGATAAAGAATTTAGACACGTCAGATAACTCAAGTTCGACGTTACTTATTGAACTCAGGCTCTCTTTTTTGGGTGAATGCTTCAATTGCTTCGTCGTGGTCTGGTAACCTTCGAGCAACTTGATCACGAATACTTTCACGTTCCATTACGGCTGAAAGATCTGGGTCCATAGGGTTCTTTTCCAACAACTCCTTAATCATCATCACCGCATCTGTGGGGTTGTTTGCAATTTCATTAGCTCTTTCGAGGGCTTTATCGAATAGTTCGTCGGGTAGAGCAACGTCGGATACGAGGCCCATTCGAAGAGACTCCTCTGCTCCAACAATTCGACCAGTCAGACACATATCGGTTGCGTGCCCTAGGCCAACCAATTCTGACAAGATTCTGGTGGATCCCAACTCTGGGATAAGACCCATTTTTATGAAACGCATACTTAGTTTAGCCTCCGTCGATGCTATTCGAATATCACATGGAAGAATCATTGTTAGTCCGACCCCAACGGCGTAACCGTTTATAGCGGCGATCGTGGGTTTGGATTTTCGCAAAATAGTTGGTAATTCGTACGTTTCAGGAATTAGTTGAACAACCTTCTCTCCCTCACCCTTTTTATTTGCTTGAGCACGAACTGCGAAATCACCCACATCTGCGCCAGCACAGAATGCTCGTCCTTCACCAATCAGAATGATTGCTCCAATAGAGTCGTCATCGTTCCAAGTGGCTATTTGACTTCTGATTTCACGAGACATTTGATTGGTCCGTGCATTTAGTTTTTCCGGACGATTTAGGCGAATTACACCAACTCGACCAATAGTCTCAGTGAGTATTTGCTCATGTACCATAATTAAGTGGCTCCTGTGCTCTCCGAATTATTTAGTATTTGAGCTCAAAGGTAGGGCGCTCTAACACCGAATTATCATGGGCCTCCCAAGCCAAACGCTCTTCCTCATAGGGAGCCTCTTCCACATAGGTGTACTCGCCGATCATCATCGTCTCACGACTTTCACCATACGCTGGCCAGGAACCCAAAGTTTCACTAGATGGATTACCGGTTTTGGCAAAGTTCGTCCAGGCGTCCATCACTGCATTCGCCAGCCCTGAAGCCGCCGGTCCATCGCCAAAAAACAACGCATGATCTTGATCGACTCCGTGAGTACCAAAGACTAATCCCACCTCGATACCATGATTCGCACCAGCGGCTCCATCACCTGCTGGGGTCATCCAGGTCACGATGTAGTGATATGTCGATTGGTGCTGCCTCTGTGCTTCGATCAGCCGAATAGTAGGTATTCGCTGTTCCGCGTCAGTAGCAATCGCGTTGGCTACTTCGGCATCTCCCACTCTGGCGAGGCGTTTCATTCTGGATTCGCGGTAACGCTCAATCATGTCCTTCGTCTCGATACCGTAGGCAGTCCCACTAACGATACTTTCCAATTCTTCAGGAGAAGCTCCAGGCGGCACAGGTGCCGGTATCTCATCTCGTGTAGACCCGGCCATGAGGATGACCTCGCTCGATGACCCCTCTGTAATTGAATCCAGAACCGACTCTGGCAAGATATCCCCATCGATTACAGGACGATGATATCGGTACGCTGAGCCAGTCCCCGTGAAAAAAGCTACTAGACTCCTGACAAAGGACGAGCCCGCCGAAAGTACCTTATCCGCAGGTATCGCACGCAAGGAGTCCGCATCAGTCGGGTCAATAGCGACATCGTTCAAAAACTCTTTTCCTAAATCAGCGGCATACTCTAAAGGTAGCGCCCCTCGTGCAACCCCACTTTGGGCAATCGCCTTATGAAAGAGCCCTTTTGCCTTCGGCATCGCCATCAGCGCGGTGACAGCCCAGCCACCGGCGGACTGACCAAAAATCGTGACATTATTCGGGTCTCCGCCGAAACCCGAGATATTGTCTCGAACCCATTCCAACGCGGCGATTTGATCGAGAAAGCCTTCGTTACCCGTCGCCGGAATCGCTCCGTTGGTTACGGTATCGAGGTGCAGGAATCCCAGTGAGCCCATCCGATAATTAAGTGTTACTACAACAACCCCTTTCCGTGCCAGGTGTTGCCCATCGTAAACTGGTTGAGAGGCAGCACCCAAACCCAAACCACCGCCGTAAATCCAAAGCATCACAGGTCGCTTTTCACCTTCGCCATCTTGTGACCAGACATTTAAATAGAGACAGTCCTCGCTCTGCGCTCCCGACACCACCATGACAGGAACGTCAACAGGCAGAGCCTCCTGAATACAAGCCGCACTAAATTCGGTGCAGGATCTGACGCCATCCCAACTTTCAGGTGGTTGAGGTGGGCACCAACGTAATTCCCCAGTTGGTGGTTCTGCATAGGGTATTCCCCTGAATACATTGAGATCTTTTTCTTTCGTTCCTTCGACAATCCCATGTATCGTGTCTACTTGCGGACCTGACATTACTCCCCCTTGTTTTCTTCTTCATACCTCATGCCGAGAGTGTAACGTTTCAAGGAGTATTTTTTTTAAACAAATTTCTATGTTTGTTATATGTGTTGAATCAACTATTTGGTCTGTGCAGCAATATGTACGATATTGACTAGATTGGGTAGGCAACATCGTCAATCTCGTAAGTAAACAGGCGCTTCAGTGTTGTGGCGAGGGTTGCAGAGCCAAAGCTAAGCGCAGAAGAGACGCAAAATAGAGCCGTTTTTGTATAGGCAAATTGGGATAATTTTTAAGAAATTGTGACCAAATTGTGACCATTTTCAGGATTAAAGCACACAAGGTATAGACGGTGAAACTGCTTTCCCTTGCTATATAAGGGGAAACTATGGTGGACCCGATGGGGCTCGAACCCATGACCTCCACACTGCCAGTGTGGCGCTCTCCCAGCTGAGCTACGGGCCCGTCCGCAGTAACCACCATGTTAGCGCAACGAAACTACTTGATCGAGCCATCTCAGTTAATAAGGCTTTAAACCAACAATACAAAAAATAACCAATAGTCGGTTAGACTCATCCAAAGTCTTGCAAATAGATACGATAAAAAAAGGGGGAAAACATGATGCCACTCGAAGGAATTAAAGTAGTCGATCTATCACGACTAGCACCTGGACCATATGCGTCCATGCTACTTGCTGATCTAGGTGCGGACGTACTATTAGTTGAAGCACCTCCAGGAACCGTGCAAGGTTCAGCGGGAAGTCCTGGCTCAAAGGATGCACAAGAAAGAAGGCGTGCGTATAACCCCTTATCGCGGAACAAAAGATCGATAACCGTTAATCTAAAGACTGACGCGGGGCGACAAATCGTTCATGAATTAGCAAAGGATGCTGACGTATTTCTCGAGGGCTTTCGACCTGGAGTCACGGATCGCCTAGGTGTAGGCTACGAGGCCATATCGCAAGTAAATCCTCGAATCGTGTATGCGTCCCTTTCAGGTTTTGGCCAAACTGGACCTTATTCAGATATGGTCGGACATGACATTAATTACATTTCGGTTGGTGGCGCGCTCGCAATGATCGGACGCGAAGGACAGCCGCTCTCGATTCCCCAAAACGTCATTGCAGATTTCGCGGGTGGTGGATTAATGACCGCGTTCGCAATCACAAGTGCTCTTCTGGCTCGGCAAAATACTAATCGCGGTCAATATCTTGATATGTCAATGTCAGATAATGTGCTTTATCTATTAGCTAGTCAAAGTGGAGGCGTACTGGCCGGTGGGGCTTCCCCAGTACCAGGTATGCCAGGATTGGGTGGCGGATCTCCTCATTACAATGTGTACGAATGTGCTGACGGCAAGTATATATCTCTTGGTTCGCTCGAACCGAGGTTTTGGGAAAATCTCTGTAAAATATCAGGGCGCGAGGATTTAATTGAATCAGAGGCTGACACAAGTAAACACGATGAATTCGCGACTCATTTGAAAAATATGTTTATTACGAAAGACCGTGACACTTGGTTTGCTGAACTTAAAGATATTGAACTGTGTGTTGCTCCTGTTTTAAACATTGAAGAAGCTCTGCATGATCCACATCAGCAGCAAAGACAGATGATGGTAGAAGTGGAAGATGACGTGATCGGGACTGTAGAGCAAGTTGGTATAGGGCCAAAGTTTTCTGATACACCAGGACAAGTTAGAACAACCGCCCCCAGCCCAGGAAAGCACACCGACCAAGTGCTGGAGGACTTGGGATATGATTCCAGCAAAATCACATCACTCCGAGACCAGGGAATTGTTGCTTAACTAATAATATAAGAGCGGGAGGACATGTCCTCCCGCTCTTATTATCTCTAGCTAGTTATTTAGACTAAAGCGTCACTCATGTAAATCTGAATTAGCCATTTAAAGGCGCATCAGATGCATTGAACTCATCCACAGTCTGACGACCATTCCACATTGGGGTAGCACCTTCAAGACTAGTGATCTGTCCCCAATTCTCCTCAACCCACTCGGCACTTGGTAGAGAGTCGGTACCATGATCAATACCTGGACCCTTGACGACCACAGCACGATTGAAGTTGCCAGCTCCAGCCTCAATCATCATACCGCTATCTTTATTTTCTTCTGAACACATATAGACCACAGCAGGAGTAACAAACTCTGGCTTCATCTGCTCAAGTCGCTCTTCGTCCATGACAGTTGCAGTCAAACGTGTTCCAGCGCCTGGCATAAGACTGTTAACGGTCACGTTGTACTTCAAGCCTTCCTGCTTCAAAACGTTCATCAAGCCGAGGTTAGCTGACTTCGCAGCCCCATAATTTGCCTGACCAAAGTTACCCCAAATGCCACTGGAAGAAGATGTCAAAACCACACGTCCGTAGCCCTGCTGCCTGAATACCGGCCACACGTGGTGTAGAACGGCGTAGGTGCCTTTCATGTGAACATCCATAATGATGTCCCAGTCTTGTTCCGTTATGTTATGCATTGCCTTATCACGCAGGATTCCTGCATTTGTAATAACAATATCAACCCGACCCCAAGCTTCCATACATTGACGAACCATTTCAAGTCCGTTTTCATAGTCTGAAACTGATCCTAAGTTTGCAATTGCTTCCCCGCCTGCAGCCTTGATCTCATCAACAACTATTTGCGCAGCAGCAGCATCATCGCCACTACCAAAAATGTCTCCACCTAAGTCATTCACAAGGACTTTTGCTCCCCTGCTGGCTAGCTCAAGCGCGTACGAACGTCCTAAGCCGTTACCTGCTCCCGTAACA
Source organism: uncultured Chloroflexota bacterium (assembly GCA_913051185.1). GTDB lineage: Bacteria > Chloroflexota > Dehalococcoidia > UBA2979 > UBA2979 > UBA2979. The sequence goes on along the minus strand of CAJXBM010000055.1, from coordinate 3,933 downwards.
ATGGCTACTCGTCCCGTAAAATCTAAAGTCATATTTCCCTCCACATATTCTTTTAATTCACAAATTAAATTAAACGTACAAGGGAGCATCGCATGGTTGAGCCAAAAGCGCGACCCAAAAACAGGCAATACAATCTGTATCATGCTAATTTTTATTGCTGTTGCGACAGGAGGCGCTATTGGTGCCACACTTCGATACTCGTTAATTCGAATCCTTAGTGGGCCGCTAATAATCACAGGACTTCCAACAGTAATCGTGAATGTTCTCGGCACCTTGTTGTTGGGTGTTTTTTTTGGCTACATCGAATCACGAACAACAATTCCAAAATATTTGATAACTTTTGTCGCCGCGGGCGTGCTAGGTGGATTCACAACATTTTCCTCCTACATGTATGAAGTAGTTCTGAATAAGGAGCTAGATGACGTCCTCTGGAGCGGATTGATTTTACTCGCTACACTCGGGTTAGGTTTACTAGCAATGGTGATCGGACTTGCGGCAGGGCGAAATATCTAGGTATTAGATGTTTTTAAGTTTAGTACCCCTACCCACGGTTCAGCATGGATAGACTTGGGATTACTAAATCATGAAAAGATTAGTTCTATTAATTGGGTTTTTGATAACTCTAGGAGCATATTTGGCCTCTACTCTCAAAGTTCCCTCAGTCAAAATTGACGAACCTGTCTCAACTCATAAAAGCACACCTCCATATAAGACAACTGATGAAGATAATAAGTCGATTAGCGCGGTTTCAGAGCCACTCAGTCACTCCGTCAATTTAGACTGGCCTCCGATACACCTAGCAGTTGACCACGGTGACAGAGAAAAATTGCTAGCGTTGTTGGAAGCAGGTGCTGACATGGAGTCAAGAATTGAGGGCGGATTCACGGCGCTTTATCAGGCAGTGGATAGAAAACGGCCCGACTTAATTGGCCCGCTACTGAATTATGGAGCAAACCCATCTGCACCAGCTGCATCAGGTTGGACACCTCTCCATTGTGCTGCCATTGATGCCCCAATAGAAATCATCAATGCATTCATTGAGGCTGGGGCAAATCTCGATCTAAAAAACGACAACGGGCACACTCCACTGCACATAGCAGCCGTTAATGAGAATTTGGACTGCATAAAAGCATTACTTGACGGCGGCTCAGACCGAACAATACAAGATAATGAGGGCTTAAAAGCTGAAAATCTTTCAGAATCCGAAGCAATTCAATCTCTGTTCACCAGTCCATAGCTCTAAAATAGAGATGTCTTATCTCACAGACTACGCACTCAATAGAATGGCTACCGCGATGGGTGCTCCTAGGGAACTATAGATTAAAAAAAATTTACTGAAACGTTGTCTTGATTTAGGATCCGAAACTTGACGAATTTTCGCAGTCAAAACCAGAAGACCAATTAAATGAAGGCCTAACAGTGAAAGAAACACAAAAAGCATCAAAAATCTCCTCAGATTGGTCACCACCGCCGAACAGAGTTAGGGCGGCTTTGCGTAAAATAACTTCCGTTCTACTAAATCTCCCTGTAACGTACAGGGTAATGCAACTCTATAGATGTCGAAATATTTTTGAAATTACTAATTGGAATATTCTTAATGACCAGTCAAAGATCTAACGACGACTATCAGCCTTTGGTAATAGAAAAGAAGTGGCAGGACGACTGGGACAAGCAGGGCCTTTATTTGACTCCTGACTCTGATCCTAATAAACCTAACCGATATCACGCCACTATGCTCCCATACCCATCAGGCGATCTTCATATCGGTCACTGGTGGGCGATGGCGCCTTCCGATATGCTGGCACGATTTCATAGGATGAATGGATACAATGTCCTTTTTCCAATGGGCTTCGATGCCTTCGGCCTACCAGCTGAAAATGCAGCTATTCAGAGAGGTATCCACCCCCAGGAATGGACCACAGCTAACATCGAGCGGATGCGTGGGCAATTAAAACGCATGGGTGCCATGTTTGATTGGTCTCGTGAAATAAATACTTCCTCGCCGGACTACTACCAGTGGACTCAGTGGTGGTTTCTTCAACTCTTCAAAAATGGTTTGGCCTATAGAACCGAAACATCAGCAAATTGGTGTCCAAAATGCCAAACGACATTAGCGAATGAACAAGTGGTGGGTGAAGGTGTTTGCGAGCGTTGTGAATCACCCGTCTCACAAAAATCAATGCCACAATGGCTATTTAAAATTACCGAGTATGCTGAAGAGCTTTTAGATTTCAGTGACATGAATTGGCCAAATTCAGTACTTCGAATGCAAGAAAACTGGATAGGCAAATCCGAAGGCGCCGAGATTTTATTTAAAATTGACAATCCGAATATTAGTGAAATTCTTTCAGTATTCACAACACGGCCTGATACCTTATACGGCGTAACATTTATGGTGTTGGCACCAGAACACCCGCTAGTAAAAGACCTAGTCACTCCAGAATTCAGCGAACAGATAAAGCGTTATCAAGAAGATTCAGCGCGCGTTACAGAAATAGAGAGACAATCAACAGTCCGCGAGAAAACTGGAGTATTTACTGGTACATACTGTCTAAATCCAATGAATGGTGAAAAAGTCCCGATTTGGATTGCCGATTATGTCCTCGCAACATATGGAACAGGAGCAATTATGGCTGTGCCCGCACATGACCAGCGGGACTTCGAATTTGCAAAGAAATACGAGCTGCCAATCAAGGTGGTGATCGAGCCAGAAAACTGGTCAGAAGATCAGGAACTCGAACAAGCATATACAGGCAAAGGCAATTTAATAAATTCTGATGAATTTACGTCTTTAAATACGAGTGATGCGATTACAAAAGTTGTCGAGCATGTCGAAGGGAATAATTTAGGTACTAAAAAAACACAGTTTCGTATACGTGACTGGTTAATCTCCCGACAGCGTTATTGGGGAGCTCCTATACCAATAATTCATTGCGTTGACTGCGGTACAGTCCCTGTTGATGAGAATGAACTCCCTATAAAACTACCAACAGAAGTTGAGTTTTTACCAACTGGTCAAAGCCCCTTGTCACTAGCTGAAAGTTTTGTAAACGTCCTCTGCCCCGAATGTGGAGCGCCAGCGAAACGTGAAACTGACACAATGGACACTTTTATGTGTTCCTCTTGGTATGTATATAGATATACAGATCCGGCCAATACGACTGCGCCTGTCGGATCTGCTGCCACAAAAAAATGGCCTGCTGTCGATCAGTACACAGGTGGAGCCGAACACGCAGTTATGCACTTACTTTACGCTAGGTTTTTTCATAAATTCGGACGAGACATTGGTGTTCTAAGTGGAAATGAGCCATTCATTAACTATTTTGCTCAGGGCCAAGTGCTTGGTACAGATGGACAACGGATGTCTAAAAGTCGGGGTAATGTGGTGGCACCAGATGAAATTGTCGATCAGTGGGGGACGGATGCATTCAGAGCCCACCTGGCATTCATGGGACCGTGGGAAAACGGCGGACCCTACTCAGAAGGAATCATTGGAATCTCAAGATGGTTGAACAGAGTCTGGGTTTTAGCTAACTCGGATTATAGTGAAAAAAATATATCCGGCCAGGACCAGGAATTTGTCCGTCTAGTGAATCAAACCGTTCAGCGTGTTACATATGATTTAGCCGAAAAGTCATTTAATACAGCCATTGCCGCTCTAATGGAATTAACAAACGCAATTTCAGGCAGTCGCGAACGTGGAGATATCACCGATGAAAACTGGAACTTCTCAGTCAAGTCCTTATTGCTTCTATTAGCACCTATTGCACCTCATATCTCTGAAGAATTATGGCAGCGATCGGGCGAGAAAAAGTCGATCCACTTGGAAAATTGGCCGACGGTAGATGAGTCAGCTCTAATAGTCAGTGAAATTGAAATTCCGGTTCAAATTAATGGCAAAGTAAAAGTAAAAATCATGGTCCCTACGGACGC
>CAJXBM010000054.1:0-10443 GCA_913051185.1 uncultured Chloroflexota bacterium | reverse complement strand
GTAATACCCTCTAATGCAAGTATTTGAGAATGATTCTCAAATACTTGCACGAAACAAAAATGAGAACTATTCTTATTTTCGCACTCAAATAAGTTGCTAATCAACAAAATAATCTTGAAATAAATGGGAGCAAGCCGATCAGGTAACAGAAAGGGTCCCCCCCCTCGTGCAAGTATTTGGGAATCATTCCCAAATACTTGCACCAAACAAAAATGAGAACTAGTCTTGATTATTCAATTAACTAAATTATTAGTCAATCAAGTAATCTCGGAATAAATTGGAGTAAGCCGATGAGCCTTAGTAAAATTTCAGTCCCGCAAGTACTCAAACAACATCATTTGTTGATAACTGCGTTTTTGTCGTTGAGCATTCTTTTAAGTGCATGTACAAGCGACTCAAACAGCACAGAATCTTCCACCACACAAACCAGCTCTACAGCTGCCCAAACCACCTCTGCAGCCGCACAAAGCAGTGACTCAGCATCCGATACCGAAATCATCACTGTGTCAGCAACAATTTTTCCAGCTTATGATATTGCTCGACAAATAGCCGGCGATAAGGCCAACGTCTCGCTTTTACTAGCGCCAGGCGAGTCCCCACATACATTTAATATGACCCCCTCCATTCAAAAGCAAATCAGTGATTCTGTTCTCGTATTTGGAATAGGTGAAGGTTTGGACGAGTGGATAGTGGATTCTGATAATTTCATCATTTTGTCTTCTGGCATCAAATTGCGAGGTTGGGATGACGAGGATGACCACGATGACCACGATGACCACGATGATGACAAACATAAAGAAGATGACGATCACGACGATCATGATGATGATGACGATCATGACCACGATGATGAAAAGCATGATGACGATGATGATCACGATGACCACGATCACGATGATGAAAAGCATGATGACGACGATGATCACGATGATCACGATGACGAAAAGCATGATGATCACGATGATCACGATGACGAAAAGCATGACGATGATGATGATCACGAAGGACACAATGATCACCACGGGCATGACCATTCCGGTGCAGACCCTCACTACTGGCTCTCACCGCTAAACGGCATACAGATGGCCGAAAACATCGCTACTGAGCTAGCGAGAGTCGATCCTGAAAATGCTGCATACTACGAAGCTAATTTGGTGAAGTTCACTGAAGAGATGATCGCACTTCAAGCGGAACTAGTTGAATTAGCTGAAGCAGTTCATGATGACGCATTCATCACGCTGCATGATGCTTGGTATTATTTTGCTGACGCATTTGACCTAAATTTGGTTGGTAGCTTCGAACCAGCTGCTGCCGAAGAACCAAGTCCTCGTTACTTGAAAAAGCTTGCTGATACTGTCAAAGAACATGATGTACATGCAATTTTCTCGGAACCACAACTCTCAACTTCTTCCCTAGAAGGATTCGCGAACGACTATGGCCTAGAGATAGCTGTCCTCGATCCATTGGGTGGGGTAGGCCGCCGAGATTCATATCAGGCGCTTCTTCGTTACAATATCCAGACCTTGGTTGATACACTCGACCACGATCACTAGACCGAGAGCAGCGAAAAAGTAGACAAATGACATCGATAGTCAGTAATCCAACAGAAAATATAGTTGAGTGCTGTGACCTTACGGTCGTTCGTGACTCAAAAGAAATAATCTGTGAGGCAAGCTGCTGTGTGCCGAGAAATTCCTTAACGTTCTTGGTGGGAGAAAATGGTTCAGGCAAAACTACCCTGATAAAAACCATACTCGGCCTTCTCCCCAAACACTCGGGTGAAATCTCGATCTATTCGGAGAAAGGCAACAGGCGATCCCAGATGGTGACGGGTTATGTCCCGCAGGGAATCACCTTTCCAAAACAGTTACAGATGACGGTGGCCGAGTATCTACGATATTCATCTCAAGTCAAAGAAAAAGATGTTGAAAGCGTCCTCACACGTGTGGATTTTCCGCAAGATCTGTCAGTCAGGACTATTAACCAACTTTCAGGGGGGCAACAGCAGAAACTACTTCTGGCTGCTGAACTTGCTCGTTCACCTGAGGTGTTGTTTCTTGATGAGCCGCTATCCAACGTAGACGACTCAGGTGAAAAACATATTCTAGATGTCATTTTGGAGATAAAAAATAGCGGGGTGACTATCGTAATTATCACCCACGATTGGCAAATGGTGTCTCAATACGCAGACCACGTCATATGCCTAAATAAAAACTTTATTTGCGACCAAGCTGCCAGTTGCGTCTGCAAAAATTCACTTTCAACCGTGAATATAAAGCAGATACAGAAACTTACACCTGATCCAGAGACCACCCACGACGGATATTGCTACATAGATAACATTTAGTCGATCGGTCTGATATGGATTTAATTTCTGAGATGCTGGCAACCCCTTTTATGCAACGGGCCATAATTGGTTCGCTCCTTCTTGCTATCTTGTTGGGCTTGTTTGGGGTGTTCATGGTTCCTAGAAAGCTTGGATTCATGGCTGATGGAGTGTCGCATGCGTCACTCCTGGGAATTGCCGTAGGAATTATGTTTGGTGGTGCGCCGCTCTTGTGGGCTGCGGCCGTAGCCGCCTGCATTGGTTTGTTACTCGCAAAAATAGAAGACAATGAGCGCCTAACACTTGATAGCGTGGTTGGAATAGTGCTTGTCGGTGGCATGAGCGCCGCTGTAATACTCATGGCCCTGACTCCGGGCTATAAGCCTGAACTTATCACGTACCTGTTCGGGAGCCTCCTCAGTATTAGTTGGAATGACATATACCTTCTCATAGTGTTCTTTGCGGTCACATTGGTTCTGTTCAAAATCCAGTGGCGGACTCTCGTACTAACTACCGTTCATGGTGAGTTATCCAGCGTTCTAGGTTTGCCTACATCTGCAGCCAAGTATTTTCTTTTCGTTGGCACGTCGGTCGCACTAATCGCTGGTGTAAAGCTCCTCGGTGTCATACTTATCTCCGCCCTGCTCATCATCCCTTTTTCTGCAGCGAATCAGGCTACCCGATCGCTACGAAGCTCACTCATCCTCACCGAGTGCCTTGCCGTAGCGGGTACAATGACTGGAATTACTCTCTCATATATTTATGATCTTCCGACCGGCCCCGCGATCGCTCTTGTATTTGTTGGACTGTTTCTTGGATGCATCGTCATTGGAAGAATCAAGTCGCGGCCTGTTTTTGCAACGGACCATAATCACTAAACCCGCTTCTTAAATACCCTCTATACGCTCAAACGTGCCCAATTAAGTGCATAAAATAGCATTAAATTTGTATATATTTTTTACTCAACATATAACCCTAACAAGCAGACTGAATATACACTTATCCATCAAAGCGTTAACAAAGTGTTAATGACTTAACAGATGGAAAGAGAAAGGAAAGCACATGAGCATGTCATGGCTAAGGCGGGGATTCCTGTTATCAATGCTGGCTCTTGCGTCAGTAGCGCTAATCGCTTGTTCTTCGGATGATGAAGAAACTACAAGCGTCAGCACAGCTGATTCAGCAGCAAGTGGCGAAAGCACCCTTGCAAAAGTAAAAGATCGCGGTATTTTGAAATGCGGTATTTCAGGCTCATTACCTGGTTTCAGTCAGCTTGAAGCTGATGGAAGCTACACAGGTTTTGATGCAGATTACTGCCGCGCAGTTGCAGCGGCTGTTTTCGGCGATTCAACTAAAGTTGAGTTTGTTGAAACAACTGGTGCAAATCGATTTGAAACACTCGCAAGTGGTGAAGTTGATGTATTAATCCGAAACACTACCTGGACACTGAGTAGAGACTCTGATCTCAAGCAGTCATTTGCAGCACCAACATTCTATGATGGTCAGGGAATGATGGTTAAGGCCAGTTCACCGTTCCAAACACTTGAAGATATGGACGGCGCAACTATATGTGTAAACCAAGGAACGACGACTGAGTTGAACCTAGCTTCGCAATTCTTGGAGCGCGGTCTTACATACACAGCACTAACATTTGAGACAACTGATCTTCTACAAGAAGCTTTTCTTGCAGGTCGATGTGATGGCTGGACAACTGATAAATCAGGTCTAGCGTCGCGAAGAGGTGTCTATCCAGAGGGTCCAGATGCGCTTCGTATTTTGGCAGTGACTATGTCCAAGGAACCACTCGGTCCCTTGACTCGACATGGTGATGACGAATGGTTCGACATCGTTGCATGGGTAACCTTCGGTACATTCCAGGCTGAAGAGCTCGGAGTAAGCAGCGCAAACGTTGATGCACAGATCGCTAACCCCGACAGCGTAGCGGTTGCACTGATGCTGGGTGTTGGTTACGACGGTGGAGATGTCACCGATATGGGTCTGGCAGTTGGTCCGCAATTCATGCAGGCTGTGCTAAAGCAGGTCGGTAACTACGGTGAGATCTACGAGAAGAACATCACACCACTTGGTCTAGAAAGAGAAGGTTCCTTGAACGCTCTTTGGACGAATGGTGGATTAATCTACTCGCCACCGATTAGATAAGGTGATCAGGCGGTCAACTTGTTTCTGTTGACCTCCATTCATCAAATATTAAAAACCACATATGCCTGGGTATTCAACCCAGGCATATGGAGGTTTGATAGAGTTGTCGTTGTGAACTTTCAACCACTTAGTGACAGGTTTATCTCGAAATGAACACGCTCACCAATTTCTGGTATCGCTCTGCGTACAGGAGAGCAATTGTTCAAGGTGCGGCAGTTTTAATAGTTGTTTTTATTGGACTAGGTCTGGTTGGACAACTTTCAAATCTTGAAAACGTGCAGGCACCTAAATTCACCTCTAGTCCCCCGTTCCTAACATTCGAGTTTCTAAATGCTCGTGCTGGTATAGCCTTATCACACGGTCTCATATTTGATATCGACAGTAATGATAGCCGCATGGACGCCATCCTAAATGGCGCATGGAACACTATCCGACTTGCATCTGTGCTGATTGGCTTCGCAAGTATTATGGGATTATTAGTCGGAATAGGGCGATTGTCGGACTTTTATCTGATTCGAAAGGCTTGCACACTTTACGTTGAAATATTAAGGAATATTCCAGCGCTTTTACAGATCTATATTTGGTACGTAGTGATATGGCTGACAGCACCGGCTATTAGCGATGCGATCGCAATAGATATTAATTTTTTTGGTTTGGAAATACTCCAAGATTTCATATTTATTTCGAATAAGGGCTTTGCAATTCCATGGCTGATAGGTCAGGATAATTTAAGCACGTGGCTGTTCGTGGCTGGTATAGCTGGCATAGGCGCTGTTCTTCTTAGACGGTATCTTCAAAAACGACAGGATGCCTTGGGAGGGAACCAACGAACTAACAGATACCCAATATTTATGTTCCTCGCAATATCTGTGATCGCATATATTCTTTTAGACTCGCCCTTTACTGGACAAACACCCGGCATCATTGAAAGTGGCGCTGGAGGTGCAATCCAAAACTATAAAGGTGGAATGGTAATCACAGGAGAATTTCTCGCAATCGTAGTTGCACTCGGCTTTTATACCGCATCTTTCATTTCGGAAATCGTGCGAGGAAGTATTTTATCGTTGCCGGCAGGCCAAGCAGAAGCTGGAAAAGCTCTTGGATTATCTGCCTACCAGCGGCTTACCCTGATAATCCTGCCGCAAGCACTCCGAACTATGATTCCACCACTGGGCAATCAATACATAAATATGACTAAAAACACCAGTATCGCCGTAGCAATCGGCTTCTCTGATGTCGTCTTCGCCACAAGAACCATTTCTAATAATGCCGGACACAGCTTGGAAATTTTTACTGCTCTACTTGTGATATATCTGGTCATGGCACTCTTCATCTCGTCAGTGATGAACGGTCTTAACTGGTACGTTCAGCGATCAGGTATATAGGGGGAATTTATGTCTATTAATTCTCAGCCAAATTCTAATTTTTCTCTACCACAGCGTCTGTTGATGGCCTATGAGGACTCAGACGCAAAGTCACAATTATTCAAAACAAAATTACATACCGCCATCACTTTGGTAACTCTTATAGTCGCAGTATGGGCTCTCTATACGATCGTGCAGTTCCTAATCAATGCGGACTGGCAGGTAATTATCGATAAGCGAAGAGCCTTTATGATCGGGCGTTATCCAGAGGAACATGTCTGGCGAATTTGGCCTACAGTCTGGATGTTTGCGGGAGTGACTGGTCTCAGTTCGGCACTCTGGCTCAGACCAGGCAGAAGAGTATTAATTTCCCTGATTATCACCGGCACAATAATCAGTTACTTATTTTTAGAACTTGACTCAAATGCCTTGAAATTTGGGTATGGTCTATTAACAGGTGTCTTTGGTTACGCTTTAGCTTACTTCGGTGACACAAAATACAAATTATTCCCGATATTGGCAAAAATCACAATCGCGGGCTGGATCCTGCTCATCCCCACAATGCTAGTTTTGTTATTTATTGGCGATGCACCTACTACCAACTATTGGGGCGGGCTATTTGTAAATGTTATTCTGGCAGCTATAGCAATTGTTATTGGCACGCCCCTAGCGGTTGTACTCGCACTTGGCCGCACGACAAAGGGCTATCCGGCTATACAAATATTGTCCACCAGCCTTATTGAAATAGTACGTGGCGCCCCGCTAATCGCCTGGCTATTTATGGGTCGATTTGTCCTCCCATTTATACTGCCAAGTTGGTTTGGATTGAATGAGGCAGACGTAATCATTCGCACAATGATAATTTTGATTATTTTCAATGCGGCCTATACAGCGGAAGTAGTACGAGGCGGTTTACAGGCGATTCCAAAAGGCCAATATGAAGCCGCTGACTCAATTGGATTTACCTACTTTCAAACCCTCAGATTAATTCTCCTTCCCCAAGCACTTCGTGCGGTTCTTCCATCTCTAATTAATCAATACATTGGACTCTTTAAAGACACAACCCTCGTTTACTTAATTAGTGTTGTAGATGTCCTGGAAGTCGGTCGTAAGGCGTTTAATGAGCTCGCATATGGTGGCACAGCCCTAGAAGTTTTGGTATTTGTTGGATTCTTATTCTGGGTGGTGACATGGTCTATGTCCAATCTCAGTAAAAAAGTAGAAGAAAATCTAGGACTAGGTACACGGTAGTCCCACAGGAGAATGATCTATGGTAGAAAAATCAACTGAAAAAGTTATTATTCACGCTGAAAACGTTGATAAGTGGTTTGGCAACTTTCAAGCGCTGAAGGGTGTCTCAGCGGACATCGCTGAGGGTGAAGTAGTAGTAGTATTAGGCCCATCAGGGTCCGGAAAATCTACTTTCATCAGGTGCATTAATCAACTCGAAGAACACGAGGCTGGTGTAATTGTAGTCGACGGAATTGAGATTAATGACGATAGCCGAAACCTACAAAAAATTCGATCTGAGGTTGGAATGGTGTTTCAGCAATTCAACCTGTTTCCTCACCTTACCGTTCTAGACAACGTTGCATTAGCCCCTCGAAAAGTAAAAAAAATGCCAAAAAAAGATGCTGAAGAGTTAGCAATGGCAGGCCTCACGCGAGTTGGGATTCCTGAACAAGCAACCAAATTCCCTACTCAACTGTCCGGTGGGCAACAACAACGAGTAGCGATCGCGCGCGCCCTCGCCATGCAACCGAAAATTATGCTTTTTGATGAGCCGACCTCAGCACTCGACCCAGAGATGATCAAAGAAGTTCTTGATGTGATGCGAGAACTTGCCGAATCTGGGATGACAATGATTGTTGTGACTCATGAAATGGGTTTCGCGCGTGAAGTGGCAGATCGATTCTTATTCTTTGCCGAGGGACAAATTGTTGAACAAGGAACCCCTGATCACTTCTTCAATAATCCTCAAGAAGATCGTACTAAACTTTTCCTCTCGCAAATTTTATAGGTTCTACTAACTGGAAAATTATTTACCCAAATAGAGTCGGTATTCCTGTAGAAAAAGCCGCTGTGCCTCAGTCTCAAATTTGCCTCCAGCACTTTGAACGCTTTGTAACACCTCACTAAAAGATATGTTCAAAGAAGTTAGTAGCGAGGCCGCAAACAAGCCAGATCTGCCAATCCCGGCTCTGCAATGAACAATTACACATTCACCTGACCAGAGCCTTTGAGTAACTTCCACAATAAGCTCATGAAAACTCACCATATCCACTGGCACTGAGTAATCCGGTATGGGAAAGGTTGATATCTCAATACCACCATTGACGCCCATGTACGCCAAGTACTCTGGAGAAATATTTGCCAATTCTTCTTCTTCGGCTAGATTTACTATTAAATCCGTCTGCCGCGCCTCAGCACCAGCCAGCCATTCATCTAGCGGTCTTTCTGAACCAGGCATTTCAGACAACAACAATACTCCGCCAACAGACGCAGGCAGTTCAACTACTCTACCGATTTCAGTCTCAGACATAATTTTGACACTACACCACAGTGAAAATTTCAGTCCTCACTCTTCCGCATGTAACGATCTCTCCAGGACTCGTCATCACTCCAACGGTACGGACTCTGTACCGTTGTCCTAGGAACGAAGGCATTCTCAAGTGTCGTAAACGCTAAGTCCAGAATGCCTTTCTGCGTGTCGTCATCGTACGGTTTGCCACAAGGATGACCAAGGGGAAAGTCATTAAACACAAATCTCGGCACGCCGACCTGCTCTACAATATCGCGTGCACATCCAACTATGACTGTTGGGATTCCATTCTCTTCCAGGTGTCGAGCTAACAGACTCACGGTCTGATGACAAACCGGTCAGACAGCAACCAAAAGCGCAACATCAATTTCATCATCTCGGCACATTGAGAGAATTTCTGGCGCGTTGCGCTCACTAGTCATTCTCTGGCTTCGAAGCGTCGGTGCACCATATAGTCGAGGTCCTAATGATCCGAATCGACCGTCGGTCTCCAACTCATGCAATCGCTCAAGGGGGAAATACACTCGCTGATCATCAATCTCGGCATTATTTCGGTCATATCCAATATGTGAAATCCGCACATCCGGTATCGAATCACTTGGGTGCGTGTAGACATGCTTGAATTTTGCATCATTGTTGTATGGCGCTCCCGGTCCCTGATCACCTTTATCGGGCTGATACCGGGCCGCCGTTGTTATAAGTGCAACTCTTGACTCAGCCAAGGGTTTCTTAAGTGGAGTAAATGGGACATCCTCGAAACGTGCCCACTGATAAGGATTATTGAACCCCTCCGATAAATAATGATCTGTGGTCTTAGCCATATAACTGATATATAGAGATCTGCTCGTATCAGTCTTGTTTTCCAATGATGTCATAATGTATCCTCTGGCAGTTTTACTATATCAAAATAATAGTTCTTCGATTCACAATTAAATAGCACCTAAACCCGTAACGAAGCTTCTATTCCCCTGAAGCCCATATATAGTAGGGGATTTCCGTTTCCTGAGGTAGTTGTATGCCCCTAAATAGGGGCAGGATAGGGGCAAACACCAACAAAATACCTTATTTTGCAGGCTTTTTAGCTGCTTTTGCCGCAGCTCGATCTGCTCTGGCAGAACAGTTTCTGGAGCATACTGTCATAGGATTATTTTTGGGATTCAATGAAGGGACCAGACGGCCGCATACGCGTGTATCGGGTATTTTAATCCTACTTCACCACCAATTGCGCATAGTTTCAACATAAGACATTCGGTTTATGCTATAATATCTGAATTGATTTCGAAATTATTGAAGCGCCTTACGGGGCGTTCTTTTTTGCCCAAAAATTCCCCAGTACTTTTTTTGAGTATAGTTACAACGTTACTCACTAACCTGAAGGAAATTTATCATGAGGTTTATTGACATACCTGGTAAGGGTTGGAGAAGGTGGTATTGCGAAATGAGGGGTAAGGGAGAAACGATCGTCCTCACGCAAGTGCATACCAGCACGTTGCTCACCTCTGTCGACACTGTGGATACTGCCCTATGGACATAGCCCTAACCGTTGAGAACGAGCGTTTAGCGGAACTGCTTACCGCCCTTCGTTTCGAGAACCGGCAGCAAAGTGGGTTGGCATCCGACCTCGTTCCAGGCGATACGGATGCGGCGTATCGAGTGTCGCGTGAGGTGTCGCGCCGCCTTGGCTGGAACGTCGCTGGATGGAAAATTGCAGCGTTCAAGCCGGAGATGCAAAGGCGGTTGCGGGCGAACGCACCGATCTACGGTCCCGTCTACGAGCCGCAGATCCACCTCTCACCGATGCGACTCGAAGGCCGCAGGCTGCTTCACCCCCTCGTCGAGGTTGAACTCGTAGTTCGATTGTCAGCACCCTTGCCTCCTCGGTCGTCTCCCTATCTGCGTGAAGATATCGAGGACGCCGTGGGATCGATCCATCCGGGCCTCGAGATCGCCGAGTGCCGTTTCGCGCACGATGACCGGTTCCCGCCCTTGAATGCGATCCTTGCCGATGGAAGTGGATCGGGAACCCTCGTGCTCGGGGAAGCGATCGTCGG
>CAJXBM010000053.1:0-10557 GCA_913051185.1 uncultured Chloroflexota bacterium | reverse complement strand
GAAACTGTTCCTAGTACAGACATTAACATTTCGACTAGTGAGCAGCTAGATTCAGTGTGGCAGGTCGTTCTGGAGGATGATGACTTTCACACATATCAGTATGTGATAGAGATGTTAGGTAAAATTTTTGGCTATAGCCAAGAGAAGGCGTTTGCATTGGCTCGGATAGTCGATACAAATGGTCGCGTAGCGGTCTATACCGATTCAAAGGCTCAATGTGAGGAGATGCAAAATCATATTCATGCGTATGGAGCAGACCCGAGAATAGAAAGTTCGAAGGGCTCGATGACTGCTATTATCGAACCTCTTTAAGTTTGAATTGTCTAAGATCAAATCAGTAGTTCATTGTGCTCTGATACCTTTTCATATTGAATGACACGTGAGACACTCCGATCAAGGAAGAGAAAATTATTTGAGGGGTGACGTATGGACTGGTCAGACAATGATATGCAGGCAAATTTTCGCAGTGAGGTGCGAACTGTTATAGAAGCTCGGTTACCAGAACGATATAGAGATTCGGGTGGTAGTTGGGAACATGATCGACGATCCGAAAGTGCTGATGCTCGAGTTGCAGCTACTGAGTGGTCTAATGCACTCGCCGAAAGAGGCTGGGTGGCACCTCATTGGCCTAAGGAGTACGGAGGCGCGGGTCTTTCCCCGATGGAGCAATTTATTTTCAAACAAGAAATGTCACTGGCTGCAGCGCCTGCGGTAGGGGGTCAGGGTGTATCGCAACTTGGACCAACTTTGATAGTTCATGGAACAGATGAACAAAAGGCCGAACATCTCCCAAAAATTTTGTCCGGAGAGGTTGACTGGCGTCAAGGTTATTCTGAGCCAGGCTCTGGGTCGGATCTTGCATCCTTACAAACAAGAGCCATTCGGGATGGTGACGAATATGTGATTAATGGCCAGAAAATATGGACGTCGTTAGCACACTTTGCCGATTGGCTTTACGTTCTGTGTCGAACAGATCCGGATGCTCCAAAACACCGAGGCATTTCTTTTTTACTGGTAGATAAGCATGCGCCGGGTGTCACTGTCCGTCCACTTATCGATATGAGTGGGAGGCACCACTTCAACGAGACTTTTTTTGAGGACGTGAGGGTCCCTTCTACAAATAGGGTAGGCGAGGAGAATCGAGGTTGGTACGTTGGAATGACTCTATTGGATTTTGAAAGATCTAATATTACTGGTGCCGTGGCTTCGAGGAGAACTTTGGATAAACTCAGAAATTTTCTTCAAACGAATGAAGGTCAATCAAGAAGCCCTGGATATGAACCTAATCGACGACAAATTGCGGATAGGTATATAGAGACCGATGTGATGTACAACTTTTCTTTTCGAATTATCTCTATGCAAGACAATGGCTTGATTCCTAACTACGAGGCATCAGTGTCTAAGCTATTCAACAGCGAGATGTCACAAAGAATTGCCTTGACAGGTACTCGGGTATTCGGCCTTTACTCGAATATCCATGACTCGAAAGATAGATGGGCAGCAATGGGTAGTGATATGACGAACTCTTATCTCCTGTCGGTGAGTTCGACCATCGCAGCCGGGACAAGCGAAATTCAGAGAAATATTATTGCTACTCGTGGTCTTGGACTACCGCGTGGCTAATAAGGTAAATGTAAAATAACGAATTTGGAGGATTTTTATGAGCGCTGAAATAAGTATTCAGGAATATCTTGCGTCTTACACTGACGTACTTTTGGAGAGTACGGCGCGGGCAGTTGACGAACTTACCGCTACAGAATTGCAGTATCGACCTGAAGGTCCTTGTAATTCAATTGGTTTCGATGCTTGGCATATTGGACGAACTGCTGACAATTTAATTCACTTCGCATTCGATCGTGACAAGCCAGTTTGGCTCCAGCAAGAATTGAATGAAAAATGGAATTTACCGAAGGTTGATCAGGGTACGTCTATGACTCCGGAAGAGGCATATGCACTTGTTTTTCCTGAAGGAGACCAGTTAGCAAAATATATTAGAGATGTGCGAAATGCGATTGTTCCCAAAATTAGGGATATGAGTATGGACTATTTGCTCGAGGAAATGTACATACGGCCTAACGGAGATCTGGCGAAATATGAGATTATTGGTCAAGTAATTATTAATCATGGTAATCAGCATTACGGGCAGATCAATATGGCTGTGACGATGTTGGGTAAGCCTGGATTGGGTGTTTAGCAAGGCAAAGTTATCAATAGAATTATTAATCGGTAACTAAATAAGGGAAAGACCGCTGTTCTCAGCGGTCTTTCCCTTATTCACATAAATATCAGAAATTAACTAGCTAAATCAGAAATAGTTCTTTGTTTCTACTGATTTCCTAATATGAGCGTGCTCGTAGCGCTAAACATTCCACCTGGTGCATGCACCAATGAAGTTTCAACGCCGTCAACCTGTGCTTCGGCTTCTCCGCGTAGCTGTCTTACTGATTCTTGAATGGCGAACATGCCGTACATTCCGGTATGCGTATATGACAGACCACCACCATTGGTGTTGATCGGAAACTTACCGCCAGGCGCAGAGTGCATCTCGGCAAACCACGGACCGCCTTCGCCGGGTTTCACAAATCCCATAGCCTCAAGAGCATATATAGGCAGATGTGAGAATGCATCATAAAATTCGGCGTGGTCAATTGCAGAGTGATCTAACCCAGCCATCTTGAAAGCTTCAGGTCCGGTGTGCCGAGCAGCACCAGTCCACTCAGTAAAGTCCAGCATCTGGCTAATATTAGTGTGAGCGATCGATTCACCTCGGCCAAGTACGTAGACAGGTTTCTTTGGAAAGTCTTTTGCACGTTCTTCAGAAACCAAAACAAGTGCACCACCACCATCTGTTACGAGGCAGCAGTTCAGGAGATGAAGTGGCCAAGCAATCATTCGGCTTTCAAGCACGTCACTGATGGTAATCGGGTCTCGCATCATCGCACGGGTATTTTTTTCTGCCCATTGTCGTGTGGCAACGGATACAGCTGCTAGCTGTTCTTCAGTAGTACCATATTTTTTCATGTGTTGTGCGACAGGAACTGAGAACATCGTTGGAGGTCCGGCCACACCAAATGGTGCTTCAAATTGTCCAGTAGGAGTTGCGCGCCCTGCACTTCCTCCACCCACTCCGACACGGGATCGACCGGATTCACCATGGGTTACCAGAATCACATCCGCATAGCCAGCCGCGATTGCTGCGACAGCATGGCTTACGTGGATTAGGAATGAACATCCACCCACGGCGGTTCCATCAACATATCTTGGAATAATTCCAAGATATTCAGCCAATGCGGCTGGTGATACTCCAGCAGTGGCTAGTCCGTCTACATCATCTATTGTTAGGCCACAGTCGGCTAGAGCGTTGAACGCTGACTCGGCATGTAATTGTAGGGTTGAATGCGTAGGTAATTTCCCCACAGTGTCTGTTTCAGCCGCTCCTACAATTGCGACTTTGTGACTGAGATTTCTTGTATCAGGCATAATTTGTCTCCAGTTAATTCCTTAAGTTTGTTAGGCTAGGTGCCATATTGGTAGGGTGATCTCGTCAGAAACATCCTCGTATCCGATTTCCATAGGCGCATCAACCGGCAAATTTTCCGGTGTGGCTTCTACGTCACCTAGATCAAGATTTGTCATCATTTTTCCGCCTTCAGCGAGTTCAATTACAGCGATGACATAGGGTGTTTCGAAGGCTGGATGCCCTCGATGTGGTATCACGTACGAAAGCAGCGTTCCTTTACCAGATGCAGTGAACCACTCTACGTTCTGCGAGTGGCATCCCTCGACTGGACAGAATGGACGTGGGTAGAAATATCCTTTTCCGCAGTCATTACATTTTTGAATTCGTAGCTCATGCCTTTTCATCCCATCCCAGTATTCTTGTGTCTCAGGGCTGGCTTCTGGCAGAGGTCTTTGAGGCGTAGTCATTATTTAGTCCCCCTATGCTTCAACTATTGTCTCTCTATACAAACCGGATGGTAACACTTGGTGGGGTTCAGGGGTTAGAGTCAATATTTAGTAATTGTCGGTTAGGAATAAAAATGATTTTGGTGCAAAGACATTTTCAAGTTGATAAAGCTCATCGTGGCGCGTTCGAAAGAATGAGTAGTCGCGGTCTTTGGCCTGCAATGCGAGAGATGGGTATGCAAATGGTTGCGTACGGGACATGGGGCTTTGCTGGGTCAGGTCAGGTAGTCGTCACGCATTCTGTTTATGCGGATTTTGATCACTGGTATGCGACCCGTAGAAGTCTTCCGGGCCATTCGGCAGGCTCAAAGGTTGGGTCGTTTTATGAAGATCCCGAGATTTTTGGAAAATTCAAGCATTTGATGCACACCTATGCTGAGCGGGAAAGTTTGGTTAATTATTCAGAAGCGACGCCGTTTTTAATGGACGAAGGACTATCTCGCCCAAAGGTACATTATCGATTGGCAGGTGGACCTGCCAGCGAACTCCCACCAACTTTTGGTCGTGGATCGATAGTTGAGCAGGCTGATTTTACCTATGAGAGCAATGCAACTGCGGAAACCAGTAAGGATCTTCTAGCGAATTATATATGGCCTGATTTGGAGTCCAAGGGCGCTCGTGTAATCGGGCTTGGCACGAATGCACTTAAGGGTGATGAAACATTTTCAACTTTTGTCGCGTATCCGTCATTTCGAGAATTTGTTGAGTATGGGCGAGCACCTCATCAAGATGTTTCAAATGATGTGGCGCAAGCCTGGTTGCAAAATAACGGACTTGTCAAAACAGTAGAACGACGATTGCTGATTATTGGAACAGGTTATGGTGAAACAAACTAAAGCATTACTTTCAGATTCTGAACTGATTGAGTTGGAAACTCTTGCTGTTGAATTGGCAACTTGGGCGGGAACAGAGGCATCGCAGGCTCTCAATTTGGAGCCGGAAATCAAGTACAAGCCTCGCGGTCCTCACCGTCGGCCCCGTGCACAGGACGATCCTGGAGATCCTGTTTCGGCTATAGACACGAATATTGAGACGGAAGTTAGGCGACGAATATCTCAACGCTTTCCCACCCACACGCTTCTCGGGGAAGAGGCAGAAGAACTTCCAAATCCCGATGCAGATTGGGTATGGGTTATTGACCCCATCGATGGGACATCTAATTTTATTAACCGGTTTCCTTTGTTTGCGGTTTCTATCGGTCTTCTTCACCAGGGAATTCCTGTAGTCGGGGCGATTTGGTGTTCGACTACACATCTCACGGGCAGCGGTGTCTATCATGCTCGCAGCGGGAGTGCGCTACGACTTAACGGCCAAGTTTTGTCGGAGCCACCTTCGCAGGTTAAACGGAGATTAGGAGCGGCTCCAGGAGGATCACCAGGAAATACTCCTTATTGGGACAATAGGGTTACCGGCAGTGCTGCGTTTGAATTGGCAATGGTTTCGGCAAAAGTATTTACGTCGGTTCCACTTTGGTCTCTGTCGATTTGGGATGTGGCAGCAGGTGTGTGTTTGGCCTGGTCAGCAAATTTGGAAGTTTGGATAAGACGAGATGGTGAGTGGGTTGAGTTCGAGAGATTTGACCCTGCACTTAATGGTGTTGGGAAGTCTACTAGTAAGGAATTGTCTTTACGGCACTGGCGATCGCCTCTAATTGTTGGAAATAGTCAGGCATGTAAATATTGGGTAGCTCGAGCAGGTAAAGTACTGGGTCTGAGAGGTCGTGTCTCAAGACGGCTTAGGAGATTTCTCAGTGTCTGAACAACCTTCAGAGTTAATTTTCGAAGAAATTAAGCAGCTTTTTCATATTCCTTTTATCCCGTCTCCATTTTTGAGATTGTCAGATATCCCTAAGTATCTGACACACGTGTGGCCAGCCGTGAAACTTTCGATTGACACTGTGGGTTTTTTAAATTCAGCACTCTATATGGCCGACATGGCAATGGAGGCGACCGAAGAGGTATACGAGCCTATTTTTTGTCCAGCGTCTGACGAGACCAAAGAATTGGCCCATGTAATAGACGTGTTTCATTATGTGCAGCCCCAAATCTTATTAACTCTGGCTGCACTACGGGAAGCTCTGGACCGCGACTCAGTAGGTGGAGCAGGCAGTGTTGAATTACGATCTCCTATCGAACGAGAATTAGTACATAGAGATACAGAAATAGCATCAGGAGGAGAATTTGAAGAATCAGATGATATAGCAAGTGTGCTTGGGCTCGATAGCCCGCCAGACTTGTATCAGTCACTAGCTCATTTTCCCAAATTTCTCGGTTCTGTGTGGTTAGAGATCAGAGAGCTGCAAGCCTATCCGGAGTTTCGTCGTCGGGCTCGAGCCTTGTATTACTATTCAAAATCTGGTGCACGTTTTTTGGCATCACCACTATCAGCTAATAATTTGATTCTGGGCGAATTGGGAGTTAATTCGGAAGAGATTGCAAAAATTCGTGACTGTTTGGAAGAAGAATTATTACAAACCGCCACCATGATGATGCATGTGGAGGCAATGCGACTTGTACTCGGTATCAATACGCGAGAAGTGGTAACCAAGTAATGTATGAGAATTAAGTCATGAAACAGAACAAAGTTAGGACAAGAGAAATGGAAAACGTAGAACAACAATCAATAGGTTTGATTGAAGCGCTGCATTCAACGCCCGCGCGCAGATATCTTTCAGACAGTCCAATCGATGACGAAATATTATGGGAGATTTTAGATGCGGCTATTCGGGGCCCGTCAGGAGGTAACAGTCAGGGTTGGGCTTGGTTAGTTGTTAAGGATCAGGCCGTAAAAAATCAAATCTCTGAATGGTACCGAGAGGGTTGGAATCAGGCGTATGGAGTGCGCAGATCGAAAATTCTTGAGGGAGAAGATGCGGCTGATACTTTGGGCCCGAAGAATTATCTAAGCGCCGAGCATTTGGCTAATCATATTCAAGAGGCCCCTATCTGGATATTTGCCATTCAGCGTAATACTGCTTCATCTAGAAGCCCAAGAGCTGGTTCATCGATATATGGTGCCGTGCAGCATTTGATGTTGGCTGCCAGAGCTCATGGAATTGGAGCTACTTTGACCACTTTGTATGCGGGTCATGAAGGGGAGGTTAAGCAATTGCTTGGCATCCCTGAAGATGCCCTAACGATGGCTCTCATTCCCCTCGGTTACCCTGATCGTGGTCGTTGGTCGCAACCCAAACGTCAGGCCGTAGATGAGGTTACCCATTGGGATCGCTGGGGGCAGCAGAGTCAAAGGTAACCTAATTATTCTGCGGAGACTTCTACATCTGTAAGAGTCTCGAGCGCACTGATCAACGCCTGAGTTCCGGCATCAGTGCCGTGCAGCCTTTCGGCCACTGAGAACATTCTGTCAACCAGAGTAGTGCCGAATAATGGCATGTTTACTGAATCGGCGGCGTCGATTGCCAATCCTAAGTCTTTTCTTTGGAGTCCAAGCTTAAATCCAGGAGAAAAGTCACGTTTCAGTATTAACGGACCAAGATTACTTATTTGCCAGGAACCCGCTGCTCCAGCTGATATTGCCTCGAGCATTACGTCTGGTCTAACCTTGTTTAGACTGCAGAATACGAGAGCTTCGGCTAATGCGTAGTTATTGATACACACCGCAATTTGATTACATAATTTTACTGTTTGTCCGGAGCCTGACGGCCCACAATGAGTGATTTGTGAACCCATTATTTGAAGTAAGGGCATGACACTATTTAAGGCGCTTTCATTACCCCCGCACATGATTGATAGAGTTCCACCTATTGCACCTTTATCACCGCCTGATACGGGTGCATCAATTAGAGATACTCCTATTTTTTCGAGATCCGCTGAGAGCTGCCTGCTCACGTCTGGAGCGATTGTTGAATGATCAACAATGATTGTTCCTTCTTTTACGCCTTCAATCACACCTTTTGATTCCTCAGTCCCGTGCACAACATCAAGTACGTCCTGAGAATTAGTGACGCAGATGAAAATAAAATCACTTTGTTTAGCTACATCACTCGGTGATAGTCCCAGTCGAGCTCCTTCTGCCACCAAGGTATCTGCTTTTGATTTGGTTCGATTCCAAACAACAATTTCGTTCCCGGCATTCAGCAAATTCCGAGCCATTGGCTCACCCATAATACCTAGACCAATAAACCCACACCTAGCCATGATTATCTCCAGTTCGAATGGTAATTTCTTCATCATTATTTGATGTCACCTGAGCATAGACCAGTTGCCGTATTTAATCAGCCCTGAAAAAAAAATCAAATCATGCTTTAATCACACCTGAGCTATTTTAAATTTGATAGGAAGACATTTTAGATATGCGTCGCACAATTAGCTTTTTTGTGATTTTTTCAGTTGCTGTAGGTTTGGTACTTAAGGCCCTGGGGATGAGAGGGATTCTCCGAGGCGGCGAGTGCGGACCGGTTTGTGATTGCTCGATTGGCGTTAGATCCTGTCGCTGCGGTCATCCAACTTGTCTTACTCCTGTGGGTTGAATAGTCATATAGTGTGAGGTTTTAGAAGGACTAAGTGTTAACTGAAGTAGTAAAGGATTGAGTATGAAAGCCGCAGTATTAAATGCACCCCAGACCCCATTGACTGTGGAAGAGTTAACTCTTGACAAAGTAGGCCCCACGGAAGCGATAATTAGAGTGATAGCAGCGGGTGTATGTCACTCTGATTTACATTTCATTGAGGGCACATATCCCACACGCCACCCTGCAGTTTTAGGGCATGAGGTCGCCGGTGTTGTCAGTGAAATAGGCTCCGCTGTAACAAACGTTTCTCCCGGAGATCGGGTCATAATCGGTTTTGTGCAACCGTGTGGTCATTGTGCTGATTGTGACAGTGGGCGTCCTAATATATGCAGTCAAGGCGCCCCGCGAAGGGACAACCCTGGTTTGGTTAGAGATGGTGAAGCAGTCACACAGATGGCTAATGTCGGAGGATTCGCTGAATATGTCATAACTTATGCCTCGGGTTTGGTTAAGGTAGCGGATGATATTCCTCTCGAGATAGCGGCTTTGGTCGGCTGTTCTGTGATGACCGGATACGGGGCAGTAGTTAACACAGCTGGAGTTACTCCCGGATCCACCGTTGCCGTAATTGGTGCGGGTGGTGTTGGGTTAAATATTATTCAGGCAGCGGCTCTGGCAGGCGCGGAAAAAGTTATTGCAGTGGATATGGTTGAGCATAAATTGACCACTGCACGGGAATTTGGTGCGACTGATGTAATCGATGCGTCCGATGGCGATCCAGTGGCTAAACTTCAAGAATTGACGGGTGGCGGCGCGGACTTTGCTTTTGAAGCTATCGGTCTAAAGGTTACGGCAGAGCAGGCTTATCAGATGGCGAAACGGGGTGGTACCGCAGTCGTTGTCGGAATGGTTCCGCCTATGGATAAGATAGAAGTCAGTGGCATGATATGGCTAGAGGAGAAGACTCTTAAGGGTTCATTTTATGGAGGAGCTCGTTTTCACCGAGATATGCCGAACATTCTTAGTCTTTACAGACAGGGCAAATTAAATCTGGATGGATTGGTGACTCGTAGGTACAAGCTTGAAGAAATTAATGAGGCCTTTGAGGCCCTAAAGAATGGTGAAGTTACAAGGTCGGTACTGGCTATTGGTATCGAATAAAAAAGAGCCATTGCTTCCTATCTCAGTAGATCAAAGCGTTGACCTGTGCAGACATAACGGACAATAAATTTGGAAAAGTCTCGCAGACTATGGCCCCCTAACTTAGTTGGGTCATTGACAATTATTTTTTTGACTTCGGCTGTATTATGCGCATTTATTTTTTATCTGAGCGCGATAAAGTCGGACACTTCTTCTAACGAAGAAGAAATTACGAGTAAAAATTCAGTATCTTCTAGTAGCAACCAGAAGATGAGTTCAGACGTCGAAGAGATTTCAACTATTACCGTCTTGTCTCCTGTAGAAGCGTCGGTGACTCAGGTACCACAACGACAAATCAGTAAGGATGATGAAGAAGTCAACAAGGCTGATAAAGATACAGTGGGTCAGGCCAGAGAGAAGACTCAGGTACGAGCCACGCCTTCACCTTCCAGTGGCTCTGATGTGACTGCAACTAGATTGGTTCCGTCTTTTATCACGGTCGAGGGTTGGACTGACGTTAACCCACGGCTCTCTACTGGTCCCGGCTTTCCGGAGGACAGTGAATATTCTTCCATATTTGAGGAATCAACGGTTGTGGGATTCTATGGCGCATATGACATATGTCAAATGGGAATATTAGGGTGCTTGCCCTTAGAGAAACTCAGCGAGGCACTAGATGATTATTTGCTTCAGTATGATGAGTTAAATGGTCCGGATAAGTCTGTGGTTGGAGCATTCCACTATATTGCTGATATAGCTCAAAGTGATCCAGGCGTTTCGGGCGATTATATTCGGCATGTCGAATTAGAAAATGTGACACAGTATGCTAATTTCTGCGAAAAAGAGGGTCTCCTTCTTTTCATTGATTTGCAGGTCGGATGGGGAGACGTATCGGTACACATAGACCGCTTTTTGCCTCTGTTAAAAATGCCTCATGTTCACCTCGCACTTGATCCAGAATGGGCTACAAAGTATTCAGG
>CAJXBM010000052.1:0-10589 GCA_913051185.1 uncultured Chloroflexota bacterium | reverse complement strand
TCGACCGGAACCACAACTCGTTACTTCCAACAGAGTTATCTGGTAGGGCGACGTTAATAGCAGCCTGGAGTCTGTCACCATTCACCACCGCAAATCCAGTATTGGAATTTGGGATATATGTGGGGAAATAGTCAAATACGCCAGATAACGTGCCGCGGGTCCATCTCGAGGAGGAATTTAAGGCGAATTCATCACCAATTTCGATTGCCATGTCAGCCGCGGTCTTTTTGTCCAAGTAAACTTTGAGATTCGTAGTTACGGTATCGAGCATCAGGCCGTGGACTCGATAGTACCCTCGCGTTTGATTGCCAGAAACCCAACTAAGTGTTGTTGTTCGTTCAATGCCCGCAGGGGAGTCAACATCAATACTCAGGAAGTCACCCGATGACCCGGCTCTGGCACCAGAGAGTGGAGAAAATCCTCCGTCTACGAAATCATGGATTATCGCCGCATCGGGCCATGGTGCGATACCTCGGGGTCCCCCGTCTAGGCCAAAGTACCAACTGAATCGACTGGATGTAGTTGGCTCATCATTGGCACCTTCGGGAGCCGGCGGTGGAATATCAGATGTGGTGTAGATAAGGGGTCCAATTCTGATATTGGCTTGTTGAGCAGTAAGCCGACTTGACGCAGTAAAGGTTAACCCTCGGAGGTTATAGGGAAGTGGTGCAACTTTCGCATTACCAAACTTATCTGCTGGTTTAGTCACGTCCGCTGTGAAGAGCATCCAATCTTCCGTTGCAGGGTCACCCGGTCTTACAGCGCCCATCGCAAAATGATTCAGACGTCCGTCACCATCTGCGAGCACCGTGTTGACATTAATTCGGCCCGCTAAATTCTCAAACTTGAGCCATAGCCCAACCTGACGGGCACTTTCTGGAACCATCGGTCCAGCCAGACGTACGGAGTCACTATCAAGGTCTTGAACTATTTCTGTGATTGAATTTTCAGCAAAATCATTGCGAAAGAAGGCAGCTGCACTGAATGAGTTCGGATCAACCCCTAGGATTTCAACTTCGCGTGGGTTGTCACTCGTCCTCCACAGGGTCGCTCTTGTCCGGAGTGCCAAGGTGGCATCGCCCTCCGGTTTTTCGCCTAAGATATCCTCGGTTGCGGTCTCACCTGGAGCTTGGTTGGCAAGACTTAAAACGGCCCGAAGCGAGCTGCCTGCTGCGTACTCCGCTCGCTCGGTATAGGAACGATCCAGGGTGGCTGAAAATGTTGCACCAAACATGCCGACACCGGTCGCGAACATCAGTAATAGAACGAGTCTTGAGTAATTTCCAGGATTTCGAACAAGCGAACGCATACCAATGAGTAAGGCAACTGAACGCGTCCAACCTATGAGCCAACTAATTAGACGAAGTGTCGGCGGAAATAATCGAAGAAATACGACACCCACTGTCACCATAAATACAGCAGGCGTAGCCAGGAGTAGCGGGTCTAATTCTTGCTGCCCGCCAAAGAATCGTTCAGCTAAGAGATCGCCTTCTCTTGAAACTCGCCAATATACCAATGCCAGGATGACCATAAATGCCACGTCTAGATATAAGCGAATGAAGAGTGGTGGCTTATCCGGTCTGGCTTGACTTTTTTTGTACTCAACAACTGTATTGCGGGTGGCCCGCCAGGCGGGAACCATAAGTGCTAGGAATGCGATGAGCGCACCGATACAGGCCAAAATATAGGCGGCCATGCTGATGTGAACTTCTAAGCGTCCACCATCGGAGATCGCGCTGAATGCTGGAGTGGGACCAAGGGCAGAGATCACAGTTGCGGCGACTAACGGACCAAGACCGATAGCTATGGCGGCCAGAATGGCGCCTTCTGCAGCATACTGAGTGAGCAATTGCCTCGTGGTGGCCCCACGAGATCTTAGGGTTGCGATTTCCGAGCTTTGTCGGTCGACCAGCATAGTGGATACCGTAATCAGGTAGTAGGCCACGATACCGCCTACTTGCAGGAGAAGTACCAATAACGGGATGCGAGTGAAGAAAAGTTTTTGGTCATATGTTCGCAGGAGATCGGGAAGATCCGTACGGATAGTGAGTCGTGTTTCTGTCGATGCTAAATCTGGTTCAAGTCGATCAAGTCCGGTTGAGACGAGCAGAGAATTTCTAGAATTCAAGCGCTCTGGTACCAGTTGGTAAGTATTTCGATAATCAGCCGTGATAGTAGGAGAGAGGTCTAATAATGTTCCGTATGCGGTTGATTCTGGTATCCAGAGCAAGTATGTATCCCATGCACGTTCCTTGCCATCGAGACGAACAAAGTTGGTCTGACCCCAATATCGCTCATTGGAATCGTTCTCTTTGATGATGCCGGTGATTACCACCGGCACGGCCAGAGGCTCTTTCTCCCAAAATGGGTAGACTTCAAGTTCCTGACCGATCGAGAAGTCCTGCTCAGTGGCTGTTTTTTGACCTATGGCAACCTCAACCTGCTGAGCTGATCCAGAGGGCTGAGCTATCGGCCAGGTGCCTTCAACTAATTCAACGTGTTCTGCTAAATCGGATCTCCACATGAAATTTGCACGCGGGAAGCTGGAATCTCCGACTACGAAAATTTGATCGTCTTGGGTCGCGAAATAAGTGGCGCTGCGAGCGCCACGATTAACGACCGTAAAACTCTGATCTGAGACCCCGACAATTTTTGCAGACTGTCTCGCCTGCGCACGCTCATAACGTGCGGCCTCTACTGGAATATTGCTCTGAAGCACGACGAGATCGAGATCTCTGATATCTTCTTTTTCGATTGCAAAATCAAGGCCTAAATCCCGAATGGCATCTGAGTAGATAGCGGTTGCTGAAAGAATTGCAGCAGCTAGGACCGTCCCAATGACGATGCTTGTAAGTAAACGCCAGTTACCAGCCATTCTTCGTATGGCAAGGAGAGGGAGGGTACGGTATCTACGCATTCCGGTAATGATATCCTGCTAACGGACTGTGTACATCAAGGAACATAATGAGGTTTATACTCGATCGACAATGGACAAATTAGAGTCAATTCAAACCCCTGACACAACGAATTCTAGTCAGAGCCGCCTAGTGATTATTGATTCACATGGATTGATGTTTCGTTCATACTTCGCCCTAAAAGATGTGCTCCCATCGGGCCCCGGCGGCGAACCCGTTTCGGCAGTGTATGGGTATGCGAGTAGTCTCCTTGCAGTGCTAGCCGACCTCCAACCAACTCACGTCATAGCAGCATGGGATGCATCTGAGATGACCTTTAGGAAAGAGATCGATCCCACATATAAGGCTAATCGTGAACCTACACCGGATGATCTTCGGCCACAATTCGACCGAGTTCGTGAACTACTTGGAGCTTTTTCAATCCCAGTTGTTGAAAAGGGAGGATACGAGGCGGATGACGTGCTTGGAACCTTAGCAAAGCAAGCTAAGAAAGAAGGTGTACAGGATACGATTATTTTGACATTGGATAATGACATTATTCAATTAGTTGAACCGGGTGTGCGGGTGTACATGTATCGACCTTATCAACGTGATTACGTTATGTACGACAATCAAAAGGTTCGTGACCGTTTTGGTTTTGATCCACTACAGATGATTGATTACAAGGGATTGGTAGGCGATACGAGTGACAACATTCCAGGCGTGAAAGGCATTGGCGATAAAGGAGCAAAATCTCTAATAAACGAATGGGCTTCACTTGAGAATATGCTTGCTAATCTTGATTCGATCGAACCCAAGCGTACTCAAACAGCGTTACGTAATGGCCGAGATTCGGCAGTGCATTCCAAGATGTTAGCTACGATTGTGACAGAAGTACCGGATCTAACGCTTCAACTGGATACCGCAAATCGGAATAATTATGAACGAGCGGAGGCAGTTGATTTTCTCACACGTATGCAATTTAATTCATTACTTTCAAGACTTCCAGATCGAGCAGAGTTGTCACCCCCGACAACTTCAGAAGTGCGATCTCACCAAGCTGTACTCTTGCAAACAGCTGATCAATTAGCAGATCTGAGGACCTCTGCTGTTGCTAAGGGCTACATATCAATATTTTTAATTTCGGATTCCTCATATGCTGTCGAAGCTGCAGAAAAAGCAGTAGGGTTAGCTTTATCGGTGGATTCAGACTCTAGCTTCTACTTCTCGTTTGACGATCTATTCAAGCAAGACAACCTCACACCAATGATGAAGCTGTCAGATGAATCCGCTCCTAAGTCTTCCTTGAGTACCTCGGATTTCTTTGAATGGCTATGCGAACTTGATCTTCTCCCCGAGCTTACCTTTATTAATCATGACATAAAACTGACTTCGGGTAGCTTGCGCCAGATAGCTGAAACCCTTGGATTTCGTATTGGGTTTGAAAAGATATTCGATACCCAAATTGCAGCTTATGTACTTGGATCCTACAACGTTTCGCTGAAGCAGCTTGCTAAGGAGTATCAACTCCTGCAGCCCGTAGATGAGGCCGCAATTCGCGGCAAGGGTAAATCTGCGAAATTGTTAAATGAGCTAAGTGATGAAATAATTGCGGAATATGGTGGCAGTGCAAGTAGTCTAGTCTTAGAGGCAAGAGAGATATTGGGTACTGCGCTGTCTGAACAAGGTCTCGAGTCAGTATTTTACGAAATCGATTTACCACATGCTCTAGCACTTAGCCGAATGGAGGAAGTTGGAATCGGCCTTAATTCTGGACCACTCATTGATCTTGGAGCTGACCTAGCCAATCAAATTGTTGAAGTGGAGGGGCTCGCCTTTGATAATGTGGGCCACGAGTTCAAGATCAGTTCGCCACAGGCTATCTCGGAGCTGTTATTTAATGAGTTAGAACTGCCTCCAACAAAAAAAATAAAAACTGGTTTTAGTACAGATGCTGACTCTCTTCAATCTTTAGTCGGAGTACACCCTGTCGTCGAAGATATTCTTCTCTGGCGTGAACTCTCGAAACTTAAATCGACTTACGTGGACGCTTTGCCGCAGCACGTCAATCAACGCACCATGAGAATTCATTCCAGTTACTCGCAGACTACGGCTGCAACTGGCCGATTGTCCTCCACTCACCCAAATTTGCAGAATCTGCCTGTCAGGGGAGAGCGGGGGGGTGCGATTCGTGACGCCTTTATAGCCGAGCGATGCGGTGATGATTCTATTTTCTTGTCTATCGACTATTCCCAAATTGAATTGCGAATCCTGGCTCATCTGAGTCAGGATGAAGCCTTGATTGCGTCGTTCCTAGCTAATCAAGACATCCATGCGGCTACTGCGGCCAAGATATTTTCAAAGTCAATCGACGCGATAACGTCTTTGGAGCGCCGCCGTGCAAAAGTTTTTAATTTTGGAGTGCTGTATGGTTTAAGCGCGTTTGGTCTTTCGACTCGGGAAGGGATTCCGCGGAATGAAGCCCAAGAGTTTATTGACTCATACTTCGCGGCGTATCCAGCCATTGATATTTGGCGCACGAAGACGATTGATGAAGCTAAAAAGAATGGTTATGCAGAGACATTAACGGGGCGCAGACGGCCGATACCGGAACTCGCAGCAACCAACCATAATATTCGTAGAGCTGGGGAACGAATTGCTATGAATATGCCGGTTCAGGGCACCGCATCAGATGTGATAAAGATAGCGATGAACAATATTGATCGTGAGTTGGAGGAGTCACGCAAGAAGGGAAGTCTTGCGAGAATAGTTATGCAAATACATGATGAGCTAATTTTTGAATTACCAAGGAAAGAACTGGACAGTGTCCGAGCCGTCGCTGCTAGACTCATGCCATCTATGGAACTTGCGGTTCCGCTCGTATTAGACGAGGCAGTAGGAACAAATTTAGGCAATTTAAAGGAAATTGTTTAGGTGCCTGAGTTGCCTGAAGTTGAAACAACTAGACGGGGATTAGAACCGCATCTAGTCGGACGGTTAATCATTGATGCAAGCATTCACAGTGGTTTTGAACGCCTATGTCTTAATGCCAATGTAAAAGAACTAGTAGATCGACTGATTGGACATCGAATTGTCGGTACCAATCGACACGGAAAGTATTTAATATTCTGTCTATCTAGCGGGGATTCATTAGTAGTTCATCTGAGAATGACTGGTGCCTTGATACTGCGGGAATCCGCTTCGCTTGTTGGTAAATATGAACGAGCCCAACTGGTCTTAGAACCCACACCAGACTGTCCATTCGAGATAGTCAGTTTTCAAGATGTGAGACGATTTGGCACATGGAACGTCGTCGATGCTCTCAAAGATGGTCTAGCGCGTCAGATCGGTCCTGACGCGCTGGGACCTGACTTCACAACTGATTACTTATCATCGGCTCTTCGACGGAAATCAGGGACAGTTAAGGCTGCTCTTCTCGATCAGTCTACTCTTGCGGGACTAGGTAATATTTATGTTGATGAAATTTGTTTTATGGCAGGTATTGACCCTCGAAAACGGGCGAATACGATTGGTCAAAAGAAAAGCAAGCAGTTATTTACAGCCATCCACGATACCCTTAATAAGGCACTGAATCAGGGTGGCAGCACATTCAGCGACTATGTCAATGCCCATGGTGTTCCGGGCGGTGCATTAGACCATTGCAATGTCTATGGTAGGACTGGAATGGAATGCTATAGGTGCGGGCAAACTATCAAGAAAATCAAGATTGTTGGACGAGGAACGCACTATTGCCCAAGGTGTCAGACTCGATAGTCGACGATCCAGATAAGGGTTGAGCGAATGAATTTAGAACGATCGAACTCTATTCTCGATATATCAGGGATTCGGATTGGTAATTGGACTGATTCTGATTCCGCCACAGGATCTACAGTAATTTTACTGCCCGATAACACGTCATGCGGGGTGGATGTACGTGGCGGCGCTCCTGGGACCCGTGAGACTGATCTACTTCGAATGAACGGACACATAATTGGTGCGAATGCATTTGTGTTTTCTGGCGGAAGTGCTATGGGACTTCGCGTTGCCGACGGAGTATCTCAGTATCTTCGTGAAAATGAAATTGGGTATGAAACATCGTTAGGCCCTGTGCCAATTGTTCCTGCAGCAATTCTTTTTGATCTTGGAATCGGCGATCCCGTCGCACCAACTGCAGAAGCCGGCTACTACGCAGCAGAGGCGGCTACAGATCTAAAAATGGAGCGCGGCAACACGGGGGCAGGCACGGGCGCCACGGTAGCAAAACTTTTTGGAATGGACTGTGCGCTAAAGGGTGGGATCGGCTCAGGCTCTATTCGCTTAAAAAATGAAACAGGAGAAACTTTTACGCTCGCGGTACTTGCTGTGGTTAATGCTCTCGGCGATATTTATGACTATCAACTATCACGTCGAATAGCTGGTCCACGGTCGTCCACATCGGGTTTTCTAGATACAGCAGACGCGCTTATCAATCATAAACTTCCGATCAAGGCGACGGAATCGAATGAGAACACGACGCTAGTGTTTGTCGCTACAGATGCGAATCTCAATTCTATAGAAGTTAATCAATTGGCGGCGATCTCACATAATGGCTTTGCACAATCAATTTGGCCTGTACATACCCAAGGTGATGGTGATTTAGTGTTTTCGGCCGCAACAGGTCTAGTGGATCTTGACCCCCAGTCTTTACTCGCCCTTATGGCTCAGGCACCACTAGTAGTAGCATCTGCTATTCGAGACGCTGTATTTAGCACCACGGGCCTATTCGACGTGCCCAGTGCGAACGAATGGTTGAAGCAATAGCTAACTTTTCGTACACTATTTACCGTCACGGCAGATATTCAATTCAACAAAATCGCTCAATCATAATGAGATGACTCAGGAGTTAATTAGTGTCTACTAAAAAGCAACGAATCAGTATTTTAGATTTACAGGAAATGGCTGATTCCAATCAACCCATCGCAATGTTGACCTGCTATGACTATCCCAGTGCCCAGCTCGCTGAAGAATCGGATATTCCTGTCATTTTGGTTGGAGATACGCTTGGGATGGTTGTACTGGGCTACGATTCGACCCTGCCGGTCACTTTGGACGACATGATTCATCATGGCAGAGCGGTTCGGCGAGGTGCTCAGAGAGCACATGTAGTGGTCGACCTTCCTTTTGGCAGTTACCAATCTAATCCCAATAAAGCTATGGAGTCCGCAGTTCGCATTATGAAAGAGACTGAGTGTGACTCGGTGAAACTTGAAGGAGCTGGTGAGCAAGAGTTAGCGACTATTCAGAGACTTGGTTCGTCAGGAATCCCTGTAATGGGTCATATTGGCCTAACTCCACAATCTGTGAATGCACTAGGGGGATTTAGATTACAGGGGCGTACTCCCCGTGACGCGATACGACTCCTCACTGAGGCTCAAAAGATTCAAGAGGCGGGAGCCTACTCGGTGGTACTGGAATGTATTCCAACCGCCTTAGGAGCCAAAATCACCGAAGTTTTAGATATTCCTACAATAGGAATAGGGGCGGGTCCCTTTACAAATGGCCAGGTGCAAGTGTGGCACGATATTTTTAACCTGTATCGAGATATGAAACCTCGACACTCTAGAGTCTTTTCAACTGTCGGGCAGCAAATATCAACAGGAATCAAACAGTACGTTGCAGCGGTTAAGGATGGAACATTTCCGAATTCACAAGAGTCATTTATGTTGAGTAAGGAAGTTGCTGAGTGGGTGAAGAGTAACCTACCTGGCAGCGAACACAGTATGAAACAGGCTGAACAAGTTCTCTTAGAAACAGTACGGGACGACAACTAGGTACCATGCTAACAATCGGCACCAGCTTGGAGATCCGGACTCTCAGCAGGGAATGTTCAGGAGTTATGGGTTTCGTGCCGACGATGGGGGCTCTCCATGAAGGACACATATCGCTATTGAAACGTGCCAGATCAGAGTGCGATTACTTAACCGTCTCAATTTATGTCAATCCGACCCAATTCGAAGAACAGCAGGCACACGCGAGTTATCCCCGCGACTTGAAAAATGACCTCGAACTGTGCAACGAGATCGGCGTCGACTTTGTTTTTACTCCCAATAATTCTGAAATTTATGCAAAAAACGATGAGACTATTGTCACTTTGCCTTATCTAGGGACGGTTCTAGAAGGTGTAAGTCGTCCTGGTCACTTTGCGGGAGTTGCCGGCGTAGTACTCCGGCTATTGAATATTGTAGATGCAGACAAAGCTTATTTTGGTGCAAAGGATGCGCAACAGATTCGTGTTATCAAGCGATTAGTAAAAGATCTTCATATGAATACTGCTATCATTGAATGCCCGACAGTGCGAACATCAGATGGTCTGGCACTGTCATCGCGAAATGTATTTCTTAGTGCACACGAACGGATTCAGGCACTGAGTCTTTCAGCGGGCTTGTTCAAGGCAGAGCAAGCATTTCAGATAGGTGAACGTTCTGCGAGACAGTTGCGGAGGTTGGTTAGATCAACAATCGTGGATCAAGATATAATTTCGATAGATTATGTATCACTCGCTGATTCCGAGACACTTGCTGAGCTTACCGGTGATGTCCAGAATGACGCGCTGCTGTCGATTGGGGCAATGGTGGGTTCAACGAGACTGATTGATAATGTTGTTTTAGTAGTCTGAAACGGTCTACTTTAGTGTGAGGTGCAATAATGTCTGGTCATTCTAAATGGTCGTCTATCAAACACAAAAAAGCTGCGACTGATGCTAAACGCGGGCAACTGTTTACCAAGATTGCACGTGACATTACCATGGCAGCGCGGAACGGCCAGGATCCTAACCCTGAGACTAATCCCTCTCTCAGATTAGCCATGCAGAAAGCAAAATCAGCAAATATGCCGAACGACAACGTTGATCGTGCAATCAAGAGAGCGTTCGGGCCGGGAGACGGCGAGTCGCTGGAAGAAGTTACATATGAAGGATATGGCCCAGGCGGTTGTGCTGTACTCGTGGATGCCGTCACCACTAATCGAAATCGAACAGTTGCGGAAGTGCGACACGCCTTCTCTCGAAGCGGGGGGAGTATGGCGGAATCAGGTTCCGTGGCATGGCAATTTGAGCGACGTGGAGTAATTAGCTTAGATAAGAGCACGATTGATGAAGAAGATCTGTCCCTGACTGCGATTGATGCCGGAGCACTTGATATCGAAGATACAGGTATGATGATTGACGTCATTACCGAACCAACGGACCTCATTGACATTAAGGATGAACTTGAAGATAAAGGCTTTAGCGTCGCCAATGCTGACTCGTTGCAAATCCCTAAACAACGGGTAGAACTAAGTGATTCCGACGGAAGAACTGTGTTACGGCTTTTTGAGATGTTGGATGATTTAGATGATGTCGCTCGAGTGCATTCAAATGCAGATTTCGATTCGGATTCCGATACACTTTGTCATATAAAACGCTTGGATTCAAAGCGTTTGTATAATTGCATTTAACTGATATTCCATCCGACAAGTCGTTCCTACCCTTGCGTATTCGTAACTCTTGAATTGTACATGGAATAAAACTATCACCGTCAGCAGGCCGGGGAAGGATAGTGCGCACCCCCCAAAGACAGACAAATCCCGCAGAACATAGCGTTTGCTCGCGCACAAGTCCTTCCGTATCGCAAATGAAACCAGCTGGACAGGCTTTAGGGAAAACTGTAGCTGAATCCG
>CAJXBM010000051.1:0-10716 GCA_913051185.1 uncultured Chloroflexota bacterium | reverse complement strand
GAGAAGAATCCATAGGACGCGGGTAGGCTAGCCATTCCTGTCGTTCGATTACTCGTGCCACCGTAAGCCGCACCAGCTGAAGTGCCAGGTTTAAGCGGATCGTCAGCGAAGACACACACCACATGCGACGCCATACCTGCTTGAATCGCTAATGACGCAAACTGTACCATTTGTCCGGCTGTGGATCCTGCTGCGTTCATATGATTGAGTAATTTTAAATCTCTGAATCCTAGCGATGTTTGCAGGGGAGTTGAGATGGAATTAGTAACACCGGCATTGATAAATAGACCGTCGATATCTTCCTTATTTAGCCCAGCGTCGTCGAGTGCTCGCTTCACAGCGATGCCGGCTAGTCCGGTCGCGGAATATGAATACTCTCTGGTCATTTCAGTCATGCCTAAGCCGACAATGGCTGCTCCGCCACTAGGGTTAAAGGCTGCATCATATGGCATATTGTCTTCCTTACATTGCGTTGTTTCGTGATTTCTTGCTATCACTAATTAGTGCATTCTATCTGGTCATTCACGAAAAATCTTAGAAAGATTATAATAGGCGTATGGCTGATCAAAATGATTCAAGTTCCAATGAGCAGACCTACTCTTCAACGAAGACCGGAGATCGCTCAATTTTACCCGACGACATGATTTCGGTGGAAGAGGCACGAGCTCAGATTTTAGATTCTGTGTCGCTCCTTCCGGCAGAATTGACTCACCTTTCGGAGGCCCTTGGACTCACTCTGGCGGAGGATCTGTATTCCACCTTCGATATACCACCGCTGCCGAATACTGGGATGGATGGTTACGCAGTTCGTTCAGAGGACACGACTGGTGCCACATATGATATGCCGATTCAACTGAAGGTTATCGGATACTTAGCAGCGGGTTCGGTATACGAGGGGATTGTCGGAAAAGGCGAGGCAGTTCGTATTATGACCGGTGCTCCGATACCAGAAGGTGCTAATTCAATAGTACCTTTTGAAGAGACGGACGAGTACGATTGGGCCACCCATGATACGACACGATCAGATGGTGAATGGGAAGTTAATCCAAAAGCTGAGGTTCGAATTGATGTCGAGGCACTGACGGGAGCTAATATTCGAAAGGCGGGTGAGGATATTACAGCTAACTCTCTGGCTCTTAGCCAAGGGATACTCATAGGACCCGCCGAGATCGGAGTTGCCGCGTCACTGGGATTAACTGAAATACCTTGCTATAGACGACCAAGGGTTGCAATATTGTCGACTGGAGATGAACTTCTGCCACCAGGGCAAGTTTTGTCACCTGGCAAGATTTATGACACAAACTCGTTTTCACTCGCGGCTCAGGTGCGATCATTTGGTGGAATCCCACGGGTGCTGGATATATCAGCAGATACCGTAGAGGATTTAACCAGGAATATTCAAGATGGAGTCCGTGATGCTGATCTATTGATCACGAGTGCCGGTGTGTCACGAGGAGATTTTGATGTGGTTAAGACTGTTCTGGCAAATCAGGGTGCGATAGGGTTTTGGACCGTACGAATGAAGCCCGGCAAGCCACTGGCATTTGGAACATTACGGGATGAGACCGGAAGGGAAGTACCACATCTCGGTTTGCCAGGTAATCCTGTATCAGCCATGATGACATTTGAACTATTTGGACGCCCAGCACTTTTTAAAATGATTGGCCGGTCACAGAATGATGCAGATGCTTGGAAACGCCGCACGATTATAGCCACAGCACAGGATAGATTGAAGAATACAGATGGAAGACGCTTTTATGCGCGGTGTAAAATTGAATTAACTGAGAGTGGTTACATCGCTCGTCTTACAGGTGCACAAGGATCGGGAGTACTCACATCGATGATGCTTGCTGACGGCTATGCTATTTGTCCAGAAGATACCGCAGCAATCGAGGTGGGCGAATCAGTTGAAGTCATGTTGATTGACTGATCGCCAACTCATTTCCGGGAGTTTGTTTTATTATTCCAGTAATTTCTATAATCGGGTCGCGTTACGAACTCAATGACATGCTTGCTACCGGCCTATCGCGATTATTGCGTGAGGATGGAATCAGGGTTGCAGTTCTGACTAAAGGTGAACTTGCAACTACTTTGTCGGTTAATTTATCAACGGGTACTCGAGCCGTTATGCGTTATGTCGATGACGTCTTTACGATCAAAAAGTTAGTCTTAGAAATTGACCCTTCTGTAGGTATCATTCTTTGTGTTGGCTGGAATCAATCTGATACGCATTCAGTGAGACTCGTTACTGACAAAGCATCTTCTTTTAAATCGACAAGTGATCTCAGCATTGTTTCTATTGATTTAGACTCAGATGACAAATTAGAGTCATGGTTAGATTCGGCACTCTCTGATGTTTTAAAGAAGTTCTATTATGACGAACAATTTTTCAAATCGATTGCTAAACGAATACGGCGATTTGTGTCAAAAATGTTCGAGTCTAAAGTAAGCCAGTAACACTTCCATCTGGCTGTAAGTCAATATCGAATGCGTTTGGGTCAGCCGGTAAACCTGGCAGCGTCATGATATCTCCCGCTAAACAAATTATTTGTTGTGCTCCGGCAGCAATTCTAAATTCTTGAACCGGAAATATGTGACCGGTGGGTGCTCCTCGTAACCTCTGATCAGCTGATACTGACAAGTGTGTTTTTGCTATGCAGATTGGAAAGTTCCATCCGTTTGCTTCAAACCGCTTGGCGGTCGTTCTAGTCATTGGTGCCCAGCTAAGGCTTTCTGCTTGATAGAGTTCCTTGGCTAGACTGGTTACTTTGTCAATAATGGAGTTATTATTTTCATAGAGTAGTTCTACCGTGGCTGGTCCTTCGTCCAGTACTTGGCATAAGGCTTCTGCTAAGTCCATCATTCCAGACCCACCCTCGGCGAATCCCTTTGCTTCGACCGCATTTGTTGCTCCAGCCGCCTCGGCGACTTTTTGTATCGTGCGTATCTCTTCTTCTGAATCCTCAGGAAATCTGTTGATAGCAACGACTACAGGCAAGCCGTAGCGTTTGACGATGGAAATGGCATGTTTCAGATTGCTTGATCCAATTTCGACCGCAGATGGATTGGGTTTAGCCAATTCGTTTTGAGCTATTCCACCATGCCATTTTAAGCCGCGAACAGTGGCAACAAGAACAGCGGCACTTGGCTTCTCTCCACCTTGCCGTACTTTAATATCCATAAATTTTTCGAAACCAAGATCTGCGCCAAAACCAGCTTCAGTCACAACGATATCGGAAGTCTGAAGTGCAAGTCTGTCGGCAATAATAGAGGAGCAACCGTGTGCAATGTTTCCGAATGGGCCCGCATGGCATATCACGGGATTTCCTTCGTTTGTCTGAACAATGTTGGGTTTTAAGGCGTCCTTCAATAGAACCATCATTGAGCCAACAGCTTGGACATCTTTTGCAGTGACTGGTTCTTGATCCTGAGTCCATCCAACCACGATAGAACTTAATCGAGTTCTTAGATCGGTGTAGTCCTGAGCTAACGCAACTATAGCCATGATTTCGGAGGCAGCTGATATGTCGTATCCAGTCTGACGAACCGGTCCATCTGCAGGCTTTCCCATTCCGATAACAATATTACGTAGAGCCCGATCTTCTGCATCCGTGACACGGCGCCACGTAATTCCCTCAGCATTAAAACGTTCGATCTCATGGCTTTTTACACAGTTTTCGGTCATGGCTGCCAAGAAGTTATGTGCTGACTGGATTGCATGAAAGTCACCCGTGAAGTGTAGATTTATATCTGTGGCAGGCTCTGCCGTGGCTAGCCCACCACCTGTGCCACCACCTTTTCGGCCAAAAAGAGGACCGAGAGACGGTTGCCGGATTACGGCTGTAGCGCTTTTGCCGATGAGATTTAGACCATCAGTCAACCCTATGGTCGTTGTTGTTTTTCCTTCACCGGCAGGGGTCGGAGTGATCGCTGTAACGACAACCAACTTGCCCTTCATTGGCTTGTCTCGATTAAACAGCTGAAGAGGGACTTTGGCCTTATCACGCCCGTAGGGTTCGATGTCGTTCCAGTTTAGGCCAAGTTTTTCAACTATTTCTTGAATGGGACGCATTTGTGGAGAATCTCCTGATTTACTATTGAGGCAGAGTATCGCATGAGAAATGTGTGGTGTCATCTATCGCAAATTCATATTCGAGTTGTGCCTACAGGAGAAACTAAGTAGCGTAAAGAGCTGCAAACTGATGAAACGATACTCGTAACGAGGTTAGAAATGTCGAATGTATATAGTCTTAATCCCAGATCAATTTTAGGTCGAAAGGTAAGTCGTCTTCGCAACGAAGGGATTTTGCCGGCAAATCTATACGGAAGAGGAATAGAGTCTGCCTCGCTCCAACTGCAATACGTTGATGGGCGAGACCTCTTGAACTTGCATGGGCAAAATAACTTATTTGAGGTGCAAATTTCTGGAGAAACGGAAGTACGTCCGGTTGTCGTTCGAGATGTATCGATAGACCCAGTGACACGAAAAATTCTACATATTGATTTTTTTCAAGTCGACTTACAACGAACTATCCAAGCAGATGTGCCGTTGAACTTTGTGGGAACTTCACAGGGAGTCTCGATGTACGGTGGTGTTTTGGTTCAAGCAATCGATAGGATAATGGTCGAGGCACTGCCGGCTGATATGCCGGAGGCCATTGAAGTAGATATTACCGCTCTCGAAGAGCTTGACTCGCAATTGTTTGTAAGAGATCTGACGATTTCAGACTTGGTAACTGTGCTTACATCCGAGGACACTTTGGTGTCAGCGGTGCA
Source organism: uncultured Chloroflexota bacterium (assembly GCA_913051185.1). Taxonomy (GTDB): domain Bacteria; phylum Chloroflexota; class Dehalococcoidia; order UBA2979; family UBA2979; genus UBA2979. The sequence goes on along the minus strand of CAJXBM010000051.1, from coordinate 5,940 downwards.
GCGACCTCGGGTTGTTGCCGAAGAATCATTTGAGGTTGCTGAAGGCGAAGAATTAGAATCGACGGATGAGGCGGAATCTGACGAAGCAGAAGGGTAAGACATTCTTTCTTGTGTGATACTTAGTTGACTTATCACTTCGTAACGCTCAGTATTTAGACCGAAGCGCGGTAGCGCTTGAGGATTCACTATGTCTCAGTACCTATTGAAGTGGTTTTATCTTGGACTTAACCTCAAGCGCTGGTTAGCTTTGTTTGCGTTCGCGGCGATTATCGCAGGATTGGGATTTGCTTACCTTTTACGGACAGCGTATTTGGCTATTGCTTTTCCCGATGAGATTTACTGGCTCACTCTTCAGTTTATTCCACGCTGGATTCGTGGTCTGTTGTTTATTCTGGTGGCGGTGGCACTCGCACTGACATCAGGCTGGAAGTTACGAAGCTGGATCATTCATGCAGCGATTCCGGAATTCAATACTCAGGGTGATATTGTCGGCCTAGCCTATAGAAATGTTCGCTTGGCTAATGGACCGAAGATAGTGGTACTCGGCGGAGGTACAGGACTTGCGAATCTTTTGCGAAGCCTTAAACAGGTTTCATCTAATATTTCAGCGATCGTAACCGTGGCTGATGATGGTGGTTCTTCTGGCAGGTTACGCAATGATTTGGGCGTAATTCCACCAGGTGATATTAGAAATTGCATCGCGGCGTTGGCTGAAGACGAATCATTAGTAACTCAATTATTTCAATACCGCTTCGATGAAATTGAAGGAAATTCTATATCTGGGCATTCGTTTGGTAACTTATTTTTGACGGCTATGACTGCCGTAAGTGGAAATATGGAAGCTGCTATTGATGAAACCTGCAAGGTGCTTCAAGTACGCGGGCGAATTATTCCAGCCTCACTCCAAGATGTCAAATTGATCGGGTCGTTTGACAATGGCCTCGAGGTGCTTGGTGAATCAAAAATTCCTCAGCAAGGGTATCCACCGAAAAAGATTAGATTATCTCCAGATAGTGTTGCGGCTCATCCACAGGCACTCAAGGCAATATCGGAGGCGGATTTGATTCTTATTGGACCTGGCAGTTTGTACACGTCTATCCTGCCAAATTTATTAGTATCTGGGATGGTAGATGCATTACAGCGTACGTCTGCACCACGAATATATATATCAAATGTGGCCACTCAATATGGTGAAACTAATGGCTATTCAGCTGCTCGACACTATGCTGCGCTTTGTGACCACGTGGGAATAACGGATATTGCCACCGTGATTCTTGCTAATGACAATATTGTTGACGAGTCGTTTCCACCAGAATGGAAGTCGCAACCAGTGTTTGCCGATGTTGAGGGCAATTATGGTGATGCCGAATTGATGTTAGATGACGTGGTTGATGTGACTAAACGATACCGCCATGACGGCGACAAGTTAGTGTCGGCGATTCTGTCGATATTTGGGAGTTTTAACCGGAGTTAGTGTGAATTAGTCACAGTTAGATTAAAGGTTGTTATCCAAGAACACTTCCGATGAAATCGGGATTTCCGTTTAAAAAGTCAGTGACAGGCATTATTTTTCTGCCTTCTCTTTGAATTAAGGTGAGCTGAAGCACGCCTGTCCCACATTGAATGCCGACGCTATTGTCGGGTAATTGAATTACAGTGCCGGGGGTAGGTTTAGGGGGAACATTTGATAACGGTTTGCTTTCATGTATACGAAGTCGCTGTCCCTGATATTCAGTGTATGCAATGGGCCATGGGATATATGCGCGTACAGATTTAGATATCTGGTCACTAGAATGGTTCCAATTAATTTGTGCATCTGTCGACAAAATCTTTTTTGCATATGTTGCATCATTTGGATTTTGTGGAGTTGGATCTATTCCGTGAGCTAGCCAACTTGATAAGTAGTTCAAGAGGAGATCACGAGCTAGTAATGATAGTGAAAAACTTAGGCTGTCAGCGGTGTCACTTTCAGATATCTGGAGAGTTTTGTGCGCAAAAACTGGGCCAGAATCGAGTTTGTGCACTACCTGCATCAAAGAGACTCCTGTCTCTGTGTCCCCACTTAGCAAAGCTGCGCTGATGGGCGATGCACCTCTGTGTTTGGGGAGGAGTGAGGCATGTAGGTTCACTATCCGATCGCCATAGTATTCGCACAAGAGTTTTGGGAGTATGTGGCCCGATGCAATAACAACGATAGCCTCGATATTGAGAGCGATTAACGTGGCTAGGAAATCCTCGTCTATTTCATGTGGTTGCAAAATATTGGGAACGTTGTGCTGAATCGCTGCTGTCTTGATTGGTGTGAAGCTAGGAGATTTTTTTCGTCCAGTTCGTCGATCTGGTTGTGTGACAACCAGATCTAGGCTGACTGCCGATGATTCGATAAGTCCAAGCAGTGTTGGTACTGCAAACTCAGGGGTTCCAAAAAAAGCCACTTTAGTCGGAGTCAAAACCTCACTCACGAGACGAAAGCCTTTCGACTGCTTTGTCTGAACAAGAACACTCAACCAGCCACAACGCTCCATGCTGAAACCGCGAGAAACAATATTATGGTCAAGATTGTCATGCGGTGCAGCGATCTTGCTACGCCTCGTCTAGTTCTGAAAGAATAGTCCTGCCCACCAAGTGCCGCGCCAAAGCCTGTACCTCTAACTTGCATGAGTACCAAAACAATTAAAGTAATGGCAATGATAATTTGTGCGATTGCGAGAAAATCTTTAAGTTCCATCTGTTTATCCTAAGTGTTTGGTCAGTCATCGGGAAGAACCCACAAAAGAGTCGTATGCGCACACAGCTAATTATTGATTAGGTTTAGCAATAGCTCCCGCACAATGTTAGCGTCAGCGGTACCTTTTGTGGCTCTCATCGTCTGACCGAGTAAGAATCCAATTGCGGACTCTTTACCTCCTCGATAATCAGCCATCGCTTTGGGATTATTCTCGATCACCTCTCTGATGGCAGACTCTAGGGTTGCCGTATCATTGTTCTGCCTTAGCCCGAGTGATTCCACCAAACGTTCAGGATCGTGCCCGTCAGTGAACATCTCCGATAAGACCTCTCTACCGGCGTTGTTCGTAATTTCTTTCGATTCGACAAGTTTTACTAATCGAGAGATTTGCTGGGGGGTAACTTTTGTGTCAGAGAGTTCCGCATCAACGCCCAACTCATTTATATGTTTTGCAACCTCGCCGATAAACCATTTTGCAATTTCCTTAGGATCGACAGTGTCGTCAGCTTGGATGGCTTCTTCATATGCATTTGAGCGAATTTTCGAGTCAGTTAAGGTAATAGCCTCGGTGGGAGTTAAATCATACTGTGTAGTAAAACGACTTAACCTAGAATTCGGTAGTTCCGGCAAAAGACTGCGTACTTCATCAATAAATGTGTCTGTCAAAGAAAGGGGTGGCAGATCTGGCTCAGGAAAGTATCGATAGTCCGAAGCTCCTTCCTTTGAACGCTGCGAGACAGTCTCTCCTGTGCTGTCAATGAAACCCCTTGTTTCTTGTACAATTCGTTCACCATTTCTGATTTGTGTGACTTGTCTTGAAATTTCATAGTCGATCGCTTTCTGCACTGACCGAAATGAATTCATGTTTTTTATTTCAACTTTAGTGCCGAGTTCGGAGGTGCCCTTCGGACGAACCGAGATGTTGGCATCACATCGTAATTGACCTTTTTCCATATTGGCATCTGAGATATCTAGATATCTCGTTATTTGGCGGAGACGTTTTAGGAAGCTTGCTGCCTCACCGGCTGACTGTATGTCAGGTTTTGTGACAAGTTCCATTAACGGTGAACCTGCTCGATTCAGATCCAATAGACTGTAGGACCCTTCCGAATCTGAGCGATGGATGAGTCGGGCAGTGTCTTCTTCAAGATGAATTCTTTCGAGCTGAACATTTCGTTCTCCGCCACTATCGGTTTGGATTAGTAGAGTACCTTCTTCACAAAATGGTTGGTCAAACTGGGATATTTGATAGCCTTTCATTAAATCAGGATACGGGTAGTTTTTGCGATCGAACTTCGCTTGTGGAGGGATATTGCAGTTCAGTGCTAGCCCGGCCATTACTGTGTAGAGGACGGCTTGGCGATTTATAACCGGTAGCGATCCGGGCATTCCCATGCATACTACACACACGTGCGAATTAGGTTCGGTGTCAAAATATGCACGTTCACAACCACAAAACATTTTGGACTGCGTTTTTAGTTGAATATGCACCTCGAGTCCGATTACTGATTCGAAGTCGGTGTCTATCTGAGCGCTCAAGGTCTTCCCTCATTAATTAAACGTTAAGTTCGCGTAGGTCCTATTCTAGACTAGCTGTGAGTTTAGCGTTTAGGACTTCAAGTGCCAGTTTATAGGTTTGTATGACTCGGACATCTACGCAATTAAAGATACAGTCGTCGAAATATGATGGCTCCTTTCATTATGAGTACTCAGGAGAATTGATTGATGAAATTGTCGACACGGAGTTGGGTCGTATATGGAAATGTCATATAAAAAAAGGTTCCGTGATTCGATCGTATCGCGGAACTCTCGAAGCGAGAGCCGCCACTACAGCATATTTTTTTGAACAACAATGGTTCAACATACTGATTCCGGAAAGACCTATAGGTCGCCGTCAAATGACTGCATATGGGAATGTGTCGACCCCATCTCATCTGCGACGCGAGGTGAATGGCGGCCCTTATGTATTAGATTGGGTAGACTTGGATCTAGATCTAATACAGCTTGAAAACGGAGATGTGTTGATAGATGATGAGGATGAATTTTTAGAGCATCAGTTGTCAATGAGATATCCACAATGGTTAATAGATGCTTCAGAATCCGGCCTAAGTAAACTATTGTCGCTGGATTTCGCCACTCATGAATTTCTTTCCAGACATGATACTGACTGAAAGTTCATCAATGAACTAGACTGCTCACGATAAGGTTTGTGAGGAGATAGTTATGGGTTTACAGGATAGAACGCCGACGACCGTTGAGGAATATGCGTCGTACAAGACAAGATTTAGCAACTGGGGCAGGTGGGGTGAGGATGATCAGCTAGGTACGTTGAATCACATCACTGATGATCAGATTAAGTATGCCGCGGGACTCATCAATGAGGGACTGAGTGTTTCATGTGCTAACCCGATTGCCACCGAACAAGTTGTAGGTAATCAGCAGCGAAATCCTCGTCCTGCAGATCATCGAATGATGGTTGGTGCAGACAGTTCTGGTGACTACGTAGGCGTTGCTTTCCACGGCTATGTGAATACTCATATAGATGCCTTATGTCATATTTTTACAGGTGACAGCTCAATGGGTGGTCGGCTTTATAACGATCGTGATCCCAACATGGTCACTGATGCAGGAGCATTAACTAACTCCGTCGATTATTGGAAAGATGGAATCGTGACGCGAGGAGTGTTGTACGATATTCCAGCGATGCGATCGCAGGAATATGTATCTCCAGATGAGCCTATCGAAGGATGGCATTTAGAAGACTGGGCTGAATCAGTGGGTATTCAACCCAGACCAGGTGATGCTGTGCTGGTCAGGTCAGGTTGTGACGCATTTTGGAACGCTAATGAGAATTTTGAGTTCTCACACCCTCCTGCAACGCCAGGAAATGGTCCATCGGTGATTGAGTACCTTTATGATAACGATGCATCGTTGCTCGGATGGGATCTTCAGGAGGCAGGATACAAGCATTTCGATTATCCAGCTCGGATTCCAATACATGAGGTTGTAATTCCCTATATGGGGCTGCCTCTGTTGGATAACGCAAACTTTGATGAATTGTCTTTGACATGTAAATCGACTGGAAGATACGAATTCATGCTAGTTATTTCTCCGCTTGTTATTCGAGGTGGTACGGGCTCGCCAGTAAATCCAATTGCGCTTTTTTGAAATATTATGACCAGCAATAATGCGATGGATGTATTGGGTAAGCC